>DASQRM010000276.1:0-49482 GCA_035642895.1 Streptosporangiaceae bacterium | reverse complement strand
CCTCGGCCAGCACGGCGATCCGGGCCGCTTCGGTGGCGGCCGGGCCTGCCCCCCCGGTGGCGGCCGGGCCTGCCCCCCCGGTGGCAGGAGCGTCGGTGAGGACCCGGACCTCCGGTCCGGGGTAGGCCAGCGTACGGCTGGTGACCACGGTGGTGCCGCCCGACCGGGTGCCCGCGTGCACGCCTCCGGGCGGGCTGATCTCTTCCAGACCGCCCGCCCGGTATAGCCACAGCCCGATCGCGGTGGGATCAGCCCCGGAGGCGGTGAACAGTACCGTGCCGCCGTCCACGCTGAGGACTTCGCGGACCTGGATGGTGGGCGGCGTCACCGCAGCCGAGGCGCCCCCGGCCAGCTCCTCCGGGGTGCCGACGAGCAGCCGCCGGACCCCGCCGGCCTCCGCAACCCAGGCGATCCGCTCGTCGCCGTCGGCGTCGCCGGTCCGGGCGGGTACCCCGGGCACGATGTCCAGCCACCGCGGGTCGGTGTCCTCGCGTAGCACCGTCGTCGCGCCGGTCGCCGGGTCCGCGGCGAGCAGCCTCATCACCCGCTGGTCGCGGCTCAGCACCACGATCAGCGGATCGCCGGCGTCCCAGCTCACGGTGACCAGGTACGGGAACGCGGCGCCGCCGGTGTCCACCGCAACCATGCGTCCGTCCAGCCCGGCCAGCAGCAGCGAGACCTCGGCGTTGGGGGTGCCAGCCGAGGGATAGGCCACGGCGGCGGGCGGCCGATCCGGGTTCGCCGGGTCGGCGATGTACCACCTCTGGACCGGGGTCTCGTCGACCCGGGCCACCAGCAGGCTGGCTCCGTCCGGCGCCCACCAGTACCCGCGTATCCGGCCCATCTCCTCAGCCGCGATGAACTCGGCCAGGCCGTAGGAGAGCCCCGGGGTACCCTCTGGGTCGGCCAGCGCGGTGTCCCCGCCGCCGTCTGCCGTGTCGCCGTCCACCCTGGTGACGCGCAGCGCGCCGCCGCAGACATAGGCGACCCGGGTGCCGGTCGGGTCGGGCCGGGGATCGAGCGCGGGAGAACGGGCCCCGAGCTCGCGGATCCCGGGCTCGCGGGTGGCAGGTTCGCGGGCGCCGGGCTCGCGGCTGGGCGAATCGGGCAGGCTGGCCACATACACCCGGCCGGCCAGGGTGAACGCGGCCACGCTCATGGCCCGGTCCGTGGCGAACCCGACGATTCCCCCCGCCTGCTCCCGGGTGCGCTCGCGACGGGCCTTCTCCTGCGGGGAGAGATCCTCGCCGGCTGGCTCCAGCGCGGCCGGATCGGCCAGCAGTTCCTCGTTCCCGGTGTCCACGTGCAGCTGCCACAGGCAGGTCACCGGGTCGGCACCGCCCTGGCTGCGCAGGAAGGCGACCCGGCTGCCGTCGGGCGCCACCTTGAACGAGCGGGGGACACCGAGGGAGAACCGCCTGGTCCGGGCCTGCTGCCGCGGGAAGCTTTCCGTCATGGCCCCGATCCTGCCACCGTGGCCGGGCCTGCGCGGGAACGGCCCGGCCCCCGGCCCGCAAGCCGGGGCAAGCCACAGGCGGCCGCCAACTAGTCTCGCTACGTGTGAGCACCTCCGAGACCGGGGGCGGGCTGCTGGTGGTGCACGCCCACCCCGACGACGAATCGATCGAGACCGGCGTCACCATGGCCAGGTACGCGACCGCGAGCGTCCCGGTGACGCTGGTCACCTGCACCCTGGGGGAGCTGGGTGAGATCATCCCGGCTGACCTGGCCTACCTGGGCGCGGAGCGCGGTGACCTGCTCGGCAAGTACCGGATCGGGGAACTCGACGCCGCCTGCGCCGCGCTCGGCGTGCAGGATCACCGGTTCCTCGGCGGGCCGGGCCGCTGGCGCGACTCCGGCATGATGGGCCTGCCCAGCAACGACGACCCCGGATGCTTCTGGCAGGCTGACCTGGACGAGGCGGCCCTGGACCTGGTGGCCATTATCCGCGAGGTGCGCCCCCGGGTCATGGTCAGCTACGACGACCGCGGGTTCTACGGGCATCCCGACCACATCCAGGCGCGCCGGGTGGCCTGGCGGGCCTTCCAGCTGGCCGGGGACCCCGGCCTGTCGATGCCCGACCTCCCTGGGCCTGGCCTCTCTGGGCCGGGCGTTCCTGGGCCGGGCCTCCCTGATCCGGGCGCCGACCGTGATCCGTGGCCGGTGGCCAAGTTCTACGCCACGGCCGTGCCGCGCTCAGTGCTGGCCGCGGTGACTGACCTGTCCGGCCGGGACGGGGAGGCCGCGCCGGCCGGGTTCATCGCTGAGCCCGCCGCGGACACCGTGCCCTACGGGGCCGGGGACGACCAGGTGAGCACGGAGATCGACGGGTCCGCGTACCTCGCCGCCAAGACGGCCGCGATGCGCGCCCACGCCACCCAGATCACAGTGCACGAACCCTTCTTCGCGCTGTCCAATTGGGTCGGCCAGCGCATCCTGGCCCGCGAGTACTACACGCTGCTGGCCGGCCCGCGGGGCCCGTCCGGCCCGGACGGCCGGGAGACCGACCTCTTCGCCGGACTGGACTAGCCTCGGGTGGCTGGTGTGATCGCTGAACTGGTGTGGCCGCAGTGGCTGGTGTGGCTGGTGTGGCCCGCTCCGGGCGTCCCCACAGCACAGGGCGGGAGACCTCTGAGCCGACCTATCACGCTGAACGTGCGCCCATAACTGGACAAAACACCCGCCAGGACGCACGTCGAGGCGTGAAAAGTGACCCGTGACCATGATCAAGTCGTTGGCGACTGTGATCAACGTGACTGATGATTCTGATGTGGTCGCTCCGGGGCGGGACCGGCCTGAGCGGAGGCTCTTTTCCGTCGGGCGCCGCAGTGCCGTCGGCGGGGGCCGGGCGGCCGGCTTGTTCGCCGACCTCGGCTAGCTGTCCGGCCCGGGGTGGCGTATAGCCTGCAATCCGTGGACAGCTTGCCCAATCCGCGCGCGCCCCGGGACGCTCAGGCGTTCGTCGCCGGCGGCGCCTATGCGTTGTTGTTCCTGCTGGGGGCCCTGGAAGGGCTGATCGGCTGCTTCCAGTTCTCCCGGTTGGTCGGTTCCTTCCCGCTCGTCGCCCTGGTGCTGGCCGTCGCGATCGGAGTCACCTGCGTACTCGGCGCGGCCGGGATGGGCTCGCCGGCCGGCGCGCTGTTGCCGGCGCTGGGCTGGTTCGGCGTGTCCGTGGTGCTGAGCCTGCCCACGGCCGGCGGGAGTGTGATCATCGCCAATTCGACGGCGGGCCAGGTGTACCTCTACGGCGGGTCGGTGTGCGCGGCCGCAGGCGTCGTGGTGGCCTTCCTGCGCCGGGCCCGGACCGGGCCGCCCCGGACTGGCACCCACCGGACTGGCCTGCCCCGCCGCCCGAGCATCAGTTCATGACCGCAGTCGACGGCGCCGATTTCCGGCGCGTCGCTGGCCAGTTCGCCAGCGGCATCATGGTCGTGACGACCCGCCTCGAGGGCGTGGACCACGCCATGACCGTGACCGCCTTCACGTCGGTATCCCTGGAACCGCAGCGGGTGCTGTTTTGCGCCGAGAAGATCGCCCGCTTCCACGATGCGGTACTGGCCGCCGGGATCTGGGCGTTGTCCGTGCTCGATGAGGATTCAGAGAAGACCGCCCGGTGGCTGGCGACCCGCGGCCGCCCGCTGGACGGCCAGCTGGGCGGGATCGCGCACCATCCCGGCCCGCAGACCGGGTCAGCGGTGCTGGACGACGCGCTGGGCGCGATCGAGTGCCGGACTACGGCAGTGCACGACGGCGGCGACCACGCCATCGTGGTTGGCGAGGTCATCGGGGTCAGCGAGCCGCAGCCGGGCCATCGCCCGCTGATCCACCACAGCGGCCGGTACCGCACGCTGAAGGGCGACTGACCAGGCCGCATCCTCCCCTGGCTGGGGCCGGCCGCCCGGCGGCCCGCTTACTCCCGGATGGCCGCCTCGAGCTGGTCCAGCCCCCAGTCCAGATCCGGTTCGCTGAGCATCAGGGGCGGTGCGAGCCGGATCGCGGTACCGTGCGTGTCCTTGGCCAGGACGCCGCGCGCCGCGAGCCGCTCACAGGCGACGCGGCCCGGCAGCGAGGTGAACTCGACCCCGGCCCACAGGCCGCGGCCGCGCACCCGGCGGACTACGTCCCTGGGCAGGGTGGACAGCCGGTCGTGCAGGTGGGCGCCCAGCTTCGCGGACCGTTCCTGGTACTCGCCGGTGGCCAGCAACGCGATCACCTCACGCCCGACGGCGCAGGCCAGCGGGTTCCCGCCGAAGGTCGAGCCGTGCTGCCCGGGCTGGAAGACGCCGAGGACGGCGCGGGACGACACAACCGCGGAGACCGGCACGATCCCGCCGCCGAGCGCCTTGCCAAGCAGGTAGATATCGGGCCGCACGCCCTCGTGCTCGCAGGCGAAAGTGGCGCCGGTCCGGCCGAGCCCGGACTGGATCTCATCGGCGATCATGAGGGCCCCGTGCGCCGTGCACAGTTCACGGACGGCGGCCAGGTAACCCGGCGGCGGCACCACCACGCCGGCCTCACCCTGGATCGGCTCGATCAGGACGCCGACCACGTTGGGGTCCATGGCCGCAGCCAGCGCGTCGGCGTCCCCGTAGGGCACCACCCGGAACCCGGGGGTGTACGGGCCGAACGAGGCCCGGGCGTCGGGGTCGGTGGAGAAGCTGACGATCGTCGTGGTCCGGCCGTGGAAGTTACCCTCGAACGCCACGATCACCGCTTCGTCGGCGGGCACGCCCTTGACCTCGTAACCCCACTTGCGCGCGGTCTTGATCGCCGTTTCCACCGCCTCCGCGCCGGTGTTCATCGGCAGCACCATCTCCATGCCCGCCAGGTCCGCGAGCTCGGCGCAGAACAGGCCGAACTGGTCGTGGTCGAAGGCCCGGCTGACCAGCGTGACCCGGTCCAGCTGCCGCTGCGCGGCCGCGATCAGGGCGGGGTGGCGGTGACCGAAGTTGAGCGCGGAGTACGCGGCCAGCATGTCGAGGTAGCGGCGCCCCTCCGTGTCGGTGACCCAGGCGCCTTGGGCGTCGGCGATCACGATGGGCAGCGGGTGATAGTTGTGTGCGCTGTGCGCCTGCGACAGGGCGCGCAGGTCTTCCGTGGTGACGGTCACGTTACTTCCCCCTCTCGTGGCCGGAGTTCCAGTGTGCAGCACTTGGGGCCGCCCCCGGCTTTGCGGAATTCGGACATGTCCACCGGCACCGGCTCGAAGCCACGCGCCGCGAGCTGGGCGGCCAGCGCCATCGCCTGGGCCGGCAGTACCACGTGGTGCCCGTCGCTGACCGCGTTCAGCCCGAGTACCGCGGCGTCCTCGTCAGTGGCCTCGATGAGCTCGGCGAAGCAGGCGGCCAGGGCGGCCCGCCCGGCGGCGTCGAACGCGGCCGGGTAATAGGCGGCGGTGTCGGCGTCGAGTACGCACAAGGCCGTATCCAGATGGTAGAACCGGGGGTCCACCAGGCGGAGGCTGACGACGGGCAGGCCGAACAACTGCTCGAGGTCGTACCGCATGTCGGGGTCAGTGCGGAAGCCGTGCCCGGCCAGGATCACCCGGCCCGCGTGCACGATGTCCCCCTCCCCTTCGTTAGTGCGCTGGGGCTCGTGCACTATCGGGAAGCCGCGTGCACGGAACCAGTCCAGGTAGGCGGGCCCTTCCGCGGCGCGCTCCGGATGCCGGAAGCGGGCGCCCAGCACGGTGCCCCCGATCACCGTGGCGCCGTTGGCCGCGAAGACCATGTCCGGCAGGCCGGGGCGGGGATCGATGAGCCGGACCGTGTGACCGAGCGAACGGTAGGTGTCCCGCAGCAGCTGCCACTGGAGCATGGCCCGCGCAGTGTCGACGGGTTCCCCGCTGCCCATCCAGGGGTTGATGGAGTACTGCACCGTGAAGTGATCTGGCGGGCACATCAGGTAGGTCCGGAACTGGGGTAGCCCGGATACCGGGGCTGCGCCCGGGGCGGTGGCGGTGCTGATGTCGGGGGTGGTAGTGGGAAGCGTCTCGGTCATCGATCCTCCTCTCCGCGGCCATGGAACCTGCTGCTCAAAGCGTATGGTCTGCGTTGTGGTGCATACCTGCGCATGAGCTGCGAGCAGGCGAAGGTTCGTTGCGAAATTTAAGAAAAGACCGGCCAATCGTTGCGCGTTAACATGAATGAGAGCTGTTTTACATCGATGTAACATCCAGCAGGCCCACCCGAACAGGAACCGGAGGCTGCCCTGGCCCGGGAAGGGCGGTATCGAGCTCTCGCTCGGGAGGGCGTTCTCAGCTGACCGCTCAGCGTGTGCGGACAGTCCAGGTCTGGCCGGCTGGTGTGTCGGTCACCGTGACGCCGAGCGTGCCAAGCCGATCGCGGAGCCGGTCCGCCAAGGGCCAGTCGGCCGCGGCGCGGGCAGCCGCGCGCGCCTCCAGCAGGTCCGCCGCGTCATCGGGGAGCGGGCGCGGCGCGGGCTCCCGCCCGATGTCGCGCGCCAGGTCCAGGCCGAGCAGGTGGTCAGCGTAGGCGAACGTCTCGAACTTGGCCCCGGGAGGGATCTCGCCGTCCTTCTCCAGGTTCCGCAGGACCCGCAGCGCCGCCGGGGTGTCCAGGTCATCGTCGAAGGCCCCGGCGAAGTCGCTGACGTACTCCGCGCACATCGGCTTGCTCGGCGAGCGTGCCCACTCGGCCACCCGCTCCCGCCAGCGGCGCACCGTCCGGTCCGCGGCCTCCAGCACCGCCCAGGTCAGGTTCAGCTGCTGCCGGTAGCGGTGGTCCAGGAACGCGAGCCGGAGCGCCAGCGGGTCCAGCCCGCGGGCGGTGAGATCGGCCAGCAGCACCATGTTCCCGGTGGACTTGGCCATCTTGCGGCCCTCGAACAGCAGGTGCTCGCCGTGGACCCAGTGCTGGACCACCTCGTGGCCAGTGACCGAGTTGGACTGGGCCCGCTCGTCCTCGTGGTGGGGGAAGCGCAGGTCGATCCCGCCGGTGTGCACGTCGATGGTCTCGCCCAGGTAGTGCAAGGACATCGCGGAGCACTCGGCGTGCCAGCCCGGAAAGCCGCTGCCCCAGGGCGCGGCGTAGGTCAGTTCCCGCCCCGCTCGCGCCGCTTTCCAGAGGGCCCAGTCCGCGTGGAAGCGCTTGTCCGGGTCCACGCTCTGCTGGTCAGCACGGGCGCCACTGCGGTGGCCGGGCCGCAGGTCGCCGAGCCGGTTACCGGACAGCTCGCCGTAGCTGGGGAAGGACCGGGCGTCGAAATACACCGAGCCGCTGGGGACCGCATAGGCGTGGCCGGTCTCGATCAGCCGGGCGATCAGGTCGATCATCATGCCGATGGACTCTGAGGCCCGCGGGTAGAAGTCGGCCGGGTGGATATTCAGCGCGGCGCAGTCGGCGCGGAACGCCTCCTCGTAATACCGGGCGAGGTCGAGCGCGCTCTTCCCTTCCGCCCGGGCCTGGGCCTGGACCTTGTCCTCGCCCTCGGGGTCGATCTCGGTGTCATCGGCCAGGTGCCCCACGTCGGTGATGTTCTGGCAGCTGGTGACCAGCAGCCGGTGCCGCCCGGCGGTCCGCCGGATCAGGTCGGCCAGCAGGTAGGACCGCAGGTTGCCGACATGGGCCGGGCGGTAGACCGTCGGCCCGCAGCTGTAGAGGCTAAGCCGGCCACGGCGTGCGGGCTCGATCGTCTCGACCTGCCTGGTCTGGGTGTCATAGAGGCGGAGCACACCTGACAGCCTATTGAGGGTCCTGGGCGGTGCCTGGCCCGGTGGTGCCTGGGCCGCAGCCGACCGCATTCGCGGGCCGGAACCGGGCCGGCCTAAGGATGCAGGCCGCGGACCAGGTCGGATGGGACGACCCGGACCGGGAACGGCCGGGTGGCGGTCCACGCCTCGTCGCCCGCCACGCAGGCGACCTCTCGGTAGGCACCGCCGGCCAGTTCGAACACCGTCAGCGACGGCTTGTCCCGGGCCGGGTCGACCAGCCAGAACGAGGGGGAGCCGAGCCGGGCGTAGACCGCCATCTTCAGGTGGGCATCGCGCAGGCGGCTCGTGGGCGAGATCACCTCGACGGCCAGCACCGGGGCCTGGGGCAGATCGTCCTCGGTGAGGTCGGTGTACCGGGCCACCAGGACGTCGGGCTGTACCTCGTTGAACTTGTCGGGGCGCACCGCGAAGGGGGCTCCAATCACCCGCAGGTCGGGCGGGCAGTGGCTGCGCAGGAGCGTGTACAGCGTGTAAGCCGCCTCTTGGTGGGCCCAGCCTGGCGCCGGGCTCACCAGGAGCTCCCCGTCGATAAGTTCGTACCGGCGACCGTCATCCGGCATCCCCTCCAGGTCCGCGACCGTGAAGGGGTGGGCGACATCGCTGGGACTGGTCACGACTGTCATGGTCCCCTCCTTTCCTGAGGCCGGCAACCATGCCAGGCAGGTACGACAGGTTCGGGGATACGCGGCCCGGGTGGGAGAGAGGCGGGCGCGCTGAGTGCGCAGGGTGCTGGGTGCGCGGGGTGCTGGGCGCTGGTCAGGCGAGGGTGGCCAGGCGGCGGGCGGCGGCGGCCACCCGCTCGTCGGTAGCGGTGAGGGCGACCCGGATGTGCTGCGCGCCGGCCGGGCCGTAGAACTCGCCGGGCGCGACGAGGATGCCCGCCCCGGCCAGCAAGTCCACCGACGACCAGCAGTCGTGCCCCGGGCGCGAGGCCCACAGGTACAGGCCCGCCTCGGAATGGGTGATCGTCCAGCCGGCCTTCTCCAGGGCGGGCCGCAGCTGGTCGCGGCGGGCGGCGTAGACCGAGCGCTGCCGCTCGGCGTGGCCGTCGTCGGCGAGAGCCGCGGTCATGGCCGCCTGGATCGGGGCGGGCATCATCATCCCGGCGTGTTTGCGGATCTCCAGCAGCTGCGCGACGAGCGCGGGGTCGCCGGTGACGAAGCCCGCCCGGTAGCCGGCCAGGTTGGACCGCTTGGACACCGAGTGCACCGCGAGCAGGCCCTCGAACGACCCGCCGCACACGTCGGGGTGCAGCATGGACACGGGCTCGGTGTCCCAGCCGAGGCCGATGTAGCACTCGTCGGAAGCGAGTACCGCGCCGCGCTCGCGCGCCCAGCGCACCATCTTGGCCAGGTGTTCCGTGGGCAGCACGCGCCCGGTCGGGTTGCTGGGTGAGTTGACCCAGATCAGCCGGGCGCCTTCCGGGCCCAGGGCGGTGAGGCCGTCCGAGGCCAGCCCCCGCGCGTCCGCCAGCCGGGCGCCGATGTCGTAGGTCGGGTAGGCGAGTTCCGGGTAGACGACCACATCCCCGGGCCCGCAGCCGAGCAGCGCCGGCAGCGAGGCGATGAATTCCTTGGTGCCGATCAGCGGCAGTACCGTGTCCGGCTCGACCGTGACCCCGTGGCGGCGGGCCAGCCAGCCGGCCGCCGCCTCGCGCAGCGCGCGGGTGCCGTGGGTGGCCGGGTAGCCAGGCGCGTTGGCCGCGGCCCGGAGGGCATCCTGGACCAGCCCCGGGACGGGATCTACGGGGGTACCGACGGACAGATCCACGATCCCGTCCGGATGGGCCCTGGCCTTCTGGCCGTAGGGATCGAGCAGATCCCAGGGAAACCGGGGCAGCCGTGCCGCGAGGGTCAGCTGTCTTCTCCCTGCGGAGGCACCGCGATCACGATGGGGTGGTCCTTGTTGATCTTCCCGACCTTGGAGGCACCACCAGGCGACCCCAGGTCCGCGAAGAACTCCACGTTCGCCTTGTAGAAGTCTTTCCACTGGTCGGGCACGTCATCTTCGTAGAAGATCGCCTCGACCGGGCAGACCGGCTCGCATGCGCCACAGTCCACGCACTCGTCAGGGTGTATGTAGAGCATGCGCTCACCCTCGTAGATGCAGTCGACGGGGCACTCCTCGATGCATGACCTGTCGAGGATGTCGACACAGGGTTGCGCAATGATGTACGTCACGTCGGAACTCCTCTTCCGGCATTATCCCGGTGGGTCTGGGGCCTCCCAGTATCCCGGTTCTGGCAAGTATGTCGCGAAGGCGGCCGCAGCCGCGGCCCGGGGCCGCCCGTTTCACCAGCCGGCCGCAGGCTATCAGCTCAGCTGGATGGTGCCCGCTGGTGGTGCGCCTGCGTCACGTACCCAGCCTTTGGTCCCCGCGGACGCGCGCCACTGATAGCCGCCGAAGCGCACCTGGTGGATGCCATAGGTGCTGGCGTGAGTCACCAGCCAGGATGCTACCGTCCAGCCGAGCTTCGGGTGCCCGATCGGAACCAGCATGGTGTGGTGCTGAGCGGGGCGTCCCAGCTCCGCGGTGGCCTGGCCGAAGGTGCTCGCCAGCCCCTGCGTGATGGCGGCCACGTTGGGGTGGCGCGGGCCGTCTGCGGTCGACCAGCAGTAGACGGCGTGCTTGCGCTGGCCGGTGAACGCGCCGGCCATCTCGGTCGCCATCCGCTGGTACTGCATGTACGCGGATCCGTCCGCGCTGTGCTGGACCGCTTGGGCCGCCTGGTACACGGGCATCGTCTGGTAACCCTGGACGGACCTCAGGGCATGGAAGAACTTGGTCGCCGCGTAGACCGGGTTCTCGAGCTTCCTCGCCGGTCCCCAGCCCTGCGAGGGCCGCTGCTGGAACACACCGACCGAGTCCGAGGTCCCATAGTCCAGGTTGTGCAGCTTGGATTCCTGCATCGCCGTCGCGTAGGCGATGGTGACTGCCTGGCTGGGCATCGACTCCTGGTGGGCCACGCCCGCGATCGTGGCTGCGATGCTGGCCTGCTGGGTATCGAGCAGTACCGACTGATGCGTGGCCGCGGCTGAGCACCCCGATCCGGCCAGCACGGGCACGATGACCGGCGCGAGACTGCGTACCGCCAGGTAGGTGCCCACGGCGGCGGCGAGGAGCAGGCTCGTCGCGATGACCGCGCGGCGCTTACGTTCTGGGCGCCGGGGACGTGGCTGGGTTGGCCTGCTGTTGGGCACATGCCGAAGTTACCGGCGCGATCCGACCTGAGTGACACAGACCGCCGCACGTGTTGCCGGGCACGCCGGCCCTTGACCGGTGGATGCTTTCCGGTGACGAGCCGGTGACCTGAGCAGAAATGCGCGGCATCGCGGCGGCGCCGCGATCATGGCGGGCAGGCCGCGGAGAGCGCCCGTGGCCGCCCCGGGCGCCGCGTTACCGGGCGCGCCCCGCTGACCAGGTCATTTCACATGGCAGGATCGAAGGGTGCAATCTGAGTCACGTCGTCGAATCCGCCGCCAGGGACCGGCCATGCTGCGCGGCGATTTCATCCCCAAGACCACCACTGACCAGCGGCTGCTTGACAGGCGCGGACCCAGCGACTGGGTGCATACCGACCCCTGGCGAGTGCTGCGGATCCAGGCCGAGTTCGTTGAGGGCTTCGGGCTGCTCGCGGAACTCGGCCCGGCGGTCTCGGTCTTCGGCTCCGCGCGGGCCCGCCCCGGGGACCGCGAGTACGAACAGGCCGAACGCATCGGGACCGGGCTGGCCGAGGCCGGGTATGCGGTGATCACGGGGGGCGGCCCGGGAGTCATGGAGGCGGCCAACAAGGGCGCCGCCAGCGTGGGCGGGGTCTCGGTCGGGCTCGGCATCGAGCTGCCCATGGAGATGGGCCTGAACGACTACGTAGAGATCGGGCTGGAGTTCCGCTACTTCTTCGTCCGCAAGACGATGTTCATCAAGTATTCGCAGGCGTTCGTGGTGCTGCCCGGCGGCTTCGGCACGCTGGATGAGCTGTTCGAGGCGCTCACCCTGGTCCAAACCGGCAAGATAACGAGATTCCCGATCGTGCTGGTGGGCAGCAGCTACTGGACCGGCCTGGTGTCCTGGATCCGTGAGTCGGTGCTGGCCAGCGGGAACATTTCGGCCGGGGATGAGGAGCTGATCACGGTGGTGGACGATCCAGCCGAGGTGATCCGCATCATCCAGCAGGCCCACGCGCAGCATAACGGCGCCGACGCCGGGCGGTCCCGGGCGGCCGAGTCCGAGCCGGGGGACTGAACCGGGCCGGTGGACTGAACCGGGCGGGCTGGTGGCCTGACCGCGATGGCCTGACACCGGTGGCGTGAAACTCGCCGACTGGCTCCTGGTGGATGTCGGCGAGCGCCAGGCGTGGGACGATTCGTACTGTGCCGATTCTGTTGCTACTCGCCGCGGCCGTCATCCTGGCCGGCGTGGTGAGCGTGGCCATGGGCCACGGTGGTGAGATGGCGGAGTTCGCCACGGACTATCTCCCGCCCGACCTGGTTAGCGCCGCCGACGTGGTGCTGCTGCGGCCGCCGTCCGCCCTCTGGGGCTACAACGTCCAGGTGACCGACGAGGCGCTGAACCGGATCGCGCAGGCCATCACCGAGCGTGACGTGGAGATCGCGGTGCTCCGGCAGCAGCTCGCCGAGCTGCGGTCAGCCACCGGCAGTCATCCGGCCATCGCCGCCACTCTGCTGGCCCGATCGAAGGCGGCCAGTACCCGGGGTTCCGCGGTCAGGAAGGCCAGTACCCCGGAGGTCGGCACCCGCGAAACCAGTGCTGGCCAGGCGGGATCGCCGGGCGGGCCGGTTCCGCCCGCCGCCCCGCCAGATCCGCCCTCGCCGGAGCAGGGGACTCCGGGCGGGGACGGGCCGCGTAATGGCGCCGCGGGCACCCTGTTCCCGGGTTCCGGCGCCCCGCGTTCCGGGGAAGCGGCCGCCGGCCGCGATGACTGATCCGGGCCGCCCGCCGGAGCCCGGGCCCGACGGACAGCTGCGCTGCCCCTGGGCGCTGTCCGCCCCGGAACAGCTCCCGTATCACGACGAGGAGTGGGGCCGCCCGGTCCGCGATGACCGGGGCATTTTCGAGCGGCTGTGCCTGGAAGCCTTCCAGTCCGGCCTGTCCTGGCTCACGATCTTGCGCAAGCGCGAAAACTTCCGGGCCGCGTTCGGTGGCTTCGACCCGGCCGTCGTGGCGGAATTCGGCCCAGACGATGTGACCAGGCTGCTCGGGGACGCCGGCATCATCAGGAACCGGGCCAAGATCACCGCGGTCATCGGGAACGCCCGGGCCGCGCTGGCCATCCCGCGCGGCCTGGCTGCACTGTTCTGGAGCTATGCGGAGGATCCGGCGGACGCTCATGCCGCCGGACCGCTCACCATGGCTGAGATACCCGCCTGGACCCCTGAGTCCAAGGCGCTGGCCCGGGAACTGCGGAGCCAGGGATTCTCCTTCACCGGACCGGTCACGGTCTATGCCGCGTTCCAGGCCTGCGGGGCAGTGGACGATCATTTGCGCGATTGCATCCGGCGCGGGGCCTACCAAGGGCGGCATGCTGAGGGGCGGTGTTCCGGGGGGCAGCATGCTGAATATCCCGGTTCATGAATCACACGGAGCGTGTCACACTGTAAGCGGACAGTGCAGGAGGTGTCATGACCAGGTCCCGTGACCCGTGGCGGCCGGCCTCGTCAGATCGCGACGATCCACCGCCGGTTCCGCCGGGGGTGGATCCCGAGGTGCCCAGCCCGGCACGGCTGTATGACTACTACCTCGGCGGCACGATCAACTACCCGGCCGACCAGCAGGCGGCGGAGCGGCTCCGGACGGACCTGCCCGAGATCTCCGACATGGCCTGGGCCAACCGCGGGTTTCACCAGCGGGCCGCGAAGTGGCTAGCGGAAGACCGCGGGATCAGCCAGTTCCTCGATCTCGGATCCGGACTGCCGACCCAGGGCAACACCCACCAGGTGATCCGGGAGGTCGCGGCCGACGCGCGGGTGGTCTACGTGGACAACGATCCGATGGTCCGCGCCTACGCCGGGGAGTTGCTGACGGACAGCCGCCTCACCACGTTCGTCTTCGCCGACTTGCGTGATCCCGGCCGGGTGCTGGGCAACCGCCAGCTTCGCGACCTGATCGATTTCACCGAGCCAATCGGGCTGCTCATGACTGCGGTACTGCACTTCGTAGCCGATAGTGCGGACCCCTGGGGCCTGGTGGCCCGGTACACGGAAGCCCTGCCACCGGGCAGTTACCTGGCGCTGTCCCACGTCACCGCGGATAACGTGCCCGAACGGGGGGTGCGGACCGGGCTGTCGGTGTACGAAGGAGCTACGGAGAACATCCACCTGCGCCCGAGGGCCGAGGTGGAGCGCTTCTTCGCCGGACTCGAACTGGTGGCGCCCTGGCCGGGCGAGGCGCCGCGACTGGTGTACATGGGGGAGTGGGGAGCTGAAGACCCCCAGCTCGCGGACAGCGATGGCTCACGCTGGGGGTATGCCGGTGTGGCCCGGCGGCCGTGACCTGAGGAGGGGTGCGATGAGCAAGAAGCCCAGCGTGCAGGATCTGGGCATCGAGGTGGACGCCCAGCAGTGGCGCAGGTCGGGAGACGGGGAAGGCTCGATCGAGATCGCTTTCGCGCCCGGCGCGGGCGGTGCGGCCGAGTGGGTGCTGATGCGGGTCACCGGAGACCCGGACGGCCGGATCCTCGTCTACGACCGGCACGAGTGGGAGTGTTTCCTGCACGGCGCCCGGGGCGGCGAGTTCGACGACGGCACAAATGACGGCGGGCCCGATGGCGTCCGGCCCGGCTCCGGGGCTCTCCCGAGCGGGCCAGCCTCGACGTAACCTGGGAGTCTCAGAGAGTATCCAATAATCTGCGATTCACAAGTTAGGTAGCGCTATGCTGCACACATCATCCTGTCAAGGAGGAGATCCCGGATGGCTGACGATGCCTACGGCGCAACCGTAGCCAAGCGTCGGCTGTCCCGCCGGCTTGCTGAACTCCGGACTGAGAGCGGTCACACCGCAAACCACGTCTGCGACATCCTCAACTGGGGCCGCGGCAAGGTGGGCCGGTTCGAGGCCAACCAGTGGAAGCGCCCCGAGATGAGCGACATCCGGGACCTGCTGCGGATCTACGGCGTGGACGCCGCCGCCGCAGAGGAACTGGAGGAACTCGCCATCCGCGCGCGGGCCCGGCCGTGGTGGCGTGACTACACCGATATCTTCGAGAACGAGTTTCCCGGATTTGAGAACGACGCCGAGCGGATCCAGGTGTGCATGCCGCTCGTGGTGCCCGGTCTGCTGCAGACCCAGGACTACGCAGAAGCCTTCATGCGAGCCGGCCCGCGGCCACCCGCGTGGCGCCGCAAGGCGATGGAGACGCGGCAGCGCCGCCAGGAGATCCTTGACCGCACCAATGGGACGGCCCCCCAGTTGATCGTGGTTATCACTGAGGCGTCGCTCATGTATCGCTGGGGCAGCAAGCTGGAGCGGCGCGAGCAGATCGAGCACCTGATCGAGATGAGCAGGCGGCCCAATGTGGAACTGCGCATCCAGCGCTTCGAGGATGGCCCCAGCCCGGGGGTGTCGTCCTCGATCAACATCTTTGATCTCCCCGGGGACGAGCCTCTCGTCTTCACCGAAACGGACACGGCTATTCAGGAGGTAAGCAGACCAGAAGAGGTGAGTTTGTACATCCAGGCTTTCGGCCGGATCCGCGATTCGGCCCAGGAGCCCGGGGATACCGTTCTTTACCTCGAACACCTCGCTCAACAACTGGAGTAGAAATGACTGACCTGTCTCGAGCACAGTGGCGCAAGGCACACCTCAGCAGTACCTCTAACGGCGGTTGTGTGGAAGTCGCCGCGAACTTTGTGGATGTGGTCGCGGTCCGGGACAGCACCCGGCCCAGCGACGGCGCTCACGTGATCAGCCGGGCGGCGTTCGCCGAGTTCCTGTCGGATACCAAGGCGGGCCGGTACGACCTCGACTGCTGATCAAGCCGGCCAGGCCGGCCGGGCCGGACTGGCCAAGCCCAGACTGTCCAGCAGAGAAGAATCCCCCGGGTGGCGGCCCGGGGGATTCTTTGTGTACTGGGCCTGTCTCGAGGCCAGGCAGCTCCCAGTTCGGTAGCCGCACCGGCTCGACTGTACTGCCATGACCACCAGGCCGGCAGCAGTGGATCCCCCGCTCGTTACCTCTTAGCCACAGCAGTGTCACCTTACGTAGCGTTACCATGAGGCCGTAACCAGCCCGGGGCGGTTGGTAAAGACTCGTTCAAGCCGGACCGACAAACCCAGATGTCGTTGCATGGTGCGGGCATGACTCGTAATCTGTGTTTCACAGATTGCGGGCCGGGAAGGCTGAGGATCATGTTAGGGTCGCTTGCCGCGGATGCGCCGCACGTCATGGCGGCGGTGCCTGCGCCGGCCGCGACCGTGTCGGCGGGCGGCTGCGCCGCATCCCCGCTCCCGCTTGATACCACCTGCTCAGGCGCGGCCCGCCGCCTCTTCCGGGCCGCCGCGGCCGGAGTCGGGCTGCCGGCCGAGTTGATCTACGACGGCAGCACCATGGCCAGCGAGCTCGCCGCCAACAGCATGCACGCCCAGACCGGCATCCAGTTCGACGTGCGCGGCTGTGCGGTGGCGGGCGCCCCGGAGATCTGGCTCTACCTGCGCCGGGTCGGCGGGGAGCAGGAACTGGTCTGCAAGGTCTTCGACGCCTTGCCGCGCTGGAAAGACGACGCGCCGCCCGATCTAGCCGTGCCCGTGCCCGTTGACGCGGTGAGCGGGCGCGGGCTGCACGTGATCGACGGCCTGTCCCAGGGACGCTGGGGCCACCATCTGACCCGGGCCCGGCTCGGGGCCTGGAAGGCCTCGGGCAAGGCGGTCTGGTTCGCCCTCCCCGTCCCGGCCAGCAATGCCCTGGACCGGTTCCGTGGTCCCCAGCCCGGTTCCGTGCAAGCCGCTGAGATCCTGGAGCGGATGCTCTCCGAGCGCGGGATCGACCATATCGTCCGCGCCGACGCCCCAGCCTCGGGCATGTCGGTGCTCTCCATCCGGCGCGGCCTGACCGTCTGGTGCCGCAGCCGGGTGGTGTCCTGGACCGGCCGCGCCGGTCACCGTGAATGGCGGGCCTTCACTGACCTCGTCGATGCCGCCGAGCAGATCGTCTGTGCCTACGAGGAACCGGCCAGCGCGGACGCGACCGGCGCGGCCCGGCCTGCTAACCCGGCCAGCTGACCCGTCTCGTTAGCGGCCCAGGAATTTGGGCTCCTGCTTGCGGGTGAACGCGAGCGTGGCCGCCCGGTGATCTGCGGTGCGGCCCAGGGCGGTCTGGACCTCAGCCTCCTTGTCCAGCGCCTCGCCGAGGCCGTGGCCCGCGGCGTAGTTGAGCTGTTCCTTGATGCCCGCGTAGGCGGCGGTCGGGCCCGCCGCCAGCCGGGCGGCGAGGGCGCCCGCGACGGCCGGCAGGTCCGCGTCCTCTACCACCTGATTGACCAGGCCGAGTTCGAGTGCCTGCGGTGCGCGGATGGGCTCCGCGAGCATCAGGAGTTCGGCGGCCCGCCCGGCCCCGGCCAGCCGGGGCAAGGTCCAGGACACGCCCGTGTCGGCAGCCAGCCCGACCCGCGCGAAAGCCATCAGGAAGCTGGCTCCCTGGGCCGCGATGCGGAGGTCGCACGCGAAGGCCAGCCCGGCGCCGGCCCCGGCGGCCACCCCGTTCACGGCGGCAATGACTGGCTTGGGCATGGACCGGATGGCCAGCACCAGCGGGTTGTAGTGCTCGCGGACCGTGTCCAGGGGGGCGGGTCCCGCGGGTTCCGCGTCCGCGGGGGGCGGGGGGCTGGCTGGGGTCGAGCCAACCGCGGACGCGGAACCCGCGGGCGTCCGGGCGGCCGGGGCTCCTGAGGGCGGCGCACCGGCGGCGGGGGTGGCCTCATCCGGCCCGTCCGCCCCGAGCAGACCGGCGTGCTCCCGCAGGTCCTGCCCGGCGCAGAAGGCCTGTCCGGCCCCGGTGATCAGCACCGCGCGGACCTGAGGGCTGGATGCGGCCTGGCGCAGCGCCCCGAGCAGTGCGGTCTTCAACTCCGCCGTGAGCGCATTACGGGCCTGCGGCCGATTCAGCGTGATGGTGGCTACCGCTCCATCGAGGTCCCAGCGGACACTCTCGGTCACCGGACTCCTCCTCGGGACAGGCCGCGAGCGGTGCCTCAGTGACTCCTGAGACCCCAGTTACCGACGGCAGCGGGCGGAAGGGAGTGCTGATCGTTACCACTGTAGGCCGGAACTCTGGATAATAGAGGTACTGATCAACACGGCTGTGGGTGGCCGGACCCGCCGCAGGCGCCGGGATTCCGGCGCGGGCAGGCCTCTGCGAGGTCTCATACGGCCCCGAGCAGGAAGGGGATGCGGAATGGCGGCGATGAAGCCGCGGACGGGTGACGGTCCGCTCGAGGTCACCAAGGAGGGCCGCGGCATCGTGATGCGCGTCCCGCTCGAGGGAGGCGGGCGGCTGGTGGTCGAATTGTCCGCGGATGAGGCTTCCCGGCTCTCGGACGCGCTCAAGTCTGTCACCGGTTGAGCCTTGCCGGTTAAGGCGAGGGTTACGGTCGCGCCAGCGGCTGGCCTGGAACCGCTGGCTGACTACCTGGCCGGGGCGAGCCGGGATGCGGCCGCACCGCCGGCCTTGATCGCTGTTCCCGTGCGCAGCCCCGACGGTGCGTCCCCGGGTCCGGTGCCTGGCGCTGGTGCGTCCAGCCTGGGCGGGTATCTGGGGATCAGCGTGGCCCAGGTCATCGCCTCCGCCGAGCTGACTGGCCGGGCCGGTGAAACTACCCAATCGGTGATCCGGCTTGGCCCGGAGGCCTGCGCCGTCCTGTTCCTCGGCGTGGGTGACGCCTCTCCGGGAGCCCTGCGCCGGGCCGGGGCGGCGCTGGCCCGCCGCCTGCCGGCCGGGCGGGCCGCCCTGACCACAGCCGTCCTCGACGAACCCGACGAGGGCGTCCAGGCCTTTACCGAAGGGATCCTGCTCGGTTCCTACCAGTTCACGATGAAGTCCGCGGGCCCGCCGGCCAAGGATCCCGGGGAGGTGCGGTTGCTGCTCGCCGGGCCGGCCAGCCGGGCGGCCCTGGTCGAGCGGGCGGCCGCCGTCGCTGGGGCCGTGGCCCTGGCCCGCGATCTCGCTAATACGCCCTCGATGATCAAGAGCCCGGAATGGCTCGCGGCCGAGGCGGCCGCGGTGGCCGCGGAGCATGGGCTGTCCTCGCGGGTCTGGCGGGAAGCCGAACTCGCGGCCGGCGGTTTCGGCGGGATACTCGCCGTGGGGTCGGGGTCCATCCACCCGCCCCGGCTGATCGAACTCAGCTATCAGCCCCCGCAGTACCGGCCAGCCGCAGATCAGCCAGCCCGGGCTGACCGGCATGTGGTGCTGATCGGCAAGGGCATCACCTTCGACAGCGGTGGGCTGTCGCTGAAGCCCAACGACGGCATGAAGCTGATGAAGACCGATATGGCGGGGGGCGCGGCGGTGATCGGCGCGATGTCCGCGCTGGGCCGGCTCGGGGTCCGGGCCAGGGTGACCGGCCTGGTGGCGGCGGCCGAGAACATGCCGTCGGGGACGGCTATGCGGGTGGGGGACGTCATCACCCACTACGGCGGCCAGACGGTCGAGGTACTCAACACGGACGCGGAGGGCCGGCTGGTCCTGGCCGACGCGCTCGCCTACGCAGACGATGCCCTCGCCCCCGATCTCGTGGTGGACCTGGCCACGCTGACCGGTGCCGCGCGGGTGGCGCTGGGCACTTCCATCGCCGCGCTGTACGCCACCGACGACGACCTGGCCACGGCCTTGCTGGACGCGGGGACGGCGAGCGGGGACCGGCTATGGCGGATGCCGCTGGCCGGTGACTACCGGGGCGGCCTGGACTCCCCCGTAGCCGACCTGGCCAACATGGCCCGGGCGGGCGGCCGGGCTGGATCCATCGACGCCGCCCTGTTCCTGCGGGAGTTCACCGGCGGCCGCTCCTGGGCTCACCTCGACATCGCTGGCGCGGCCCGGGCCACCTCCGACGACGGAGAGAACACCAAGGGCGCCACCGGCTTCGGCACCCGGCTGCTGCTGCGGTGGCTGGCGGCTAGCCCCGCTTGACCGCGGCCAGCAGCCCGTCCCCGACCGGGAGCAGCACGGGCACCAGCCGGTCATCCTGCCGCACCTGCTCGTCCAGGTCCCGGATGGCGATGGTGTTCGGGTCGTCCCGGCTGGGATCGGCCACCCGGCCGCCGGCCAGCGCGTTATCGAACGCCACCACCCCGCCGGGCCGCAGCAGCCGCAGCGCTTCGACCAGGTAGTCGAGATACTCCTGCTTATCGGCGTCACAGAACACCAGGTCGTAGGCGCCGTCGGTGAGGCGAGGCAGGACGTCGAGGGCCTTCCCGCTGATCAGCCGGTACCGGTTGGACGGGAATCCGGCTTCGGTGAACGCCTTGCGGGCCAGGCGCTGATGTTCTGGCTCGGCATCGACGCTGGTCAGGACCGCGTCCGAGCGCATGCCCCGGAGCAGCCAGATACCCGAGGTACCGCAGCCGGTGCCTATCTCCACGACCGACCTGGCGCTGATGGCCGCCGCGATGAAGCGGAGCGCGGCCCCGCCGCCCGGCCCGATCGGCGGTGCCCCGCCGATCTCAGCCGCCTCGCGGCGCGCGGCCAGCAGCGGCTCGTCCTCGGTGAGGTAGCCCTCGACGTAGGAAAGATTGGCCTCTGCGCTCACAATGTATGCCTTCCGGTGCATGCTTATCCCAGTCCGGCAGCCTATCGTTACGCGCCGTGACCCGGGAACCAGCGAGGCCCGTTCGGGCGTTAACTCTTGACGCGGGGGCTGAATCCCGCATGCGAGCGCTGATCGAGCGGGTGCAGAGCAGAATCCGAGCAGTTGTGGTGCGGAAGGGGATGCCCGGGCACCATGGTGGTAGAGGCAGACGGTATACGGCGGGACGGCGAGATCGTGGACATGCCCGGGACCACGCCGGAGGTGGCGTCCGGCTGGACGCCTCCGACCTGGGAAGAGATCGTGCGTGAGCACTCCGCCCGGGTGTACCGGCTTGCCTACCGGCTGACCGGCAACACCCACGACGCCGAGGATCTCACCCAGGAGGTCTTCGTCCGCGTCTTCCGCTCCCTGTCCAGCTATACGCCGGGCACCTTCGAGGGCTGGCTGCACCGGATCACCACCAACCTGTTCCTGGACATGGCCCGGCGCCGGCAGCGCATCAGGTTCGAGGGGCTGGGTGACGACACGGCCCAGCGCCTGCGCGGGGACGAGCCGACGCCGGCTCAGGTCTTCGACGAGCGGCACCTGGACGGCGACATCCAGGCCGCACTCAAGGCGCTCGCCCCCGAGTACCGGGCGGCCGTCGTGCTCTGCGACATCGAGGGCCTGTCCTACGAGGAGATCGCGGACACGCTGGGGGTGAAACTGGGCACCGTGCGCAGCCGCATCCACCGCGGCCGGGCCCAGCTCCGGACTGCGCTCGACCACCGCCGCCCGCGCCGCACGGCAATCACTCCTACGGTTGTGGCGCCCGCGCCCGCGGCGTCCGCGGTGGTCTCCGGCGTGCCCGGAGCCGCCACCGTGCCCTTGGCCGGTGACCTATGAGTCACCTCGGGCAGCGCATCTCCGCCTTGATCGACGGAGAACTCAGCGATTCGGAACGGGACCGGGTCCTGGCCCACATCGCCGGCTGTGACGAATGCCGCCAGGAAGCTGTGGCCCTGCGTGCGCTGAAGCAGCGGATGCATTCCCTGGGCGAGGCCATGGTGGACGCGGCGCTGATCGGCCGGCTGATGGCCATGGCCATGCCGTCGGACGGCCGGCCGTGGACCGCCCGGGCGCCATGGCGGCCCCGGGGCGCGTTCCCGGCGGCCCGGATGCTGACGGTCGGCGTCCTCGCCTCCACGGTGGCCGGCCTCGGCGCGGCCGCCTTCTTCGTCGGCGGAGAACAGCAGACTCCCGGCCCGAAGGTCACCCCCGCGGTCGATACATTCCTGGTCCAGCACGCGATCGTCACCGGCGATCTGCCGGTGGCGCCGCTCACCGCTGGGACGGCCGGCAGTCCCGGCAGCACGGCCCCGGCCACCGGGAGCAGCCGCGTCGCGGCCGGGGTGTCGGCTAGCGGCATCGCCGCCGCGGCCGCCGCGGGCACCCAGGCCCGTTCGGCCAGCCGCCGGTTCGCCAGTGGCCAGGCCAGAATTAACCAGGCCAGTATTAACGAGGCCAACATTGAGCAGGCTAGGGGTAGTCAGGCCAGTGGTGGTCAGGCCAGTGGTGGTCAGGTGAACAGCGGCCGGGTGAACAATGGTCAGGCAGACAGCGACCCGCCGGGCATGATGCGCCGTGGCCTGCTGCAGCTCGTCCCCGTGGTCAGGATCCCCGTGGTCAGGACCCCGGTGGCGACCGCGTCCGCAAGCCCGGGGCCGTGAGCTGACGGATGTTCTCACGCACCACGCCCGAGTGTGACGGGCCTGCTCCCGAGCACGACCCGCTGCACCTGCGTATCGCCACCGCCGTGGTGGTCCTGGGCCTGATCGCCACGGGCGTCACGGTGATCTGGCGGGACGTGGCGGGGCACAGTGGGGAACTGGTTCCCCAGACGGCTAGCCCCCAGACGATCAACCCCCAGACGGCCAGCCATGGCGGCCTGCGCCAGCCATCGGCGTCCCCCGCGGCTACGGCCGGCCCCCAGGCGGGAGCGGGCCTGAGGCTGCTCAGCGAGGCCGCGAGCGCCTGCCGGCACGTTTCCTATCAGGGGGTTCAGCGGACCGCCTGGCAGGCCCCGGGAGGCAGCTGGATCTCTCTGGTGAACGTGTGGCACCAGCGGGATCAGCAGACCCTGATCCAGGCGGCCACCATGCCCGCCGCTGCCCTGCCGTTGCCCGGGGCGAGCAGCACGGACCCGGATGGGGACGGCGACGACGACGTCGGCCAGCGCGATCCCGCGGGCATCATGACCATGACGTCGCAGATGGTCGCGTTGCTGGCCGAGAACTACCGGGTGCTCCTGGCCGGCCGCGGCCAGGTGGCCGGCCGCCCCGCGCAGGAACTGGTCCTGCGGCACCTGGACGGACGTCTGGCCGCGCGGTTCTGGCTGGATAGCGTGACCAAGCTACCGCTGCGCCGCGAGACGTTCGACGGCCACGCCCGGATGGTCAGCGACGACGTGTTCGTGAGCCTCAGGCTCGGCTCGCCCACGGTCGCGTCGGTGCCGCGCACTGCGTCGGCGCCAGGAGCCAAGCCGCTGGCCGGCGGGCAGCTGGCCCGGCTGCGGGCGGCGGGCTGGCCACTGCCGGCCCAGCTGCCCGGCCAGCTCACCCTGCTCCGGGCCAGCGAGACCGGCGGCCCGTCCGACGTGGTCGTCGACCTGGCCTATTCCGACGGCCTGTCGGTGATTTCACTATTCGTCCAGCGTGGGCATCTGCCCGCCCAGCTGAACGGATGGTCCGAGGTCGCCCTGCACGGTGATCATGTCTACGCGTCCGGCCGCGACCAGCGCAGCGTCGCGTGGTCAGCCCACGGGTTCGTCTACACGCTGATCGCGGACGCACCGGACCAGACTCTGGACCAGGTGGTGGACGTGCTGCCGCACAACGGCGGGCCAGGGTTCTTCGGCCGGATCGGCCACGGCCTGAGCCGCCTGGTCTCCTGGGTCGACCCATTCGACTGAGCCCTGCGGAGGAGGCGTTAAGGCAGATGACCGTCTACAGTGAAGGCAAGACCGTGCCTGCTGCCGCGGCCGCGCCTCGCCTGGAGAGCTGACGTGTTTTTCGACCTGTCTATCGGCAAGATCCTGGTCCTGGCCGTGATCGCGCTCGTGGTCTTCGGGCCGGACCAACTGCCGAAGATGGCCCACCAGCTCGGCCATACCCTGCGTGAGCTGCGTCGGCTGGCGGATGGAGCGACCAAGGATCTCCGCGAGGGTCTGGGACCCGAGTTCTCCGACTTCGATGTGCGGGACCTGCATCCGGGTAACTTCGTCCGCAAGCACCTGTTCGACGGGCTCGACGGCGACGACGGCACCACGGCCGGGATGGCGGAATCCGACGGCGAGTACCTGGCCGGCCAGACGGCCACCGCCACGCTGGCGCGTGAGGAAACCCCGCCCTTCGATCCCGAGGCCACCTGACCCACTCCCGGGACCCAGTCCCGGGCCCCTGGCTCCTTTGCCCACGGCCCAGCGCCGCAGCGGCCTGAATTCAGGCGGGGGTCAGACCCAGCCGGCGTCCCGCCAGCCCGCGCGAGCGGTTCACCATCCCGTTGGCGATCCCGGCCAGCTGCTGGGCGGCCGCCGTCCCCGGATCGGCGAGCACCAGCGGGATGCCCTCGTCGCCGCCTTCCCGCAGCCGCACGTCGATGGGCACCTGGCCCAGCAGCGGCACGGGCGCCCCGGTCACCCGGGTCAACGCGTCGGCGACGGCCTGGCCGCCGCCTGAGCCGAACACCGGGACCGGCTCCCCACAGTGCGGGCAGGCTAGCGACGACATGTTCTCGATCACGCCGGTGATCCGCTGGTGGGTCTGCACCGAGATCGCCCCGGCCCGCTCCGCTACCTCCGAGGAGGCGAGCTGGGGAGTGGTGACCACGATCAGTTCGGCCCCCGGGACGAGCTGGGCTACGGAGATGGCCACGTCGCCGGTCCCGGGGGGCAGATCCATCAGCAGCACGTCGAGGTCGCCCCAGTACACGTCCGCGAGGAACTGCTGTACCGCGCGGTGCAGCATCGGGCCCCGCCAGACCACCGGCGCATTGCCGGTGGTGAACATGCCGATGGAGATCACCTTCACGCCGTGCGCGGTCGGAGGCATGATCATCTGCTCGACTTGGGTGGGCGGGGCGGTGACGCCCAGCATCCGGGGCACGGAGTGCCCGTAGATGTCGGCGTCCAGGACGCCCACCTTCTGCCCGGCCGCAGCCAGCGCCGCGGCCAGATTCACCGTCACCGAGGACTTGCCGACCCCGCCCTTGCCGCTGGCAATAGCGAACACCCTGGTCAGCGACGTGGGCTGGGCGAAGGGGATCTCCTTTTCCGGGCGCCCTCCGCGCAGCTTGCCCTGGAGTTCCTTGCGCTGCTGCTCGCTCATCACATCCAGGTCGACCTGGACCCTGGCCACGCCCGGCAGCTTGCTGACCGCCGCGGTCACGTCCCGGGTGATGGTATCGCGCAGCGGGCAGCCGGCCACGGTCAGGTAGATATCGACCCGGACCACGCCGCCCTCGCCCACGGCGATGTTCTTGACCATCCCGAGCTCGGTGATCGGACGGTGGATCTCGGGATCGTTGACCCCCGCCAGGGCCTGCGTGACCTGCTCGGCGGTGGGGGGCGAGGAAACAGCGGGCGGCATGACCATGCCCTCATGCTACGGAGCGTCGCAGGCAGCGTCGAACGGGGCGGCGTCGAACGGGGCGGCGTCTAGCGGGACGGTGTCGAACGGGGCGGTGTCGAATAGGGCGGGGCGGCCTGCGCGACTGCTGCTCCGCGGCGCAGGCGTGGTCCGGGGCCAGGCCGGCGACATCGCCCGCGCCGCACTCGTCCTTACCCATTTCGAACATGGCGACATCACATGAAAATCGTTGAGGTCATCTCACGTGCGGTGTGACCGTGACCAGCCGCATAAGCAGTTGGCGCAGGGCGGGAGCCCACGACTTTTGTTAATTGACATCATGCAATTTATTGGCCCGGGCAGTAAGGAGGAGATGATCGCCGACGCGATCCCGGCCAGCCTCTCCCGGGTCACCATGCCGCAACACCAGAGCCGGGGCTACACGCATACTCCATTGCGCCACGAAGAAAGAAACTCTTCTATCAGGCAGGACATCGAGGTTCGCGGTGCGTGTAAACCGGTCAGCGCAGAACCAAGAGGTCAAGCCAGTTGCTTCTGGTTTCCGGGTTGGCTGTGTCCTCGGCATGTCGTACGGCACGGCGGAGACGTTCTTTACCGCGGAGGAACTCGTCCTCAGTGAGATTGCGCATCGTGGTGTCGGCGTGGCGGAAAGCGTCCACCTGGCCGAGGAAGTCCGCGAGGCTGGCCGGGTACGTCTCGCGCACCTGCTCGAGAGCGTCCTGGTGGAATCCTGCGGCCGCGAACGCCTGGCACGTATCCCTGGCCGAAGGGAAGGTATCGATCGCCCGAGCGGTCTCAGGGAACCATCGGACCAGTTCGATCCCGTCGAGCTTCAGGTCCCCCGAGGGCTCGTATCTGTCCGGGAAGCCCTGTCGGATGAGGACGGGGGCACCGGGGCGGAGAACGCGGCGGATCTCGCGTGCGGCGACTCGCAGGTCTGGGATGTGGTGGATGACAAGGGAGAGCCATGCCGCGTCTGCCGATTCATCTGGCAGCGGCAGGGCGCTCGCATTTCCCTCCAGCACCTGGATGGCCGGTGTCCGCGGGATCTGATCCCGCATCGCGGCCGACGGCTCGACGGCGAGGACGCTGAGGTCGAACCAGTCGCTGAAGGCAGCGGCGAACGCACCGGTCCCCGCGCCGATGTCCACCAGAGTCATTCCCTGCGACGGGCGCAGGTGACGTCGTAGGGCCTCGCGCCACTCCGAGAGTCCGTCGCGCGGGACCTCGCGGACCGCCTTGAACGCTGCAGCGGTCTGCTCGTCATAGCTGATCCTGGCCATGTCATGCCTCCTTGTGCCAACTGCCTCTTGGCGAAACATTTCCGCGAGGGCATAAAGGCCCTGCCCGGAGCCTGTCGTGAACTCTTTCAGCGGGGGCGGCTGTTAAGTACCGGGTGTGCCCGTCTCTGTATTCTCATCGGGAGTGAGCCGGTAAACATTGCCGGTCTGCGCCCAGCGCTCGGCGGGGGATGATGCGCCCGGGCTTTCTGGCTCGTTCAGCCGGCCGGCCAGCAGGGCACCGATGATCCCGGACCACTCCGCGGAACCTGGCTCGACCCGGCTCACCCGGGCCGCCCAGCGCACCAGCAGCCCCCCGGTGTCTTTGCTGGCCACCGAGACGGTGACCAGGGGTGCGTCGCCAAGTCCGGGGACGTCCTGCTCACCCGGGCCGGTCAGCACGTACGCGGCGTCGCGCCACACGTGCCACACCGGACGCGGCCGGTCCAGGGCAGCATCGCCGGTCCCGCCTGGGACAGCGGCGGCCGGGACGGTGATCCAGATCAGCCCGGCCCGCTTGGTAGCCTCCGCGATGAGGGCGAGCCGGCCGGGTTCCGGCTGGGTCTGGCCGGGCTCCGGCTGAGTCGGGCCGGGCTCTGGCTGGCGAGCGCTCACCCAGCCAGCGTGCCATGCAGATCAGGAGGCCGTGACCGAATGGCGCCGTCGTCGTACCGCCCCCGGCGGACCTGCCTGGCCGTGCCCGGCAGCAGCCCCCGGTTCCTGGAGAAGGCCCGCGGCCTGCCGGCGGACGAGGTCTTCCTCGACCTGGAAGACGCGGTCGCGCCCGGCGCGAAACCCGCGGCCCGGGCGGCGGTGGTCGCAGCGCTGAACGGCGGCGGCTGGGAAGGCAAGATCCGTGCCGTACGGATCAACGACGCCAGCACGCCCTGGGCCTACCGCGACGTGATCGAGGTGGTGGAGGGGGCCGGCCCCAACCTGGACGTGATCATCCTGCCCAAGGCCAGCGACGCGGCCCAGGTCAGCTGGCTGGACCTGCTGCTGTCCCAGGTGGAGCAGGCGGCCGGGCTGGAGCGGGGCCGGATCGGCATCGAAGCCCAGATCGAAGACGCCCGCGGCCTGGCGGACGTCACGGCCATCGCCGCCGCGTCGGACCGGCTGGAGGGCCTGGTGTTCGGGCCGGCGGATTTCATGGCCAGCATCGGCATGCGGTCACTCCAGGTCGGCGCCCAGCCCGCCGGGTACGTCGGCAGCGATGCGTATCACTACCCCCGGATGCGGATCCTGGTCGCCGCGCGCAGCCGCGGGATCGCCGCCATCGACGGCCCGTACCTGGCCATCCGCGACGTCGAGGGACTGCGCCAGGACGCGGTCAGCGCCGCGGCCCTCGGCTACGACGGCAAGTGGGTGCTCCATCCCGGGCAGGTGGACGTGGTCAACGAGGTTTTCGCGCCGGACCAGGACAGCTACGACCGGGCCGAGTTGATCCTCGACGCGTACGCCCACGCCACCGAGGTCCAGCAGACCGGCGCGGTGATGCTCGGCGAGGAGATGATCGACGAGGCATCCCGCAAGCTCGCCCTGGTCACCGCGGCCAAGGGCCGTGCGGCCGGCCTGGCCCGCACCCAGGGGGCCGCTCCCGGCCGGGCCGCTCCCGGCCCGGCCAGTACCTCCTCAGCCGAGCACCCCCCAGGCGGTGAGCGTCTCGGCCAGGCCGCTGGTCAGGGGTAGGCCCGCCAGGTCAGCCTGGCTCACCCAGCGCGCGTCGGCGGCATCGTCGCCCGCGGCCAGTGCACCCCCGGTGACCGTGGCCGTGTAGTCCCGGATGTCCAGCACGGCACCGCGCTTGCCGGGCCGCTGCGCCGACCCGACGAGTGCGCCGCACGTCACCCGGAGTCCGGTTTCCTCCTGGGTCTCGCGGACGACCGCCTGCTCGTCGCTTTCCCCGGGCTCGATCCGGCCGCCGGGCAGCGACCACCGGCCCGTCTCCGGCTCGTGTCCGCGCTGGATCAGCAGAAGCCGGCCAGTCTCGTCCTTGATGATCGCTCCCACGCAGGGGATCCGCCGCGCTGGCACGCGGCCAGTATCGCGGCCGAGGCTCGGCCGCCTCAACCTGCCGCGATCGAGGACCGCACCCGCCGCGATCGAAGACCGCGCGATTTCGGGCCGCCGGGTGCTTGACGTCAGGGCGGCTGGAGATCAACGTCATTACTCATGATGAAGGCTCCGATCTGCCCCCGCTGCCAGGGCGAACTCAGCGAGCCGAATGTCGTGCACAGCGCCTGGCGCTGCGCCCGGCATGGAACGGTGCAGCCCCTCCGGCCTGCCCACAGCCCCACGGCGGAGGGCCTGCACGCGCTGCTCAAGCTGGCCGCTGTGCCGGTCTGGCTGCCCTGGCCGATCCCGCTGGGCTGGCTGGTCACCGGATTCACCGGCGCGGGTGATGAGCGCAGCGGAACGCGGGGCTGCGTGATGGCCCTGTCCGGGCCGAGCCCGGTGGGCGGCCTGGCGGAGATGCTCATCGTCTCTGAGGAGCCGGGACTGGGCCTGGGATCGGGCCTGGCCGGGCTGGCGGGACCCGATCCGGGTGACGGATTCGCCGCAGGCCCGCCGCACGCCCTGGTCCAGTTCGGCCACCACGAGTTCCCGCTGTGGAGCGTGGAATCGCCCGGGGCGGCGGTGTTCGCCGGCGAGGTGCTGGCCAGCTGGCTGTGGATCATGTTGTGGCCGGACACGGCCGGCACCCTCCTGCTGGAGACCCTGTCCCTGCGGGAGCTGCGTGATCCCGGTCAGGATCTGGATGTGCCGTTCGGTGCGCTCTCGCCGCGACTGCCCAGCTAACCTGCCGTGAGTGCGTATCGACCTTCACTCTCACTCCACCGCGTCAGACGGCACCGACCCGCCCGCCGAGGTGATGCGCCGCGCCCGGGCCGCCGGCCTGGACGTGATCGCCCTGACCGATCACGACACCCTGGCCGGGCACGACGAGGCCCGCCGCGCCGCCCCGGAGGGCCTGTCGCTGGTCACCGGCATGGAACTGTCGGCCCGGCTGGATTCGCACAGCGTGCACCTGCTCAGCTATCTCCCGAGTGGGGCCAGCCCGGAACTCGCGGCTGAGTGCCAGGCGATCCGGGATGACCGGATCCGCCGCGGCCAGGCCATGGTGCAGCGGCTCCGCGACCTCGGGGTGGATGTCACCTGGGAGCAGGTGGCCGCGCTCGCGGCTGGCGGGAGCGTGGGCCGTCCGCACATCGCCCGGGCCATGGTCGCGGCGGGCGCGATCGCCACACCGCGGGAGGCGTTCGGCCCGGACTGGATCGGTGCGGGCGGGCGGGCCTACGTGAGCCGGTACGCGCTGGACCCGGCCCGGGCGATCGGGCTGGTCCGGGCCAGCGGAGGGGCGGTCGTGCTGGCCCACCCGGGCGCGATCTCCCGCGGCTGGCGGATCCCCGATGAGGCCATCGCCGCCCTGGCCGAGGCCGGGCTGGCCGGACTGGAAGTGGACCACCCCGACCACGACGAGGCGGAACGGGCCCGGCTCCGGGTCCTCGCCGCTGACCTGGGCCTGGTCGTCACCGGGGGAAGCGATGATCACGGCGACCTCACCGGGCATCGGCTTGGGGTCGAGACGACCAGCCCCGCCGCGTTCGAGAAACTAATGGCGCTGGCGGCGGATGCCGGTGCGGCGGAGCCCGGCCACAGGTAAACCGGCCGCAGACACCGGACGCAGACACACCGGCCGCGGATACAACAGGCCGCGCACAAGCCGGCGACGGATAAATCCGGGGACCCCGCGATTACCGGGACTGCTCCGCGACCCCCTGAGCCACCGCACATGGTGCGCACAGCGGAACTTCCTGGTCAGAGATCCGGCGTGTGATCACCGCGTGGTGGTCACAGACCCCCCGGTCGTCCGGATGTGAGATGGCGCACAAGCATTCACAGTCCTGCCGGGACCACAGCGGCGAGATTCGCCAGCCCTCCAGCACAGCCCGGATCGCCGGGTCGCTGACGAGTTTCTGGACCGCTTCGGACGTCACCGTCGCGGTCCGCTGGAATGCCTCGGACGTCACCGCCGCGGTCCGCTCGGCCCACTCGGCCGCCACCGACGTGGCGGCCTCCCAGGCCGCAGCGAGCTGCCGCAGTGGGTTGTCTCCGCCGTCGCTCACCTTGCCATCGTCTCACCCACGACCGGCCGTGACCAGGCCTCTCCCAACAGAGCACCGGTGCCGATATCGTGCGTGCGGTGAAGTTCTTTGGCGAGGTCTTCGTCACCCTTCTGGTGATCATGGACCCCGCGGGCACGATTCCCGTGTTCATCGCGCTGACCCGCGGCCGCGAGCCCCGGGAACGGCACCGGCTGGCCTGGCAGGCCGCGCTGGTCGCCTTCGGCGTGATCCTCGCCTTCGCCCTGTTCGGCCGCGAGGTCCTGGACTACCTCGGCGTGCAGCTGGCCGCCCTGCAAGGAGCGGGCGGCCTGTTGCTGCTGCTGGTGGCGCTCGAACTGCTAACCGGCAGAACAGCTGAGCCCACCGAGGCGGAGAGCGAGAAGATCAACGTGGCGTTCGTCCCGCTGGGCACTCCGCTGCTGGCCGGCCCGGGCGCGATCGTCGCCACCATGCTGTTCGTCCAGCGGATCCATAATGGGCCACAGGTGGCCGGCTTCGCGCTCGCCCTGTGCGCGGTGATCGTGGTGCTCTATCTGGCCATGCGGTTCTGCGGGGTGCTCAAGCGCGTTCTCCGGGACAGCGGCGTCGAGCTGCTTACCCGGATCTCGGGCCTGTTGCTGTCCGCGATCGCGGTCCAGCTCGTGGCGGAGGCCGTCCGGGCATTCGTGAAACAAGGATGAGGAAGGAAGGCCGGCCATGGAGGCGCGGATAGAGCGGGTGGCGTCACCGGGGGACACGGACGCCCCCGAAAGCAACGCCTGGATCGTGGGCGACGACGACGAGGTCATCGTGGTCGACGCGGGCTGTGACGCGGACGCGGTGCTCTCCGCCATCGGCGACCGGGACATCCTCGCCGTCATCTGCACTCACGGGCACGCCGCCCACGTCGCGGCGGCCCCCGCGGTGGCGGCGAGTGACGAGGCGCCGGTCGCGCTGCATCCCCGGGACCGGCTGCTGTGGCGGGAAGCGCACCCGGACGGTGACCCGGAGATCGATATGGAGGACGGGGGGATCTTCGAGGTCGCCGACGTCTCGCTGGAAGTCATCCACGCCCCCGGGCACAGCCCGGGCTCGGTGTGCCTCTACAGCGAGGAACTCGAGGCGGTGTTCGCGGGCGATGGCGTGACGGCCCGCGGCCCGGTTCGGCACGACGGCGAGTACACCGACTTCCCCGCGCAGCTCAGCGCGATCGGCGAGCACCTGCTGACTCTCCCCGGGCCGACCCGGGTGCTGCCCGGGCACGGCGAGGAGACCACCGTGTCCGCGATCCAGAAGCGGTTCGACTCGTGGGTGAACGCGGGCCCGCTGCGGCTGTCCACGGACCCGGACTGACCTGATGGGCCGCGAAGAGCAGCTAGGGCTGGACGGGATGCCCACCCGCCTGTACGCGTGCACCCCGACCCGGCTGAGTACCTGGCTGGGCTGCCGGCGGCTGTACCGGATGAGCTACCTGGACCGGCCCACCCCGCGCAAGGGGCCGCCCTGGGCCCATAACAGCCTGGGGGCCAGCGTGCACAACGCGCTGGCTGGATGGTGGCGGCTGCCGCAGGCCGAGCGGACCGTCCCCGCGGCCGGCGGGTTACTGGAACGAGGCTGGATCAACGAGGGCTTCGCGAGTGACGCCCAGTCCGCGGCGGTGCGGAACCGGGCCCACGGCATGGTCGAAGATTACGTCTCGGCGCTGGACCCCGCCGACGAGCCGGCTGGTGTGGAGCGGACGGTGGGCGCCCGGACCGACCGGATCACGTTCTCCGGCCGGATCGACCGGCTGGACGAGCGCCGGGACGCCGGCGGCGGCCGGGAACTGGTCGTGGTGGACTACAAGACCGGCCGCCGCCCGCTGAGCACGGACGACGCCCGGTCCTCGCTGCCGCTGGCGCTGTACGCGGTCGCCGCCGCCCGGGTGCTGCGCAGGCCCTGCCACCGGGTGGAGCTGCATCACCTGCCCACCCGGACGGTGCACGCCTGGGAGCACACGCCAGCCGCGCTGGAGCGGCACGTGGGCCGGGCCGAGGACATCGCCGCCGAGTGCGCGGCCGCCGACCAGCGCTACCGTGACGGGCTGCCACCCGCGGGCCAGGACCAGGAGTTCCCGCCCAACCCGGGCCCCGGCTGCGGCTGGTGTGACTTCCGCGCGGTGTGCCCGGAGGGGGCCGCGGCCACCTCCGCGCGCCGCCCGTGGGATGGCCTGGAGGAACTGGCCGGCGACTGACGGCTCAGGCGGAGCGGGACGGCCGGGCCTGCTGGCACTCGGTCGCGTTCCAGAAACTGGTCAGGGTGCTCGCGGTGGTCTCGGGCGCCTCGACCGCGGGGGAGTGCGCCGCGGCCGGTATGCAGATCCGCTGGGCGCGCAGCCGGGCGGCCATGTCCTCCTGGGCGGCGGGGTCCCACGCGTCGTCATTCTCGCCGTAGAGGACCATCAGCGGGACCGAATCCAGCCGGGCCAGGGCCGGAGTCCGGTCCGGGCAGGCGAGCAGGGTCTCGGCCATCGTGCGCAGCCCGGTGGGGGAACTGCTCAGCAGCCGGGTGCGCAGGAAATCGATGATGGCCGGGGGCACACTCCCCGCCACCGCCTCCGGCTCCATCCGGGTCCGCCAGATGCGCTCGACCTCCGCCCCCAGCCGGTCCGGGCCAATCCCGTCCAGCTCGGCCAGCAGCGCCTGCAGGATCTGGGCCCGCGGGCCGGTCAGCGCCCCCGGGCCGGAACTCATCAGGGTGAGCGAGCTGATCCGGGCGGCCCGCGCCAGCAGCACTTCCCGGGCCACCAGCCCGCCGAGGGAGTGGCCGAGCAGGTGCACGCCACGGCCGCCACCCGGGCCGGACGGCCCGCTCCCGGGGCCGCCCGCGCTCGCGGCCGCGCCGTCGTGGCCCTCACTCAGCCAGTCGGCGACCAGGGCCACATCGGCGGCCAGCGCGCCTAGCTGGTAGGCGGCCGCGTCATCGGCGCCCGGCGTCTCGAACTGGCCGCGCATGTCGATCGCGACCACCTGGCGGCCGGCGGCCGCCAGCGCCTGCAGGATCAGCAGGAAGTCCTCTTTGCTCCCGGTATATCCCGGGACGAGCAGCGCGGGCTGCCGCTCGTGTATCCCGCTGAGCGGGAGAGCTTCGAGAGCCGCGAACTTGCCGCGGCTGGTTTCGATGGTCAGCCGCCGCACCCCGGAGGGCAATTGCAGCGCTTTTGGTGTGCTCACAGGCGGCCAGCCTACCCAGGGATACTGCGCGTACGCCTCACCGTGCCTTGAGGATTCCCGGAGGTCTGCAGGAAAACCGTTAGCTAGCTGCGTTGCCCTTCCGGCCGCGGCCAGAACGCCGCCGGCGCCGGCGGGGCTGGCTGTGCTCCCCGGACCCGTCGCCCTGGGCCGCCTGGCTGGCCGGTGCTGAACCAGACTGTGCCGACCCGGACGTTGCTGACCTGGGCTGTGCTGACCTGGACTGGGCCCCGTCCGTGCCGTGGACCGAGACCCCGGCCCGGGTGCGCTTGCGGACCCGGGACTTGCGCGGCGCCTGGTCCGTGCGGGCGCTCTGGTCACTGCGGCGGGCGGGCCGCCGCGGTGAGCGGGCCTTCCCGGTCTCGCCGACGTCCTCGAGCTCTTCCGCCTCGAGTCCGGCCCGTCCCCGCTCGGCGCGGGGCAGGCTGCCCTTCACGCCCGCCGGGATGTCCAGCTCCTCGAACAGATGCGCCGAGGTGGAGTAGGTCTCAACTGGTTCCGGGATGCCCATGCCCAGGGACTCGTTGATGAGCTTCCAGCGCGGCATGTCACGCCAGTCCACGAATGTGACGGCGATGCCGTCCCGGCCCGCCCGGCCGGTGCGCCCGGTGCGGTGCAGGTAGGCCTTGTCGTCTTCCGGGCACTCGTAGTTGATCACATGCGTGACGTCGTCCACGTCCAGCCCGCGGGACGCGACGTCGGTCGCCACCAGCACGTCGATCTTGCCGTTGCGGAACGCACGCATGGCCCGTTCCCGCTGACCCTGGCCCAGGTCGCCGTGCACCGCCGCGGCCGCGAAGCCCCGGGTGGTCAGGGCCTCGGCCACCTGGTCCGCAGACCGCTTGGTCCGGCAGAACACCATGCTCAGCCCGCGCCCGTTGGCCTGCAGGATCCGGGCCAGCATCTCGATCTTGTCCATTTGATGGGCCCGGAACACGTGCTGCACGGTCAGCGGGACCAGGTCAGGCTCGTCGCCATGCTCGGCGCGGACGTGCAGCGGCTGGCGCAGGTGCCGCCGGGCCAGCTGGACGACGTCGCCCGGCATGGTGGCCGAGAACAGCATGGTCTGCCGGGCTGGCGGGGTGAGCTCCAGGATTCGCTCGACGTCGGGCAGGAACCCGAGGTCCAGCATCTTGTCTGCCTCGTCCAGGACGAGAGAGCGCAGCCCGGAGAGGTCCAGGTGGCGCTGGCCCGCCAGGTCGAGCAGCCGGCCGGGGGTGCCCACCACGATGTCCACCGTGTTGCGCAGGGCGTCGATCTGTGGTTCGTAGGCGCGGCCACCGTAGACGGTCGCCACCCGGGCGCCTCCGAGCCTGCCCGCCACGCGCAGGTCCTCGGCGACCTGGCCGGCGAGCTCGCGGGTCGGTACCACGACCAGGGACACGGGTGCGGAAGGCCGGGTGGCCGGCGCCTCCGCCACATGCTGCAGCAGCGGGATCCCGAACGCGAGCGTCTTGCCCGTGCCGGTGCGGGCCTGGCCGATGATGTCGTGCCCGCTCAGCCCGATGGGCAGGGCCAGGCTCTGGATGGGGAAGGGTGAGGTGATGCCGGCGACCTCCAGGGCCGCACAGATCTGCTCATCCACGCCAAGGTCACGGAACGTCTTATTCACGTCCGGAGAACCAGTGGCCGGGTTATCGTCGGCCGGCGGTTCTGCTACGGACGAGGTCAGTGTGGTTGTCAGTTGAATCAGCTTCCATCAGTGGCCCGCTGTCTGGGCGCGCCTTGTACGCGTCCTTGCCACTGCGGACCTGGCTATCGGCTCTACCAGCGGGCCTCGCCCACCAGCGCAATAAGGCATCCGGCCAGCTCCATGCTGGCGTCCTCGCCGTTGTGCCCGGCCATCGCCGTCGCGTCTCCGCGCGCGGCTGGCCACGAGCCTTACTGCTAGAGAAACACGGCAAGGGGTCGCCGCATTCCGTTCCAAGTTCTGACTCGCAGTGTACCAATGTGTCCTGGCCTGCGGGTGGACCAACTCGCACGGCCCGGGTTGTTACGCTTCGCGGGTGACCGAAGCGCAGCGGCGCAACGATGCGTCCCGCGAGCACAGCGACCCAGACCGGCAGAGTGGGATCATCGACCTGCTCGGCATGCTGGCCTACGCGGAACTGGACGCGTACTTCCGGCTGACGGACGACGCGGCGCTCGCGCCCTCGCTCGCGGACAAGGCCGCCCTGGCCGGGATGGCGGTCGCCGAGTTCGGGCACTTCCGGCTGCTGTGCGAGCACCTGGCGGCGCTGGGCACCCAGCCGGACCAGGCGATGCTCCCCTTTGTCCCGGCGCTGGATGCCTTCCACGCCCGCACCGCTCCGGCCGACTGGCTGGAGGGCCTGGTCAAGGCGTATGTGGGGGACGGGATCGCGGCGGACTTCTACCGGGCGGTGGCGGAACTGGTCGACCCGCAGACCCGGGAACTCGTGCTCCGGGTGCTGGCCGATACCGGGCACGCGGAGTTCGTGATTGCCCGGGTCCGGGCCGCCATCGCGGCCGACCCCCAGGTGGAGGGACGGCTCGCGCTGTGGGCCCGGCGGCTGGTCGGGGAGGCGCTGGCCCAGGCCTACCGGGTCGTCGCGGACCGGCGTTCGCTGGCGGGCCTGCTGGCCGGGGCCGCCCCGGGGGAGCCCGGCCAGCCTGGCCAGCTCGGGGACATCGGGCGGATGTTCGCCCGGATCACCGACGCACACGCCCAGCGGATGGCATCCCTGGGCCTGGCCAGCTAGGCCCCAGCTCGCAGAGCTCCGAACGCCAGAGCTACAGGTTGCCGAAACCGACCCGGCGCTGCTCGACGTCGGACAGCTCCACGTAGGCGATCTTGCCCGCCGGGATCAGGAACTTGCCTCCCTTGTCGTCGGGCAGCACGAACAGCCCGCCGTCCTCGGAGGTCATGGCCTGGGTGAGCGCCTGCTCCAGATCCTGGGCCGAGACGTTTGTCTCCACGACGAGTTCACGCGGGATGTTCTGGATCCCGATCTTGACTTCCACGCTGCTCCTGTACTCGGATCTGCTCGGACTCTTGGGGGAAAGTGCTGCTACCCGGGCTTGGCTACCCAGTGTTGGTGCCCGGGGCAGGCCGGCCGGGGCGGCCGTCCCCGGGGCGGCCGCTCAGCCGGTACGCGGCCAGCCGCTGATACCGCGCCAGGCCAGCCGGGCCACGAGCTGCTCCGCGGCGTCTTTGGGGATGGCGCGGTCGGTGCTCAGCCAGTATGTCGCGCTGACCTGGGCCATCCCGACCAGGCCGATACCGAGCAGATGCGCTTGATCGTCGTCCAGCCCCGCGTCCTCACGGATGAACTCGCTGATCATGTCCGCGTGCACGCGCGCGCTCGCGTCGAGCCGGTCCCGGACCGCGGGCTCGTTGCGCAGGTCGGACTCGAAAACCAGGCGGAACGCCTCCCCGGTGCTGGCCACGAAGTCGAAGAACGCCTGGAAGGTGGCGCTGACCCGCTGCTTGTTGTCGGCGGTGGAGGCGAGCGCGTTCCGGATGGTGTCGGTCAGCGCCTCGACACTCTCGTCCAGCAACGCCAGATAGAGGTCCAGCTTGCCCGGGAAGTGCTGGTAGAGCACGGGCTTGCTGACCCCGGCCCGTTCGGCGATCTCATCCATCGCCGCCGCGTGGTAGCCCTGTGCGACGAAGACTTCCTGGGCAGCGCCCAGCAGTTGCCGACGCCGGGCTTGCCTCGGCAGCCGCGTACCGGCCGTACGGGCCTGCGGGGTTGCTGTCACGAGACTCTCCGTTGCGTCAATCGCGCGGCAATTCCGCCCGATCACGCCATCCTACGACCGCTGGTACCCGGGAAAGGGTGTAACGGAGGGTGACCCAGGAAGCCCCCGGGTCGCGCTGGTCAGCGGTAGGGGTCCTCGTCCTCGTCGTCTGCGACTTCCTCGTGCTGTTCGACCGCGTCCGCCGCGTCCGCCTCGTCCGGCAGCTCGAAGGCCTCCAGCTCCGGTTGCTCGTCGTCTCCCGCCAGGGTTTGGTGCTGCTCGATGGCGTCCTCGGTCGGCGCTTCCAGGTCTTCGCTGGGTTCCCGGCTCACGTCGGTCATCGGTGTGCCCTTCACGTGTTGTGTGACGGTTGGGTGCTCACCCGGTCGGGACCTGCCGTGGGCGGCGCGGGCGGCTTCCTCGAGGGTAGTGTCCCCGGGGCCCGCCCCTGGCCCAGCAGGGTCCGTCCCGGCGGGACGGCTGGCGCGTCCCCACCCGGGCCCGCGGCCGCCGCTGGACCCATGGCCGCAACTGTCCCCGCGTCACCGCTTACGTCCGGCGCCGCGCCGCCGCCCGTCTCCGGAGCCCGGCCGGAGCCGGGGGCCTCACGGCTCTCCTGGCCCGCGCCCGGCTCCCCGCCCGAGCGGCCGGCCGGGCGCTGGGTCAGGCCCGGCAACGACATTTCCACGGCCTCACCGTAGGTCGGGAAGGCGTGCACCACGTCGGCCAGGACGGCCAGCGGGATCCTGGCCCGGATGGCCAGCGTCACCTCGCCCATCCACTCTTCGGCGTCCGGCCCGATCGCCGCCGCGCCGACCAGGAGGTCGCCCGAGGCGGTGTCCACGTACAGCTCGACCCGGCCCCGGTCGTCGTCTTCCACCGTGGCCCTGGCCGTCTCGGCCAGGTCGTAGCTGACCGTGATCAGCTCGACCCCGGTGGCCTTGGCGAGCGACGGGGACATGCCCACCGTGTAGACCGACGGGGAGGTGTACACGGTGCGCGGGATGGCCCGGTAGTCCGCGGCCCGGCTGCCACCCAGGAGGTTGGCCGCGACGATCTGGGCCTGGTAACGGGCGGTGTGCGTGTACGGGGCGACCGCGGTCACGTCACCGGCGGCCCACACCCGGCCCGCCTTCCCCGGGGCGGCAGATTTCCCGGTGCTCGCGGGCCCGTCTTTCCCGGGCGCCGCAGGCCCGGCTTTCCCGGGCACGTTGGGCACGACCCGGCAGGTCTCGTCCAGTGGCAGCATCTCGCCGGGCGCGGCCGAAATGCCGAGTTCTTCCAGCCCCAGCCCGGACAGCCGGGGCCGCCGCCCGCTGGCCAGCAGCACCCGGTCGGCCTCGATCCTGGTCCCGTCGGCCAGGGTGAGGGCCAGCCCGGCGTCGGTGGTCTCGGCCTTCACCACCGCCGACCCGAGCCGCAGGTCCACCCCGGTCCGCCGCAGCGCGTCAGCCAGGATCCCCCCGGTGAACAGCGCCTCCCCGGGCAGCACGTGCGGTTCGGCCTCGACCAGTGTGACCTGCGAACCGAACGCCGCGTAGATCTGCGCCAGTTCGCAGCCCACCGGGCCGGCGCCCAGCACCACCAGCCGCCGCGGCAGGTCCGGGCAGGTGAGCGCCTCCGCGCTGGTCCAGGCGGGCACGTCGGCCAGTCCCTCGACCGGCGGCGCGACCGGCTCACTCCCGGTGCACACGACCAGGTCGGTGTAGCCCAGGGTCAGCGGGTCGGCCGGGGCCAGCCCGTTCAGGCTGCTCTTGGCCGCGTTGGGCTGGACCACGATCGTGCCGGGCCCGGTGATCTGGCCGGTGCCGCGGATCAGGGTCACGCCGGCCTCGGCGAGGCGGGCTGCGGCCGGCGCGTCGTCGAGGTGCCCGGCGACCTCGTCCCGGCGGGCGACCGCGTGCTCCCAGGTCTCGCCCCGGCGGGCGGACTGGAGCAGCGACTTGGAGGCCATATCGGCCAGGTAAGGCGCCTCGCCGCCGACGAGGCCCGCCTCCACCAGGGCCGTGGACCGGCCGGCTTGCGATACCTCGATAGCGATGAGGCTGCCCGAAGTCCCCCCACCGAGCACGACGACGTCGAAGTCAGGCATGTACTGATCCTCCCCCGACTCGCTAGACGTACGCGGTCCGTTCATCATGACAGCCATACCCAAAGCCGAGCCCGCAGAGGGGCACATTCCTCTCATCTGGGTAGGGAGACACCATGCGCAGCATGTGGAAGGGGGTCATCTCCTTTGGCCTCGTCACGATCCCAGTCAAGCTCTATACCGCCACCGAGCAACGGGATGTTTCATTCCGCCAGGTGCACGCCGAGGACGGCGGCCGGATTCATTTCCGCCGGGTCTGCTCCATCGACGATGCGGAGGTCCCGTTCTCCGACGTGGCCAAGGGATACGAGCTGCCGGACGGCGAGATGGTCGTGCTGACCGACGAGGACTTCGCCCACCTGCCGCTGCCCACGGCCCGCAGCATCGAGGTGCTGAACTTCAGCCCGGCCGACCAGGTGGACCCCATCTTGTGGAACCGGAGCTACTACGTGGAACCCGAACCGGCCGGGGCCCGGGCCTACGTGCTCCTCCGGGACGCGCTGGAGCGCTCGGGCAAGGTCGCCGTGACCAAGGTGGCGCTGCGCCAGCGTGAGTCGCTGGCCACCCTGCGCACCCGCGAGGGCCTGCTGGTGCTGGAGACGATGCTGTGGCCCGACGAGGTGCGCGTCCCGGACTTCGCGTTCCTGGACCAGGACATCGACGTCCGGGCCCAGGAACTGCGCATGGCGACCTCGCTGATCGACTCGATGACCGAGGACTTCGAGCCGGATGAGTTTCACGATTCCTACCGGGAGGCGCTGCAGGAACTGGTCGAGGCCAAGGTCGAGGGCCGCGAGGTGACCACGTCCCCTGAGCCTGCCCCGGCCGAGCCGGCCAGCCTGCTGGACGCGCTCCAGGCCAGCCTGGACGCGGCCACCAAGGAGCGCCCGGCCCCCGCCAAGCGCCCGGCACGCCGCCGGGCCAGTGCCTAGAAACCAGGGCCAACCCCAACTTCTCCGCAACGAAAACCGTCCCAGTAACCTGACTCAGCCAGGGATCTGCAACTTTGGGTGGCTGTTGATGAGACAACGCACGCTCGGCCAGGGTCTGTCCGTTGCCGAGCTGGGCCTCGGCTGCATGGGCATGAGCCAGTCCTACGGTTCCCCCGACGACCAGGAGTCGGTGGCCACCATCCACCGGGCCCTCGATCTCGGCGTGACCTTCCTGGACACGGCGGATGCCTACGGCCCGTTCACCAACGAGCGCCTGGTCGGCGGGGCCATCAAGGGCCGGCGGGACGAGGTGGTGCTGGCCACCAAGTTCGGCAACCAGCGGCTGCCCGACGGCAGCCGGACCGTCAACGGCCGCCCCGAGTACGTGCGCGAGGCCTGTGACGCATCCCTGAAGCGGCTCGGCACCGACCACATCGACCTGTACTACCAGCACCGGGTGGACCCCACCGTCCCGGTGGAGGACACCTGGGGGGCGATGAGCGAGCTGGTCGGTGCGGGCAAGGTCCGCTACCTCGGCATCTCCGAGGCGGCGCCGGCCACCGTGCGGCGGGCCCACGCGGTGCACCCGATCGCCGCGGGCCAGTATGAGTACTCGCTGTTCAGCCGTGAGCCGGAGGACGACCTGCTGCCCGTGCTCGACGAGCTGGGCATCGGCCTGGTGTCCTACAGCCCGCTCGGCCGCGGGCTGCTGACCGGGTCGCTCGACGCCTCGGGGGGATTCGGGGCGACCGACTTCCGCCGCGGTCACCCGCGCTTCGAGGGTGAGAACTACGACCACAACCTGGCCGTCGCGGCCCAGGTGGCCGAGGTGGCGCAGGCCCTCGGGATCACCCCGGCTCAGCTGGCCATCGCCTGGGTGCTGGCCCAGGGGAACGACATCGTCACCATCCCGGGCACCAAGCGGCGCAGCTACCTGGAGCAGAATGCGGCCGCCGCCGACCTCGTGCTCACCCCGGAGGACCTCATCGAGCTGAGCAAAGCGGTGCCGCGCGACGCGGTCGCCGGGGAACGCTACCCGGCGGCGTTCATGGCCCAGGTGGGCCAATGAGAGCTGGCCCAATGAGAGCTGGCCCAATGAGAGCTGGCCCACTGAGAGCTAACACTGTGATCTGCCGCCCGTGATCATTACTGCGCCGCGGGTCGTTACCGCGCTGCCTGATGCCCCGGTGCTGGCGCCGGGGTACGTCGTGACGGCCGGGGACCGGATCGCCGGTGTGGGCCAGGACCGGCCCCCCGGGCCCCCGGACCTGGAGCTGGAGACGGGCGTGCTCGTCCCCGGGCTGGTGGACCTCCAGGTCAACGGGTACTTCGGAGTCGAGATGCAGGCCGCCGATCCAGCCGGCTGGGCCACTGTCATCGAGCGGCTGCCCGCCACCGGCTGTACGGCATTCCTGCCCACCTTCATCACCGCCCCAGTGCGGCAGTTGGCGGGCGCCCTGGGGCGCGTTGCGGAGTTTCTGCCCGCCGGAAGGTGGCCCAGCCGCGACCGTCCCGGCATCGGTCAAGGCGGCGCGCGGGTGCTCGGCGTGCACCTGGAAGGGCCGTTCATCTCGCCGCGCCGTCGGGGCGCGCACAACCCGGACTGGATCGTGCCGCCGGAGCCCGCCGCGCTGGATGAGCTGCTGGCCGCGGGGGCGGGCCTGGTCCGGCTGGTCACCCTGGCCCCCGAGGTAGCCGGCGGGCTGGCCGCGGTCGGCCAGCTGGCCGCGGCGGGCGTGCTGGTCAGCGTGGGGCACAGCAACGCCACCGCGGCGCAGGTGGACGCGGCCGCCGCGGCCGGGGCGCGGATGGTCACGCACCTGTTCAACGCGCAGCCCGGGGTGAAGTCCCGCGAGCCGGGCGTGGTCGGCCAGGCGCTGGCCGACCCCCGGCTGACCAGCGGCATGATCGTGGACACCTACCACGTGGCTCCGGCCAACTGCACGCTGGCCTTCACCGCCGCACCGGGCCGGATCTGCCTGGTCACGGACGCGGCCGCGTGTGCGGGCATGCCTCCGGGGGAGTACCTGCTCGGCGGGGAGCCGATCACGCTGCCACCCGGTGACGGCGTGCCGCCGCGGCGGGCGGACGGCGGCCTGGCCGGATCGGCGTTGCGGATCGACCGGGCGGTGGCCAACATGGTGGCGCTGCTCGCCCAGGGGGGTAACCCGCCGCTCCGCCGGCCCGGGGAACCCCCCCTGGACCCCGCGGCCCCGGAGGATGCCTTGCTGGCCCCGGAACCCCCGGCCCCCGCGAGTCGCCAGCTCGGCGAGGACACGCCTCCGGCGCGCCTCCCCTCACTGGCGAGCCTGGCGGCCGCGGTGGCCGCCGCGTCCCGGGTGCCCGCCGACCTGATCGGCCGTCCGGACCTGGGGCGGCTCGCCCCTGGCGCCGCGGCCGACCTGGTGTGGCTCGATGACGACCTGCGGACCGCCGGGACCTGGATCAATGGTGAGAGGGTGTACCCGTGACGGTGTTTTCAGGACGTTCTGGACGGCGCTTTCGGCGCGGTGTTATCAGCACGGGGGCCGGGCATGACTGAGCCCACCGCGATGCGGACCGAGATTGAGCAGCAGCCCGCGGCGCTGCGGGCCACGCTGGATTCGCTGATGCCGCGCAGCGGCGAGGCCGCCGCGCTGGCCCGGGACTGCCGCCAGGTGCTCTTCATCGCCCGCGGCACCTCCGACAACGCCGCGGTCTACGGAACCTACCTGCTCCAGGCGCACGCCGGGATGCTGGCCACGCTGGCCTCCCCGTCGATCGCCACCGAGTACCACAGTCGGCTGGACCTGTCCGGCGTGCTCGCGGTTGCGTTGTCCCAGTCCGGGGCCACCGAGGAGATCGTCGAGACGCTGGCCTGGGCGCGCGACTGCGGCGCGCGGACCCTGGCCATCACCAACGGCGGCGGGTCGCCGCTGACCCAGGTGGCGGACCTGGCCTTCGTGACCTTGGCCGGGGCGGAGCTGGCCGTCCCGGCGACCAAGACGTTCACCACCCAGCTCGCCGCGCTGGCCGTGCTGGCCATCGCACTGGGCGCGGACCTGGATCCGGGCCTGCTCGCCACGGTGCCCGATGAGATCGAGCGAATGCTCACCGCCCCGGACGACTTGGAGCCGATGGTCGCCGACCTCGCCGGTGTTAGCCCGGGGGGGCGACCCCCCGCTCCGCTTTCCCGGGGGACTACCCCCGCTCCGCTTTCCCGGGGGACTACCCCCGGACCCCCCGGCCCCGGCCCCCGCGATCGCTGGGTCGGCGGGAACACGCCTGCGGCGCGCCCCCCCTCGCCAATCGATGGAGTGGTGGTGTCCGGGCGCGGGCACGCCTACGCCGCCGCGCTGGAGCTCGCGCTCAAGCTCAAGGAGGCGTGCTACCTGCACGCGATGGGGCTGTCCTGGGCGGACCTGCTGCACGGCCCGATCGCGGTGGTGGACGCGAACACGCCAGCCATCATCGTGGCGGCCGATTCCGGGCCCGCGCTGCCGGGCAGCATCGACCTGGCCCGCCGCGTGATCGCGGCCGGGGCGCGGGCCTACGCGATCGGCGGCGGCCCCGGCCTGGCTGCGGCGAGCAGCCTCGCGGTGCCCGGTCCCCGGCTGCCCGAATGGCTGGCCCCGCTCGGGCTGATCGTGCCCGGGCAGTTGCTGACCGAGGCGCTGTCCCGGCGACGCGGCATCGACCCGGACAGCCCGCGCGGCCTCAGCAAGGTCACCCAGACCGCGTGATGACCGGGATGCCCGAGCGCGAAGACGCTGGAGAGCCGTCCGGCGAGCCACGGCGCTTTCTCGCCGCCGTATTCGATCTCGACGGCACGCTGGTGGACAGCGAGACGCGCAGTGATGAGAGCTGGCGGCACGTGTTCCGGTCCCGCGGCATCGTCCCGGACGACGACCTGATCCGTGCGTTCGTCGGCCGCCGCGGCGTGGACGTCCACGACCTGCTCCGGGAACGGGTCCCTGAGCACGATCCGGCCGAGCTGATGGCGGCGTCCAGCGCGCACTTCCACGCCCCGCACCAGCCGCCACTCGGGCCGCTGGCCGGCGCGGTCGAGCTGGTCCGGCAGATCGGCGCGGCCGGTGTCCCGCTGGCCCTGGTCACCTCGGCGGGCCGCCGCTACGCGGAAGAGACCCTGACCGGGCTGGGTGTGCGCCCGCTGTTCTCGGTGGTGGTGACGGCCGGGGACGTGACCGTGGGCAAGCCGGACCCGGAGGGGTACCGGGCCGCGGCCCGCGGGCTGGGCGTGCTCCCCGCGGCGTGCGTGGTGTTCGAGGATGCCCCGGCCGGCGTGGCCGCGGCCAAGGCCGCCGGCATGTACTGCGTCGCGGTGGCCACCACCCACCCGCCGGAGGACCTCACCGGCGCCGACCAGGTGGTCCCCGACCTCACCAAGATCACCTGGCCCCCACCCACCACCTGACCGGCCGCTCCGGGCTGCCCGGCCGCTACGCGTTGCGCGGCCGTTCCTGCGCCGCCCGGCCGCTACGCGCGACTCTTCCTACGAAGCGTGCGCCATAAGCGGACAAAACACCCGTCAGGACGCGCGGTTCGTAGGAAGAGTCGCTGCTGATCATGATCAAAGTGGCCACAATCATGATCGATGTGACCAGCGGTGCTGGTGGTACCGCCCTCTCGGGGCACCCTTCATTGTCACGGTCAATATCAGGTGTCATGGGTCAGAAATTGACCGGGATCATGGAGGGTCGTGCTCGACCGCTCGGGTGCCTCATTCACGGAAGACCTTGTGCTGGGCGGCCTGGGCCCGGGGGCGCAGGACGAGCAGGTCCACGTTCACGTGGGACGGCCGGGTGACGGCCCAGGCGACGGTGTCCGCGACATCCTCGGCGGTCAGGGGCTTGGACACGCCGGCGTAGACCGCAGCGGCCCGCTCCTCGTCCCCCCGGTAGCGGTTGACCGCGAACTCCTCGGTGCGCACCATGCCCGGTGCGATCTCGATGACCCGCACAGGCTGGTCGTACAGTTCGAGGCGCAGTGTCCCCGCGATCGCGTGCTGGGCGTGCTTGGCGGCGACGTAGCCCCCGCCGCCCTCGTAGGCGACGAAGCCGGCCGTGGACCCCATCACCACGATGGTGCCGTCGCCGCTGGCGATGAGCTTGGGCAGCAGCGCCTGGGTGACGTGCAGGGTGCCGAGCACGTTCACGTCGAACATGGCCTGCCATTCGGCGGCGTCGCCCTCGGCTACGGTGTCCGCGCCGAACGCCCCGCCGGCGTTGTTGACCAGCACGTCGCAGCAGTCCAGTCGTTCGGCGAACCGGTCGACCGCGGCGCGGTCGGTCACGTCCAGGATCACCGGGTCCGCCTCGCCGCCGTTGCCGCGGATCCGCCCGGCCAGGTCGCTGATCCGGTCGGCGCGCCGGGCGGCGAGAATCACCCGGTAACCGGCCTTGGCCAGCTTGACCGCGGTGGCCGCGCCGATCCCGCTGCTCGCCCCGGTGATGACCGCAACTGGTGGCATGAGCCTGCCTCTCGAAGTCGGCTGTGCTGGTCTCGTCTGGCCTACGGGCCAGACTGTCCCGATCCCGTCTGGCCGAGGGCCAGACGTTGCTGGTCTCGTCCGGCTTTCCGGCCCCGGTGGCCGGTCGCCGTCGTCCAGACTGGCGGACCGTCGGGCGATGGGGTGATTGTGTCAGGAACCCTTTCGCCGCCGGAGCCGGCGTCTCATCCAAAGAAAGCTTTGCATGTCTGCCTGAACCACTTCCCAAGGACTCTTTGCAAAGCTATGTTGGCATCTATGACTGATGACCCCACCGACGCTGAGCACCCGGCCGGGAAGCCCGAAGGCCGGCCCGCAAACCGCTCGGTCACCCGGCTCCGGGACCCCCGGGCGCTGCGGGCCCTGGCGCATCCGATCCGGCTGTCCCTCGTCGGGCTGCTGCGGGTCGAGGGCCCGCTGACCGCGACCCGAGCGGCGGAACTGCTCGGCGAGAGCTCGGCCAGCATGTCCTTCCACCTGCGCCAGCTGGCCAAGTACGGCCTGGTCGAGGAGGCCGGCGGGGGCAAGGGCCGGGAGCGCCCCTGGCGGGCCACCGCCATGTTCACCAACCTGCCCGACGTCGCGGAGAACCCGGATCTCGCGGTGGCGGCGGAGCTGCTCAGTTCGGTGATCGCGGAGCGTTACTTCGAGGACGTGATGCGCTGGCTGGAGGTCCGGCAGTCCGAGCCGGAGGAGTGGCAGCGCGTCGCCCAGTTCGGGGACACCTACCTGTACATCACCCCGGACGAGTTGGCCGCGCTGGGCGAGCAGACGCAGCAGATGATGGATCAGTACATCGACCGGCAGACTCACCCGGAGCTCCGGCCGGCGGGCGCCCGCCTGGTCAGCTACCTCCACCTGGCCTTCCCACTGTTGCGGCCGTTCGGCCGTCTAGCGGAGGCCCGCCCGCCGGGTGAGACGGCCGCTGCAGGTAAGACGGCCACGCTGGGTGAGACGGCCACGCTGCCTGAGGAGCCCCCACCGGACGGGAGTGCCCGGTGAGCATCGCGACCGCGCCGGAACGCCGGACGTCCCGGATCCCTCCCTTGCTGCGCGAGACCGCCTTCCGGCGGTACTGGAGCGCGCAGAGCATTTCCCTGTTCGGCGACCAGATCTCCGCCATCGCGCTGCCGCTGGTCGCGGTGCTCGCGCTGCACGCGAGCCCGGCCGAGATGGGCTACCTCAGCGCCCTCATCTGGCTGCCCAGCCTGCTGTTCGCCCTGCATGCCGGGGCCTGGGTGGACCGGCGCGGCCACCGCCGGGCCACCATGATCGCGGCGGACCTGGGCCGGGCCGCGCTCCTGGCCAGCATCCCGGTCTGCTCAGCCCTGGGTGTGCTCAGCCTGGCCCAGGTGTTCGCGGTAGCGTTCGCGGTCGGGACGCTGAGCATCTTCTTCACCGTGTCCGACTCCGGGTTGTTCGTGTCCGTGGTGCCCAGCGACCAGTACGTGGCAGGCAACTCGCTGATCTACCAGAGCCGGGCGCTGGCCGCGGTGGGCGGCCCCAGCGCGGGCGGCCTGCTGGTGCAGGCCCTGTCCGCGCCGTTCGCGCTGGCGGCCGACGCGCTGTCGTTCCTTGGCTCGGCGTTCTTCCTGAGCCGCATCCACCCGGCTGAGCCCGCCCCGGACCAGGCCGGGCGCCGGGGGGCGCTGAGCGCCGGTGCCCGCTTCATCTGGACCTCGCCCATCCTGCGGCCCTCGCTCGCCTGTGTGTCCGTGATCAACTTCTTCAACTTCATGTTCATGGCCCTGTTCGTCCTGTACGCGACCCGGTCGCTGCACGTCCGGCCCGGATTGCTCGGTGTGGTGCTGGGCGCGGGCGCGGTCGGCGGCGTACTCGGGTCGCTGCTCACCCGGCGGATCGCGAACCGGGCCGGGGTCGGCCGGGCCTACCTCATCGGCTGCATCGTGTACCCCGTCCCGGTCCTGCTCGTTCCGCTGGCGGCTGGCCCCCGGCCGCTGGTCCTCGGGATGCTTTTCACGGCCGAGTTCGTCTCGGGGTTCGGGGTGATGATCCTGGACATCAGCATCGGCACGATCTTCGCGGCCGTCGTGCCCGATCCGCTCCGGGCCCGGGTCTCCGGGGCCTTCCAGGCGGTCAACTACGGCGCCCGCCCGGTGGGGTCGCTGGCCGGCGGGACGGTGGGCACGCTGCTCGGGGTGCATCCGGCGCTCTGGATCGCCGCCGCCGGCGGGACCCTGGGCTTCCTGTTCCTGCTTCCCTCCCCGCTGCCCCGCTTCCGCCTGACGGAGTCGGGACGACCGAGCCAGGCGGCGGGATAAGGCCCGGTCCGGTGATGCTGCATGATGGCCCCGCGCGAAGCCGTTGCGCCATAGGGCGGCGCCTGGCGGTCTCCTAGCCCATGGACTTGGCGCCGTCCAGGGACTCCCGGATGATGTCGGCGTGCCCGGCGTGCTGCGCGGTCTCCGCGATCACGTGCAGCAGGACCCGGCGGGCGGACCAACTCGCCCCCTTCTCGAACCAGGGCGCCTCCGGCAGTGGATGGGACGCGTCCAGGTCGGGAAGGGACCGGATCAGGTCGTCGGTGCGCTGGGCCACCTGGTTGTAGTCCGCTATCAACCCGGCCAGCGTCTCTCCCTCCAGCATCCGGAATCCGTCCATATAGGCCCCCACGTCTGACTCGTCCCAGGCCATGGCCGACGGGCCGTCCACGATGAACTGGGTCCACTGCCGTTCGGTCTGGGTGACGTGCTTGATCGCGCCGCCCACGCACAGCGCGCTGGCGGTGGTGCGCTGCCTGGCCTGCTCGTCGGTCAGGTCACGGGCGGTGAAGCGCAGGAAGTAGCGCTGCTTGGCCAGGGCGCTCAGCAGGTCAGCCCGCTCGCCCGTGGCGACGTCGGTACTGGTCATGGTGCCGGTCCGCCTTCCCCTCGGTGCCGTATAAGAGCACGGTACGGAGGGGCGCCGACAGTTTCAGCCCCAGACCGGGAACCGAAATTAGCCGTGGCCGGGCACATTCATAGGGAGTGCAGAACTTCTGCCAACAGCCTACAGAATCCCGCCGGGCAACCTTAAGAGCGTCAGAAGCCGGCTGGGGTCGCCGCCGGCGAGGAGCTTCTAAGGAGAGACGCCGTGACCGGCATCGTGATCGCCAACTTCCCCATCATCGCCCTGATCGTGGCCGCCATGATCGGTATCCCGCTGTGGATCACGTTCAGGCATCCGCACACCCAACCGGACTACTCCGAGGCCCGCGCCCACTTCCGGGCCAAGGCCGACGCCGATGCTCACACCAGCGACTTCGTGCCGACCACGAGGGTGGCCGCGTTCGATGGCCTCACCGTCGCGCGGCAGCACCTGGCGCCACGCACCCTGGTCCCGGGCCGTCGGCACGCGACCGATGGGCCATCCGTCCGTCCGCACGCCCCAGGCACCCCAGCCCGGTCCGGCGAGGCCCGGACCACCCACCCGGCCGGCTCCGCCGACGCCCGGTGACCCAGGGTGCGGGGGGGATTCGCGCATAACATCGCACGGCAGCGACACGGCGGGAGTCAGTGAACTCTCGCCGTGTCGCACGCTG
>DASQRM010000275.1:0-18090 GCA_035642895.1 Streptosporangiaceae bacterium | reverse complement strand
ATGATCCTGCTCGACCTGCGGCTGCCGGACATGCCGGGGGAGGAAGTGCTGGTCCGGCTACGCGCCGACGCCCGGACCCGGGACATCCCCGTGGTCATCCTCAGCGCGGACGCGACCCAGCAGCGCATCGACCAGTTCCGCGCGAACGGCGTGGCGGACTACCTGATCAAGCCCATCGACGTACGCAGCCTGCTGCGGACCGTGGACAGCGCCCTGGGGGAGACCCGGCCCGGGCCGGGCCCTGCGGCCGGTGAAGCGCAGCCCCCCGCCCTCGTCCGGCGCATCTTCAACGCGCACTACTACCAGTGAACGCCGTGCCTGGCTACCGCGGGGGCCGGGCGGGCGGCAGCCCGCGGCGCAGCACTTCCAGGAGATCGTCCAGGACGTCGTCGGGGACCTGTCCTCCGGCCGTCCAGTCCGCCCAGCGCATCCCGACGAAATTGCCGATCCCGGTGTACAGGAAGGCGATGACCTCAGGGTCATAGCGCGCGTCCACGTCGCCGCTGAGCTGGGCCTGGCGCACCCCGCGGGCATAGCCGCGGGCCAGGTGCTCGTAGTACTCGCGGAACAGCCCGGGCGCCACGAACTCGGACTCCCGCACGATGCGGTCCATCCAGGGACGCTGGGACAGCATGTCGAAGAAGGCGCGGAACGAGGCCCGCTCGATCTCCCGGTGCCCGGGACCGGCCAGCGCGATGGCTTCCCTCATGGTGGTCCGCAGGTCCGCATTCAGTTGCCGGACCACGGCCGCGAAGATCTCCGCCTTCGAGCTGAAGTGCGCGTAGAAGCTCCCGGTGGCCATGCCAGCCCGGGCGCAGATATCGGCCACCGTGGTCCGCTGGTAGCTGCGCTCCCCGAAGAGCCGCTCCGCGGCCGCGAGCAGCCGCTGTGCCGGCGGCTGCCCGCGGTCATCGGGCAGCCGCCGGCTCGTCGCGACGCCCACGCCTCCTACCCCCGTCCGGGACCCATGACCGGGCCCTGCCGTACCGGGAGCCCCTGCGTATGCTAAGGCATCCCGCTGGACGGTGCCGGGGCCTGCGTCCCGCTGTAGCTGGTCACCGCCCCGGTCGAGGACGTGTCCGTGACCTGCACCGGGCCCTGCTTGACGATCACGCCGTTCTTGATGATCCCCATGAACGCCCCGGTCATCCCGGCGTGATCGGAGGCAGAGTAGGTGTAAGGCGCCACGGCTGGCCCCTGCGGCAGCCCGCTCTGGATCGCCTTGACCAGGTCCTCCCGGGTGGGGTTCTTGCCCGCCTTGAGCATGGCCTGGACGAAGGTATACGCGACCGCCTCGCCGAACGCCACGTTGCCGTCGAAGGGCAGCTTGGGCAGGTACTGGTCGTGGATCTTCTTGAACAGGGCGACCCAGCTGTTGCTCGTGTCGCCGAGAGTGGGCAGGTAGCCGTCGGTGATGATGCCCTGGGTCAGCTGGTTGCCGGACACGGTGGCCCCGCCCTGCTTGGCGTAGGCCTCCAGCAGCCCGGCCAGGGTGATCGGATCGGAGCCCACGTCGCTGACCACGAAGGTCGGGTTGAAGCCGAGCTTGAGGCTGTTCAGCTTGAGCAGTGCGGTGAAGGCCGGGACGCTGAAGGACACGACGACCTTGGCCCCCGACGCCTTGAGCGCGGCCACCTGCGGGCCGACGTTGATGTTCGTCGGGTCGTAGCTCTGCCTGCTGACCACGTCCGAGTGCGGGATCTCGTCGTCGAGGCCCTTGACGCCGTCCTTGCCGAACTCGTCGTCCTGGAAGAAGTAGCCGATCTTCTGCCCGGCGAAGTGCTTCTTGATGTACGTGCCCAGGATCTTGCCCTCACGCACGTAGTCCAGCTGCCAGCCGAAGGTCTCCGGCAAGGTGGACGGGGCGTTCCAGCATTCACAGCCGGAGGCCACGAACACGTCCGGCACCTTGGATGAATTGAGGTACGGGGCCACGGCCAGGTGCGTGGGGGTACCCAGCCCGTCGAAGATGGCGTACACGTTGTCCTGCAGGACGAGCTGCTTCACCACCGACACGGTGTTGGTCGGGTCGTACTTGTCGTCGAGGTACTTGTAGACGATCTTCCGGCCGTTGACCCCGCCGTGGGCGTTGACGTACTGGAAGTAGGCGTTCGACGCGGGCGCGATCTCGTCGTAGCCCGGCGCGGCCACGCCGGTCAGCGGCTGGTGGCTGCCGATGGTGATAGTGGTGGCGGTGATACCGGGAGCGGACGCGGTCAGCCCGCCGCTCGTGCTCCCCGACCCGCTGCTGCTGCCCGAACTGCAGGCACTGACCACGATGGCCAGGGCGGCCATGGCGGCGAGGGCGGGCAAGCCTGCCCGGTGGGATCTGTTCATATCGAGCCTTCTTCCTGGTGTTCGCCGGCTGGAGCATGAAGCTGGGGGCCTGGGGCGCGCCGCCAGGGGAGGCCGCGTGCGGGCAGGCGGGCTGCCAGGGGCTGCCCTAGCCGGCCCAGCCGGCGCAGGCCACCCTGGATGCCGTCGGGAAAGACGAGCATGACGGCGATGAGCACGACGCCGTAGGCCGCGACCGGGATATTGGACCCGGCCGAGCTGGACAGGCCGTGGCTGCTGGCCGTGTCGGTGACGTAGGTCGGGACCAGGACCAGCACGAGGCTGCCCCATACCGCGCCGGGCAAGGTGCCCAGGCCGCCCAGCACCGCGCCGGTGAGCAGGGCGATGGACAGCGTCAGGGTGAACGCCTCCGGCGAGATGATCGACGTGGTCACCGCGAGCAGCCCGCCCGCCAGCCCGGCGCAGGCCGCGCTGACCACGAAGGCCAGCACCCGGAGCCGGGCCACGTTCAGGCCGGCCAGGGCGGCCGCTACCTCGTCGTCCCCGGCGGCCCGCCAGGACCGCCCGACCCGGCTACGGGCCAGGTTGGCCAGCAGCACCAGGACGATCAGCGCGCAGCCGCAGGTCAGCCAGGCCTGCCAGCGGGTGACCGGGAAAGTGGGGCCCAGGAAGCCAGGGCTGGTGATCACCACGGTCAGGCCCTGGTCGCCGCCGAGCAGCCCGAACCGCAGGGCCAGCGACGGCAGGGCCACGGCGAGCATCAGCGTGGCGCCCGCCAGGTAGGGCCCGCGCAGCCGCGCCGCGGCCACGCCGACCACCGCGCCGCCGGCCGCGGCTGCGGCCGCGCTCGCCAGCAGCACCACGGCGAGCGTCCAGCGCAGGTGCAGGAGCAGCAGCGCGGCGGCGTACGCGCCGATGGCCATGAAGGCCCCGTTACCGAGCGAGATCTGCCCGCTCAGCCCGACCAGCGTGGTGAGCCCGGCCACCGCCACCACGTAGCACGCGACCTCCGCCATCTGGTAGTCGCGGAACGGGCTGATAGTGATGCTGATGATCACGAGGAGCGCGCCGAGGACGACCGCCACGGCCAGGTGCCGGACCAGGGTCATCTCACACCTGCCGGGTGGCGGCCGGGGAGAACAGGCCGGACGGGCGGACCATGAGGACCAGGGTCAGCGCGGCCAGCCCGAACAGGTTCACCAGGCCCGAGCCCAGGTAGCCGCCGACGTAGCTCAGCGCGACCCCGAGGATGAGTCCGCCCGCGACCGCGCCGACCGGGCTGTCCAGGCCACCGATGACCGCAGCGGTGAAACCCAGCACGAAGATGGAGTCCATGCTGTTCGGGTACAGGAAGGTGGACGGCGAGACCAGCACGCCGGCCAGCGCGCCGATCAGCCCGGCGAGCGCCCAGCCCAGGGTCAGCATCCGGCCCACCCGGACCCCGAGCAGCCGGGCCACCGGCGGGCTGAAGGCGGCCGCGCGCATCTGCAGCCCGGCGGAGGTGTACCGGAAGCCGGCCGCCAGCAGCAGCGCGGCGGCGAGCACCGCGAGCGCCACGAACACGTCATTGGCCGAGATGCCGAGCGCGGCCGACCCGATGTGCAGGCCGTCGATCGAGAACGCGGCGGGGAAGGACCGGAACTGCCCGCCGTAGATGATGCCCGCGAGCCCTTCCAGGAAGACGAGCAGGCCGATCGTGACGATGATCGCGTTCAGCGGAGGCTTGCTCTCGACCGGCCGGATGACCAGCCGCTCGATCACCGCGCCGAGTACCAGCCCGGCCGCCAGCGCCACGGCGAAGCCGGCCCAGTAGGATCCGGTGTGCTTGATGACCAGCAGCGCGACGTACGTGGTGAACATCGCCATGCCGCCCTGGGCGTAGTTGAGGATCCTGGTCGCCCGCCAGATCAGCACCAGGGACAGCGCGATCGCGGCGTAGATCATGCCGACGCTGATCCCGCCGAGCGTCAGCTGGCCAAACTCTTCCACCGGCCGCCTCCTAGAAGCCCAGGTAGTGCTTGCGGAGCCCGACATCGGCGGCCAGCGTGACGGCGTCCGCCGCGACGACGACCTTGCCGAGGTTGAGCACGATTCCCTGGTCGGCGATGCTCAGCGCGCTGCGTGCGTTCTGCTCGACCAGCAGCACCGTGAGGCCGGTCTCGCGCAGCCCGGCGGTCAGCTCCATGACCTGGGAGACGATCTTCGGCGCCAGCCCGAGCGACGGCTCATCCAGCAGCAGCACCCGCGGCCGGGCCATCAGGGCGCGCGCGATGACGAGCATCTGCCGCTCGCCGCCGGACAGGGTCCCGGCCGCCCGGTTCCGGGCCCCGGCGAGGACCGGGAACCGCTGGTAAGCCTCGGCCAGCGCCCTGGCCCGGGTGACCCGCCCGGGCCGCCAGAACGCGCCGAGCCGGAGGTTCTCCTGGACGGTGAGCTCGGCGATCACGCCCTGTCCCTCGGGCACGTGCGCCACCCCGCTACGGGCCATGTCCTCAGCGCTGCGGCCGGTCACGTTCTGCCCGCCGACCAGCACCCGCCCCCGGCGCGGCCGGATCACCCCGCTGATGGCGCGCAGCAGGGTCGTCTTGCCGGCCCCGTTCGCGCCGAGCACGGCGGTAATGGTGGCCGGGCGGACGGTGAGCGAGACGCTCTGCAGGGCGAGCACACCGCCGTAGCCCGCCACCACCTCCTCGACCGCCAGCGCGGCCGGCTCACTCACCGGAGTCCCCCGCCCCGAGGTAGGCGGTGGTGACCGCCGGGTTGGCCTGCACCTCGTCTGGCGTGCCCCGGGCGATGACCCGGCCGAAGTCGAGCACCACCACCGTGTCGCACACCGCCATCACCAGGTCCATCCGGTGCTCGACCAGCACCACCGACGTTTCCGCGGACAAGCTGGAGATCAGCTCGCCGAGCCCGTCAATCTCGGTCTCGGACAGGCCGCCGGCCGGCTCGTCGAGGAGCAGCAGGCGTGGCTGGCTGGCCAGGGCCCGGGCCAGCGCCACCCGCTTGCGCAGGCCGTAGGCCAGCTGATCAGGCATGGCCTCGGCCAGGCCGGCCGCGCCGACCCGGTCTAGGGCGTCCCGGGCCCGGTCCCGGAGCCGGTGCTCGTCCCGGTCACTCACCGGCAGCCCGCCCAGCGCGGACCAGAACCCGGCCCGGGCCTGGCCCTGCGCTCCGACCATGACGTTTTCCAGCACGGTCAGGCGGCGGAACAGGCCCACGCCCTGCAGCGTCCTGGCGATGCCCAGCGCGGCCAGCCGGTGCGGGCGGAGCCGGCCCAGCTCGGCGCCGCCGAAACTCAGCCGTCCACCGTCGGGCCGGACGAAACCGCACAGCACGTTCAGCAGCGTGGTCTTCCCGGCCCCGTTGGGGCCGATGACGCCGGTGACCTGGCGGCCAGGCGCGGTGAAGGAGACGTCGTCCAGCGCGGTCAGGCCGCCGAAGCGCACGGTCACGCCGTGTACCTCCAGCAGGCTGCCTGGCTCTGCGGCCGGTTCCGGTTCCGGATCGACCCCTGGGCGGGTGGCCCGGGTCGTCCGCCCGGCGGGACGTGCCGCCGGAGGAGAGGCCGGAGATGAATCGTCATTCACCACAAAGATCCTGCTCAGATAGGCAACAGTGGCTTCTGATGAATCGTGATTCACTGATTGAAAAGCAGCTCGTGGGTACCGGCAAGACCCAGCACGCCACTTGACGCTGATTCGTGACCAAACCGAGATCCGGGCCGGATGAGTGCTGCGGGCCTGGCCGGCGGAGACCCTCCGGGCGGGCCAGATCAGTGACACGGCGTACTGGCCCGGTGACCATCCGGTAATGCCGGCGTTCTCGCGGGGTGACGGCGGCTACACCCCCGCTGAGCTGGGATATATGTAAGCAAAACTGCATGATCTTTAGAGCGGATATTCATGGGCCAGACCGGCTGGGTTCTCGCATACTGGGCAGATGAGTTTGTTAAGGGGAGGGGACGCCATCCGGCATGCGGCCGGGCGGCTCAGGGACACCCTGACCGTGCCAGGCCTGGGCCCGGCGATGGCGGCGTATTTCGATCCGGCCGAGGGCTTCGCGGGCATGAGTTTCTGCACCCTCGGCCAGAATCCGCCCGGCGCGGTGACCGCCGACGACCTGCTGGCTGTCGCGCTGCTGGACATCGCGTGGCGGCCGGAGGCCGTGCGTCAGCTGCTCGGCAGCCAGTCCGGGCCGGTCTCGGCCATGCTGGCCACGATTCCCGGCGATGTCGATCTGTGGGCGGCCTCCGACGCCGAGGTCGCCACGGTCGACCCGCTGTGGGACGCCTTACTGGAGATGCCGGGCGTCGGCACCGCGACCGGGGCGAAGCTGCTCGCCCGCAAGCGGCCGCGGCTTTGCCCGGCTACCGACAAGGTGGTGATCCGCGCCGCGGGCCTGCCCGGGCAGACCTGGGAGGTGGTGCGCTGCATGCTCCAGGACCAGGAGGCCCGGGCTGACCTGGAGGCGCTGCGCCCGCCCGAGGCGACCGGAGCCAGTTTGCTCCGCCTGCTGGACGTGGCGATCTGGATCGTCCACAGCCCGGCGCGTGAGGCGCGGCGGGCCCGGCTGGCCGGACGCAGCCGGGCGGCCTGATCCCGCCCGGGCCTGGGACGGCCGGGCCTGGGACGGCACGGGCGCGGGGCCCGGGGGCGAGGTGGTCAGCCGCCGTAGGCCTGGACCAGCTTGTCCATGATGGCGTCCAGCCGGGCGTCGACCTGCTGCCGGTCCGGATCAGCGTCGTACCAGTCCACGATCTCGCGGGCGCCCTGCTCGAATGGGATGACCGCGCGGTAGCCAGGTACCACGCTGCGCAGCTTCGAGTTGTCGAAGACCAGCGAGTGCGCCTTGTCGCCCAGCAGGCTCGCGCCCCACTGCGGGTCAGCGCTGGCGATCGCGGCCGACGGCACGTGCACGATGTCCGCGGGGGCGCCCACCGCGGACGCCAGGGCCCGGGCGATCTGATCCCAGGTCAGCACGTCGTCGGAGGTGATGTGGAACGAGTCACCGATGGTGCGGGGGTGTCCGAGCAGGGGGACGAAACCCTGCGCGAAATCCCGGTGATGGGTCAGCGTCCACAGCGACGTCCCGTCACCGTGCACGATGACCGGCTTGCCCTGGCGCATCCGGCCGAGCGCCGTCCAGCCCCCGTCCAGCGGTACCAGGGTCGGGTCGTAGGTGTGCGAAGGACGCACGATCGTGGCCGGGAAGCCTTCCTCCCGGTAGGCCCGGACCAGCAGGTCCTCACAGGCGATCTTGTCCCGGGAGTACGCCCAGAACGGGTTGCGCAGCGGCGTTGACTCGACGATGGGCAGCCGGGCGGGCGGCGTCTGATAGGCCGAGGCGGAGCTGATGAACACGTACTGGCCGGCCCGGCCGCGGAAGGTGTCGATGTCGGCTTGCACGTGCTCGGGGGTGAACGCGACCCAGTCCACGACCGCGTCGAACTCGCGGTGCCCCAGCAGCTCGCGGACCTGGTCTGGGTCCCGGGCATCCCCGTGCAGTACCCGCGCCGCCGCGGGCAGCGGGCGCGCCCTGGTCTGCCCCCGGGTGATGACGGACAGGTCGATGCCGTGGTCCACCGCCAGCCGGGCGCACGCCGAGCTGATCACGCCGGTACCGCCGAGGAAAAGGACCTTGATACTCGTCACGTCCCAACAGTAGGCCGCCCTGCGTCATGCGCGCCGCGTCAGGAGAGCCCCAGGAGTCGCTCAGGTCGACACGACGATCAGGACGGCGTGCCCGATTTTGATCTTGTCGCCTTTCTTCAGCAGCTGGGCTGCGTGGATACGGCGTCCGTTCAGCCAGGTGCCGTTGGTTGAGCCCAGGTCCTCGACGTACCACAGGTCGCGGGCGACCTTGAAGCGGGCGTGCTGGCCGGAGGCGAAATCATCGTTGATGATGAGCGTGCCCTGGCGCCCGGCGGTGAAGTTGGTGTGAAAGATGTGCTCCTGGTCTGCGGCCTTGATGACCAGGGACTGGGGTGGGACGGCGTCGGTGAGAGTCACGCCGGTTTGCCCGGCGACCGCGGATACGGCGGCCCGCCACGCTTGCTGCTCCGGCTCAGTGGTGTCTTCCCAGGGCGGGAGAGTGCCGGAGTGGGCCCCGCGGTGGGCTTCGTAGGCGGTGCGGGCGAGGCTGTCAATGCTGGTCACCTATTGATGATGGCAGACGGCGGTGCGTGGCCGCGGACCATCTCCTCCGGTTGCCGCCTCGGCCGGGCCTATCCGGCACCGGCCGCCAGGAGATCTCTCATTAGGAGCCCACCCTGCACCGGCCCGGGCCCGGGCGGCGCCGGTGACGGCGCGAAGTGTGGGGTGGCTGTCGTAGCGCCCGCCTGGCGCCAGGGTGCAGCCTGAGGGGGTGGAAAAGCGCCGCATCGTCTTCGTGATCTTCGATGGCTTCCAGTTGCTCGACTTGACCGGGCCGTATGAGGTGTTCCAGCACGCCAGCCCGCTGTCCGCGGAGTACGACTGCCAGGTGGTGTCCCGCACACCGGGGCCGGTACGGTCGGGCAGCGGATTGCCCGTGCACGCCAGCCATGGCGTGGTCGAGCTGGATCCGGGCGGGATCGACACGCTGGTCGTGGCGGGTGGGTCGGGAGTGGATCTGGCCCGGGCGGACCGCGCGCTCGTGGACTGGGTGAGGGCGGCCGGGGCCACCAGCCGGCGGGTGACGTCGGTCTGCAGCGGGGTCTTCCTGCTCGCGGCGGCGGGGCTGGTCACCGGGCGCCGGGTCACCACCCACTGGGGCCTGGCCCGCCAGCTCGCTGACGAGCATCCGGAGCTGATCGTGGACTGCGACCCCATCTTCATCCAGGACGGGCGGGTATGGACCTCGGCCGGGGTCAGCGCGGGCATTGATCTGGCCCTGGCCCTGGTGGAGGATGATCTCGGCCAGCCAGCCGCGCACGCGGTCGCCCAGGAGCTGGTGCTGTTTCTGCGGCGTCCGGGGACGCAGTCGCAGTTCAGCGTGCCGCTGTGGTCGGCGCAGCCCTCGACCGACCCGATCAAGACCGTGGTGGCGGCGGTCCAGGCAGGCCCGGCGGCCCGGCACACGATCAGCGACCTGGCCAGCCGGGCCCGGCTCAGCCCCCGTCAGCTGCAGCGCAGGTTCACCGCGGAGATCGGTGTCGGGCCTGCGCGCTACGTAGAACGCGTGCGCGTCGAGGCGGCCCGCCGTGCGCTGGCCGGAGGGAACGACCCGGTCGACGCCGTCGCCCGCCGTTGCGGATTCGGCAGCGGTGAATCGCTCCGCCGTGCCTTCCATCGTCATCTCGGCGTCGCGCCATCCGACTACCGGGACCGGTTCGGGTCCCTGCGGGAGTACGCATGACGAGCTACGGATTGCTGATCTTCGAGGGGGCGGAGGAGCTGGATTTCGTCGGCCCCTGGGAGGTATTCACCGTCTCCTCCATGCTCCGCGATGATGCCGACCGTGTGATGCTCATCGCACCGGGTCCCGGCCCGGTGCGGTGCGCCAAGGGGATGCGGGTGCTTCCTGACTACCGCACCGACGATCATCCCCCGCTGGACGTGCTCCTGGTCCCGGGTGGCCAGGGGACCCGCCGCGAGGTGGGCAGTCCGTCCCTCATCGGCTGGATAGGCCAGGTCTCGTCGAGCGCCAGCTGGGTGACCAGCGTGTGCACCGGCGCACTGCTGCTGCACGAGGCGGGACCGGCCCGCGGCCGCCGGGTGGCCACCCACCATGCGTTCGAGGACACCCTGGCGGCCCGCGACGCTGTCACCGTGGTCCGGGACGCCCGGTATGTGGTGGACGGGAACCTGATCACCAGCCAGGGCGTGTCGGCCGGGATAGACATGGCGCTATGGCTGGTGGGCCGGATCCACGGACGTGATCACGCCCGCGCGGTCCGCCGCTACATCCAGTACGAGCCCGCGCCCCCTTACCTCGCTGACGAATCTCTGGCCGGCGGGTGAGCGCGCGGCGACCCGGCCGGCCCAGCGGGCGGCGGGTCAGGACGGGGTGACGGGGAAGGACCGGACAGTGCCGCCGGCGACCCAGCGCCGTGCGGGCGGCGCCAGGAGACCTCGAACAACGCCCCGCCGAGCGCCGACTCGCTGATCCGCCAGTGGCCACCGGTCGAGCGCACGATCGAGTCGGCGATGGCCAGCCCCAGCCCCGCCCCGCCACCCCGATCCGTGACCCCGTCCCCGGTGACGCGGTGGAAGCGGTCGAACAGGCGGTCGCGCTCTCCGGCCGCGATGCCCGGCCCGCTGTCCTCCACGGTCAGGCTGATCCGGTTGCCGCGGACCGCCACGCTGAGCCGCACCCTGCCGCCGGGCCCTGCGTAGCGGCAGGCGTTGTCCACCAGCACCCCGGTGAGCCGGTCGATCCATTCCGGGGGTGCGCTGATCCAAGCGGACTGCGCCGGGGCCGGGGTCACCGCGATAGCCAGCGACTGGGAGTGGGCGACCGCCTGGAAGCGCTCGGCGCACTGCCCGGCGATGGTGAACAGGTCGAGCGGCTCGGCCCCCGGCGGCGGTGGCTGCGAGTCGAACCGGGCCAGCCAGAGGAGGTCCTCGACGATCCGCCGTAGCCGCTGGCTCTCGTCCTCGATCCGAAGCAGCGCCGCCTCGTAGTCAGCGGCAGGGCGTGGCGCGCTCAGGGTGATGCCGATTTCCGCGCTGATCACACTCAGCGGGGTACGCAGCTCGTGGGAGGCATCCGCGGTGAATTCCAGCTGGCGCCGCCGGGACTGCTCCACCGGGGACAGCGCCCGCAGCCCTATGACCAGCGATCCAGCGAACATGGCCAGCAGCAGTACCGGCGCTACCGCGGCCTCGCCATCCCGGAGGACCTTGATGGTGTGCTGCTGCTCGGCCAGGCTCTGCCCGGCCACCAGCCACTCGCCGCCCCGGCGGGCCTGGTCCAGCCGGAAGGTGCTCACGCCGAGGAGGACCGTCGCCGGGCCGCCGCCCACCTGCACCCGGCCGGCGGGCAGGTCCGGGGCGCCCGCGGTGAGCCGGATCGCGCCGTGCCCGGGCCGGGCCCGCCACAGGAATACCGGCGCCTGGTCGACGTCCTCATCGTCGTCGGGCCGGGCCCTGCGGCCGCCGTCTGCCTGGCGGGTGCCGCTGGTCACGCGCCGGCCCGGGACGCTGTCGGCCAGGTGCTCGCGCAGCCGGGCGTCCACCGAGGCCACCAGGCGCGCGGTGACCGCCTGGTCCAGGATGGTCACGCACCCGGCGTACACCACGCCGACCAGCACCGTCGCCGCCAGGGCGACCCGCGCCGCGTGCCCGAACTGGGGTGGCAGCGGCACGTGCAGCCTGGGCAGGCGCCGGCTGCTCATTGGCCGAGGATCCGGTACCCGACGGCCCGCACTGACTCGATGCGCACCCGCCCGCCCGCGAGCTTGGACCGCAGCCTGGCCATGTGCACGTCGATCGTGTTGGAGCCCAGGGCGTCCGCGTCGTTGGCCCAGACGCTCTGCGCGATCGACCGCCGGTCCACCACGGCGGGCGACCGGCGCATGAGCATCTCCAGGATGCCGCGCTCGGTCGCGGTGAGCGCGGGGCGCTGCGAGCCGATCCGCACTTCCTGGGCCGCCGGATCGTAGATCACGTCCCCGACGGCCAGCCTGGGGGGCTGCGCGGTACGCGGACGGCGCTGCAGGGCCCGCAGCCGGGCCAGCAGCTCCGCGAAATCGAAGGGCTTGACCAGGTAGTCGTCGGCGCCCTCGTCGAGGCCGGTGACCCGGTCGCGGGGGGTGTCCCGGGCGGTCAGCATCAGGACCGGGTTGGCCCGGGCGTCCCGGCGCATCCACTGCAGCACCTCAAGGCCAGAGACCTGCGGCATCCGCCAGTCGAGCACCACGACTTCGTAGTCATAGGTGCGCAGGTACTCCACGGCCGCCTGCCCGTCAGGCACCGCGTCGACCGTGTACCCGCTCTCACGCAGCCCGCGGCTCAGCGTCTCCCGCAGGCCACGGTCGTCCTCGGCCACCAGTACGCGCATCGGGGGAAACCTGCCTCAGCGGGGGAGCCGGCGCCACAGCGGCCGGGGCAGCAGCCGGAAGGCGGCCGCTACCGGGGCCAGGGTGGACGGTACCCAGATCAGGCCGCCGGGCGAGGTGCCGCCGGCCCGGCGGAGCCGGGCGGCCACGGCGGCGCCCACGGCGGCCGGCGTGGTGGCCAGCGGGGCCGGGGTCATGCCCGCCGTCATCCGGCCGATCACGAAGCCCGGCCGGACCAGCAGCACCTGCACTCCGCTGCCATGCAGCGAGTCGGCCAGCCCGCGGCCGAAGGCGTCCAGGCCGGACTTGGCCGCCCCGTACACGAAGTTGGCCTTGCGGGGCCGGATCGCGGCGATCGAGGACAGCATCACGATGGTGCCGTGGCCCTGGGCGCGCATCCGGGCGGCGGCGGCGAGCAGCGTGGTGACGTGTGCGGTGAAGTTGGTCTCGACCAGCCGCCCGGCGCGGAGCGGGTCACGGTCTAGGATCTGCTGCCCGGTCAGGACGCCGGCGGCGGAGATGACCAGGTCCACGTCGCCCCCGGCGAAGGCGTCGTCGATGAGGGCCTGGTGGCTGTCCAGCGCGGTGGCATCGAAATGCAGCGTCCGGGCCCGGACGCCTAGCTCCTTGCCGGCCGCCGCCATCCGCTGCTCGTCCCGGCCGGCCAGCAGCACCTCGGTGTCCGCGGACAGCCCGAGCGCGGCCAGGATCTCCAGGCCGATCTCACTGGTCCCGCCGAGCAGCAGCACCCTGCCCGGGCTGTCCGCCGCGCCACGCTTATCCGGCATGCTGCCTCCCAGGTGATGTCGCGCCTGCCCGCCGCAGCCCCAGCCGCTGCCCCAGATCGGAGCGGAACACCCCGGCCGGGTCGAGCCGCGAGGTCGCGGCCCGCCACTGCGCCAGCCCGGGGTACATCGCGGCGCACGCGCGGCCGCTGAGCCTGCTGTCCCCCGCCAGGTATACCCGACCGCCCGCGGCGGCGACCCGCAGGTCCAGGTCGTCCAGCATCGGCCCGAGCCGGCGGTTACCCGCCGGCATGGCGATGGAGACCGACCAGCCGGGCAGCGGGTAGGACAGGTGGCCCCCGTTCTCCGGGCCGAAGCGGTTGAGGGTGCCCAGGAACGGGGCGCAGCGATGCCGCTGCGCCGCCTCCAGTATCTGCGCGATGACGCCGTGCGAGCCCTCGGGCACCGCGCACTGGTACTCGACGAAGCCGCCGGGGCCCAGCGCGCGGTTCCAGCCGTCGAGGGTGTCGGGCCGGTGGAAGAACGCGGCCAGGTCGGTGATCTCGTTGTCTCCCTGGGCTGCGGTGCGGAAGCGCAGCCCGTTGAACTCCCGGGCCGACCAGGCGGTGAACGGGCAGATGGGCAGCCTTGGGGCCCGGTGCGCCCGGTGCGGCCGGTAGGCCAGGCCACTGTCCTCGGCGGCCGGGTCCGGATCGGCGAGATGGTCGCCGACTTCGACGATGCCGCGCCCGAAGGACCTGCCGGTGGCGGTGGTGTCGATCCACGCGACGCAGTAGCGGTCCGTGGCCTCGTCCATGGCCGTGAGCAACGCGTCCAGATCGGCCATCCGCCGCGTGCTGACCAGCATCTGCGCGCTGCGGATGCGCAGCAGCCGGATGGTGGCGCCGAGGATGATCCCGGTCAGGCCCAGGCCCCCCACGGTGGCGCGGAACCCCTCCGGGTCGCCGTCCGGGGTCAGCCGGCGTACCTCCCCGGTCCCGTCGATGATCTCGATCTCCTCGATCCACCGGCCCAGGCTTCCGTCGCTGCGCTGGTTCTTGCCGTGCACGCCGGCCGCCACCGCCCCGCCGACGGTGAGATGGCGTGTGCCCGGCAGCACGGGCAGGAGCAGGCCTTCCGGCACGATCCGGGTGAGCAGGTCGGTGAACGAGGTGGATGCCGAGACCCGGACCGTGGCGGCGTCCGGGTCCAGCTCGACGCGCGGGGCCGTCACCGGATGCAGCACGACCCCACCTGCGTTCTGGGCGGCATCCCCGTAGCTGCGCCCGGCGCCGCGGGCCAGCACGCCGCCCGGCGGCCTGGCGGTCACCAGGGCCCGGAGCTGCTCGACCGGCAGCGGGCCGACGACCCTGGCGCGGGACGGAGTGGTCCGTCCCCAGCCGGTCAGCGACCGTCCGGAACCCCGCTGGGCGACACCGGCCACTACAGCCCGCCCGCGAACAGCGCCAGCCAGCTCAGCTCGCAGACGATCATCAGCCTGTCCCTGGCGATCAGGTCCTCGACCGGCTTAGCCGGCTGGTGCGCGGTCAGCCAGTCAAACCGCAGCAGGGCCGCGGCCAGCGGCAGGACGCTGAGCAGGTGCAGGGTGCGGGTCCACCCCCCGTGCTGGCTGTAGGCCCACAGCAGGTAGGAAGCGATCATCACCCCGGCGGCGACACGCTGGCTGAGCCGCAGCAGCGCGGGGGTGTACCAGCGCATGACCGGCCGGTGGATGGCGGCGTCCGGGCCCAGCAGCGCGAGTTCGGTGTAGCGCTTGGCGATGGCGACCAGCAGGGCGCCCAGGCTGCACACCACCAGGAACCAGCCGGACGGGGGGACCCGGGTCGCGGACGCGCCGCCGAGCGCGCGCAGCACGAAGCCGGCCGCCACGAACGCGAGCTCGACCACGGGGATGTGCTTGAGCATGAACGTGTACATCAGGGAGAAGGCCACGTACACGGCGACCAGCACGGCCAGCGTGGGCTCGCCGATCCACAGGCACACGGCCTCGGCAGCGAGCACGCCGAGGACCGCCAGGACCAGGGCATGGGCCCGGGGCAGCCGGCCCGACGCGATCGCGCGGGCCCGCTTGACCGGGTGCAGCCGGTCCCGGTCCGCGTCCACGACGTCGTTGACGAAATACACGGCGGCCGCGGCCACGGTGAACACGACGGCGGCCACCAGCGCATACCCCAGCCCGTCGTCGCGCCCCAGCGAGGCCGCCGCCAGCGGGGCCGCGAAGACCAGCAGGTTCTTCGGCCACTGGCGGGGCCGCGAAGTCTGCACGACGGCGGCCAGCCACCGGACCGGCACGGGGGAGTGCGCGATCATGGCAGAGCCGCCGGGCGGCTGCTCCGCCGCCCGCGCGCGGGTGGTCACCGCGCGTACACCGCCGTGAAGTCGCGGCTGGCCAGGCCGTAGTACCGGTCCGGCGGCTGCACCTGATCCGGGAGCAGGTTGACCGGGGACGGATCCGCCGGATGATGCTTCGGCAGGTAATACATGTACGACATCCAGTCCGGGTTGATGTCCAGCTCCATCCCGGTCACCGCGCCCGCTCGCTTGAGCAGCTGGGCGAGTTCCCGCACGTTCAGGGACGGCCCGTAGACGAAGATGACCCGCCCGTCCCGGGTCAGGCCGATCCCGGACCGCCAGACGTAGTAGCCGCCGCCGAGGGTGGCGCCCCAGCTGGTCTCGACGTTGTTGTCCACCGAGCCGGGTATCTTGCCGTGCGCCACGATCAGGTGCAGGTTCTGCCGGACGCCCACGACATCCGGCGTCATCCGCACTGAGCCCCCCCAGTTCCCGATGCTGATCCGCCCGTCCCGGTAGTAGACGACCGAGGCGACGCCCTTGGTGAGCACCCCACTGGTCGCACCGTTCAGGTAGAAGCCGCCGCCTGACGTGGAAATCTTGAATCCCCCGTTGAAGGTGGCCAGCAGCCCGAGACGCTTCCTGGGGAGAATGTCCGGCGCAGCCTTCCACCGACCAGGCCCTGGATCCTCGGCCCCTGGGTGCAACTGGAAGCGCACCAGGTTCTGGTTCATCGACACGATGCCCGCCACGTAGGACGTGTAAACGCTGCTCGCGCGCAGGTAGGTGCCGAAGATGGCGGGCTGCCGCTTGGCCGTGCCGAGCACCCGCCACTTGCCTTCCCCGCGCAGCGGGTGGGTCACCAGCGGGGTCAGCGGCGCCGGGGGCGGGAAGGACGGCGCGGCCTTCACGTGCCCCTTCAGGTGCCCCGTCGCCCTGGGTTCGCTGACCGGGCCCGCGCTCGGACCAGTCAGCGCGAACGAGGGCTTTCCGCCCACCTTCGGCGGCTGGTAGCTGACCCACTCCCCGAACGTGACCACCGGGCCGAGATAGTGGTCCCGGGCCCACTCCGCCAGGCGCTCCGACACCGTGCCGCCGCCGGGCATGGTCAGGGCATGTCCCACCGACCAGCCCAGCCAGAGAACGAACGCGACCAGCAGTGCCACCACGACCTGGAACCACCGCCGGGCGCGCAGCCGCCGGAACCGCCCCGGACGGGAACGGCGCCCACGGGAGCCGCGGCCCGATCCGCCCCGCCCCGCCTGGCCCGGATCCCCAGCATTCAGATCACCTGGGCCTGGCTCGCGGCCGGGTGCGCTGACCTTGGAGTCACGCCGGAATGACGCCGGTCTGGACACCCGCGTTCCTCCTCCAGATGATGTTCAGCTGAGATGCCGCAGCCAGAGAGCGCGCGCTCTGGTGCGGGAAGCAGGCCCGCCCGTGCCGGGGTCGGCGCCTGGAGCCGCGTCGGCCGTGCCTGGCGGTGAGCATTTCCCGTGCGGGCTAGGCCCAAACGACAGGTGTACTCGCGGATCATGAAGACTGCGTTACGGCCTCTGATCCCGCTCTTGATCACTTCATGCTTGATCAGGGTCACCCGGCGCGCCGGACCCGGACCGTGGCACACTGGCCGGGTCGTTGTCGAGCCAGCCGGGGTCATGGGCTGTCTCCTGCCCGCGCGCCGGGAGCGCCGCCCCGGCCATCTGCCCGGGGGATCCGCGCCTCATGGAGAATCAAGCAGGCTGGCCGGACGATCCGGCCAGGACGACGGTGGTCAGCTTGCCCGGCGAGGTCAGTTACCACAACACCACCCAGGTTCACGAAGAACTTATGGCCGCCCTCGAGCCTGGGGTCACCACCGTCATCCTCGACCTGACGCTGACCACGTTTTTCGACAGCGCCGGTCTCAGCAAGATCACGGACGCCCGCCAGCTGGCCAGCGCCTACCGCATTGACCTGCGGGTGGTCGTACCCCCGTCGAGCCCGCTGGCTGGTTTCTTCGCATCGAGCGGGTTCGACCGGCTACTGGCGATCTATCCCACCCTGCGTGCCGCGCTGACGGCGCCGCGCCCCTCGCGGGAGGACACGCGCACGGCGTTATGCCCAGCTGCCCGGTCGAAGGGCCGCTCGACCACCCGCACCGGGACCGGCTCGCCGCGCGACTGGGCCCCGAGCAGCAGGCCGCGGACGCGCAGCCACCAGCGGACCGCCATGACCGTGCCGGCAAGCTGTACGGCCACGGCGCAGCCGAAGGCCAGCCGGTAGGCGGGCACGTCGCTGTGACCGGCCAGGTCCAGGATCCCGCCGACCAGGAGCCAGGCCAGGATGGCCGCGCTGAACCCGCCGCCGTTGACCACCCCCGTCGCGGTGCCGACCACGGTGCGCCCGTTGTAGTCCCGGGCCAGGGAGAAACCGATGGTGGACGCGGGGCCGCCCGCCGCCATGAGCGCGGCCACCGCGATGATCAGCGCATGCGGCGGCCGGCCGCCAAAGCAGGCCAGCAGCGTCACCCAGCCCGCCACGGTGACCAGGCAGACGCCGACCGCGAACGGAACCCGGGCCACCGGGAAGCGCCCGAAGACCATGCCGACCGCCGGGCTGATGGCCATGGCGGCCAGGACCGAGGACATCGTGGTCAGTGACGTGCAGGAGAAGTGCACCCAGAAGCCCAGCCGGGTACCCGGGGTCCGCCACGCCGCGTGTACCCGGCCGCTGACCCGGCGCACTGTCGGCAGCCACACACGGGCGCGCCTGGTCCGCGTGGCCTCGCGGCCC
>DASQRM010000274.1:0-12889 GCA_035642895.1 Streptosporangiaceae bacterium | reverse complement strand
TGGCCAGGCCAAGGAAGGCAAGAGCTTCTTCCTCAACATCAAAGGCCCGGAGCTGCTGAACAAGTACGTCGGTGAGACCGAGCGGCACATCCGGCTGGTGTTCCAGCGGGCCCGGGAGAAGGCCAGCGAGGGCATGCCGGTGATCGTGTTCTTCGACGAGATGGACTCGATCTTCCGCACCCGCGGCTCGGGCGTGTCCTCCGACGTCGAGAACACCATCGTCCCGCAGCTGCTGTCGGAGATCGACGGTGTCGAGGGGCTGGAGAACGTCCTCGTCATCGGCGCCTCGAACCGTGAGGACATGATCGACCCGGCCATCCTGCGGCCCGGCCGGCTGGACGTGAAGATCAAGATCGAGCGTCCGGACGCTGAGGCGGCGAAGGACATCTTCTCCAAGTACGTGCTGACCGAGCTGCCGCTGCACCCCGACGACCTGGCCGAGCACGGGTCCTCCCGTGAGGCCACGGTGGACGCCATGATCCAGCGGGTCGTGGAACGCATGTACAGCGAGACCGAGGAGAACCGGTTCCTCGAGGTCACCTACGCCAACGGGGACAAGGAAGTCCTGTACTTCAAGGACTTCAACTCCGGAGCGATGATCGAGAACATCGTGGCCCGGGCCAAGAAGATGGCCATCAAGGAGTTCCTCGACACGGGGCAGAAGGGCATGCGCATCATCCACCTGCTCACAGCCTGCGTGGACGAGTTCAGCGAGAACGAGGACCTGCCGAACACCACCAACCCGGACGACTGGGCCCGCATCTCCGGCAAGAAGGGCGAGCGGATCGTGTACATCCGGACCCTGGTTTCCGGCAAGCAGGGCACTGAGGCCGGGCGTTCCATCGACACCGTGGCTAATACCGGGCAGTACCTCTGACCTGGGCAGGCGCAGTGGCTTGTGCTCCGGCTGGCCGGTACGTCACTGGTATAGCGCCGGGCGTGTGCGGCGGGTCACCCGTCCCGCGCCCGGCCAGGCAGCACTAGGCTGCCTGATATGAGCGTGCGGCGGGTGATGGGGACGGAGACCGAGTTCGGTATCTCAGTCCCCGGTCAGCCTGGGGCGAATGCCATGGTCACTTCCTCCCAGGTCGTCAACGCCTACCAGGCGGCCACCTCGGCCCGGGCCCGGCGGGCCCGGTGGGATTTCGAGGAGGAGAACCCGCTGCGGGATGCGCGCGGGTTCGACCTGGCCCGGGAGTCCGCTGACGCCACTCAGCTGACCGACGAGGACCTCGGCCTGGCCAACGTGATACTGACCAACGGGGCCCGGCTGTACGTGGACCACGCGCACCCGGAGTACTCGGCGCCGGAGTGCACCAACCCGCTCGCCGCGGTCATCTGGGACAAGGCGGGGGAACGGGTCATGGCGGAGGCTGCCGCCCGCGCCGCCACCGTGCCCGGCAGCGCCCCGATCCAGCTCTACAAGAACAACACCGACAACAAGGGCGCCTCCTACGGCTGCCACGAGAACTACCTGATGCGCCGGGCCACACCGTTCGCGGACATCGTCCGGCACCTCACCCCGTTCTTCGTGTCCAGGCAGGTGGTCTGCGGGGCCGGACGGGTCGGGCTGGGCGCGGACGGCCGCGACGACGGCTTCCAGATCAGCCAGCGGGCCGACTTCTTCGAGGTCGAGGTGGGCCTGGAAACAACGCTGAAGCGGCCCATCATCAACACCCGGGATGAACCGCACGCCGACCCGGAGAAATACCGCCGGCTCCATGTGATCATCGGCGACGCGAACATGAGCGAGGTCAGTACCTACCTCAAGCTCGGCACCACCGCGCTGGTCCTGGCCATGATCGAAGACAAGTTCCTCGGGGGTGACCTGTCGGTCGAGTCACCGGTGGCCGAGCTCCGGGCCATCTCGCACGACCCCACCTGCCGCCACCAGCTAACGCTGCGGGACGGCCGGAAGATGACCGGGGTGCAGCTCCAGATGGAGTACCTGGAGCTGGCCCGCAAGTACACCGAGGACAAGTTCGGCTCCGACGTGGACGAGATGACCGCCGACGTGCTCACGCGATGGGAATCCGTGCTCACCCGGCTGGCCGAGGACCCGATGCAGCTGTCCCGCGAGCTGGACTGGGTGGCCAAGCTGGAGCTGCTCGAGGGCTACCGCACCCGGGACGGGCTGGCCTGGGGACACCCCCGGCTCCAGCTGGTGGACCTGCAGTACTCCGACGTCCGGCCGGACCGAGGCCTGTACAACCGGCTCGCCGCACGAGGCCGGATCGCCCGCCTCGTCTCCGAGGAGGACGTGGTCCGGGCCATCGATTCACCGCCGGAAGACACCCGGGCCTACTTCCGCGGCCGCTGCCTGCAGCAGTACCCGGAGTCGGTAGCCGCCGCCTCCTGGGATTCGGTGATCTTCGATATACCCGGGCGGGAATCCCTGCAGCGGGTCCCGACGCTGGAGCCGCTCCGCGGCACCAAGGCGCACGTGGGCGGCCTGCTGGACCGGAGCCGGACCGCTGCGGAGCTGGTTGCCGCGCTGACCGGCCAGGACTGACCGGCCCATCCCAGCCCCTGGTACGCCGCCTGAGGGCCTCTGCCCGGCTCCGTGGCCACCGCACTGGCGGACCGGGGGCCGGGGCCCGCTGAGGGCATTATTGAACCGCCTGATCCCGATGCCCGATTTCAGGGTTGGACAGGCCACCGGCAGGCGAGGATACGGTTAAGCCGAGGATGACCCTGTAGCACGGAGGTTCGGGCATGGCGACGAAGGACACTGGCGGTCAGCGGCAGACCTCTAAGCGCAGCGAGGAGACCGAGGAGGCGGAGCCGCAGGCATCGGGCGACGTCAAGGAGCGCCAAGAAAAGCTCGCCGACGACGTGGACGCGATCCTCGACGAGATCGACGAGGTGCTCGAGGAGAACGCCGAGGAGTTCGTGCGGTCATACGTGCAAAAGGGCGGCCAGTGACGGCGGCCGGCGGCGGGACGTACCCGGGCGGTCCCCCCGGGTTCGCCCTAGGCTGACAAGCCACACGCGTGGCGGGTGCCTGGCCGCAGTAAGGTCAGGGTCAGGTAGCGGGCGGACTAACCGGGAGGACTAGGCGTGGGTTCTGGCTTCTTTGCCGGAAGGTTCATTGCGGCGTGCATGGACGCTGGCACATCGTCTTTCGCTGATCTGGTCGCGGCGTGCGCACCAGAGACGCTGCCCGGCGCCGGGGCGGCTGCCGCCGCTCAGCTGGGCGGGGCCACTGGGGCCTCCGGCGCCGCCGCCCAGGGGGTATCCGGGGCGGCCGGCGAGAGCGCGGGTCCTTACCTGCCGCACGGGACCACGATCGTGGCGGCCCGCTTCGACGGCGGCGTGGTGATGGCCGGTGACCGCCGGTCCACGGCGGGCAACATGATCGCTCAGCGGGACATCGAGAAGGTGTTCCGCAGCGACGATTTCTCCTGCGTCGGCATCGCGGGCGTCGCCGGGATCGGCCTGGAACTGGTCCGGTTGTTCCAGCTGGAACTGGAGCACTACGAGAAGCTCGAGGGCCGGACGCTGTCCCTGGAGGGCAAGGCGAACCGGCTGTCGGCTTTCGTGCGCGGCAACATGAGTGCGGCCCTGCAGGGGCTGGTGGTCGTCCCGCTGTTCGCCGGCTACGACGAGGACGCCGGCCGGGGCCGGATCTTCAGCTACGACGTGGCCGGCGGCCGGTACGAAGAGCGTCCCTACCACTCGATCGGGTCCGGGTCGATTTTCGCCAAGGGCTCGCTGAAGAAGCTCTATACCGACAGCCTGTCCGACCGGGAAGTGATCATGGCCTGCATGCAGGCCCTCTACGACGCGGCCGACGACGACTCGGCGACCGGCGGCCCCGACGTGGCCCGGCAGATCTACCCGGTGGTGGCGATGATCACCGCTGACGGATTCCGCCGCCTGTCGGACGCCGAGTCCGGGGAGTACGCCCGGGCCGTAGTGGAGGAGCGGATGAGGGAGCCCTCGGGGCCAGTCGCCCCGCTGCCTCCCGTGACCTCGTAAGCCGGCTGGCGCGGGTGACCCGCGTTCCCGCCTGACCAGCGCCATTCCGAGTAGCGCCGTTACGAGTAGGGGTAAAGCTGCGGTGAGTATGCCGTTCTACGTCTCGCCAGAACAGGCGATGAAAGATAAGGCGGATTACGCCCGGAAGGGCATCGCTCGTGGCCGCAGCGGGGTGGTGATCCAGTACGACGGGGGCATCCTGTTCGTGGCGCCGAACCCGTCCAGCGCGCTGCACAAGATCAGCGAAATCTACGACCGCATCGCGTTTGCGGCGGTGGGCCGGTACAACGAGTTCGAAAACCTGCGCAAGGCCGGGGTCCGGTACGCGGACTACACCGGGTACCAGTACGACCGCAGTGACGTCACCGCGCGCGGCCTGGCCAACTGGTACGCGCAGATCCTCGGCCAGTTCTTCACCGAGAGCAACAAGCCGTTCGAGGTCGAGCTGGTGGTGGCGGAGGTCGGCGAGTCACCCATCTCCGACCAGATCTACCGGATCACGTTCGACGGCTCGGTGGCCGAGGAGCATGGCTTCGTGGCCATGGGCGGCCAGGCCGATCAGGTGGCGGCGGTACTCAAGGACCACTACGCCGATGACCTCCCGCTCGTCCGGGCGCTGGGAGCCGCGATCGCCGGCCTGGCCGGCCAGGGCAACGGCGAGGGAACCGAGCTGGGCGCCAGCCAGCTGGAAGTGGGCATCCTGGCCCGGGACCGGGTGCACCGGACGTTCCGGCGGCTGACCGGCGCGCGGCTGGAGGTGTTGCTGGCCGAGGCGGCCAGCGCCGAGGGTTCGGGCCCGGCCCGCCCGGCGCCGGGTGCCGCCGACGAGCCGCAGCCCGGCGAGGCCGCCAGCCCCGATGACGGCGTGACTCCCTAGGCACCCAGCCTCTAAACGGCTCAACCCCAGGCGCTCAACCCCCGGGCGCTCAACCCCTAAGCACGGGGCGGGTAGGCGTGCACGACTGCCCAGACCGCGCGAACTTCCGCCGGGGTCGTGTTCCAGTACTCGTGCGGGGTGGACGAGTCGAACGCGACCGAATCGCCCTCACCGAGCTCATAGCTCTCGAATCCCACCCGGGCCTGCAGCGTCCCGCTCACGATGAGCCCGTATTCGTAGCCGTCGTGCCGCAGGGCCCCGCCGGTACCGGCGCCATCGCCGCGGGGTTCGTAGACGACCTCCAGGAAGTCCACCCGGTCATCCGCGCCCGGCGTGAGCCGTTCCCAGCGGACCCCGCTGGCCAGGTCGATGGTGCGCCGGGCGGCCGCCCGCTGGACGATCCCGTGCCCCGCCGGCCAGTCTGCGGTAGCACCGTCGCCTGCCCCCGCCACGTCCCGCGCCCGGCCGCCGCCGTGCGCGGTCATGGTCAGCTCGCCCGACGGGATCACCCCGAACAGGAAGTCCATGGACGCCCGCAATTCGCTGGCCAGGGCGTACAGCATGCCCACAGAAGGCACGGAAACGCCCCGCTCGATCTGGGAGATGAGGCTGGGGGAGCAGCTGATCCGGCGGGCCAGCTCCCGCGCGGACAGGCCGCGGTCCTCACGGACCCGGCGCAGCCGGGGCCCGAGCTCGGCCCCGGGGTCGAAAACCGCCCCGGTCATGGCGGTGCTAGCAGCACGGGCCCATCACCCGCTGGCCATCATCACGGCTGGGCGGATCACCTCGATCACACCGGTTTCCCCTTGACAGCCACACTGTACATACGTTGAATCTTGCTGTACACCGGGCCAGCGATTGCCCAAGCCGCGCGGTGGCCGAGCGCGATATGCGCTGTAGTGTCGGAGATGAGTGCGCGGTACGAATGACCCTGGAGGACGAGTGACCACAACGTCGGACCTGGCCGCCACGACTGGGATCGATGTACCCACCGGCCTGTTCATCGGCGGCCAGTGGACCAAGGGCCGTGACGGCGGGCTGATCGGGGTGACCGACCCGGCCACCGAGCAGACCATCGCGGAAGTGGCCGACGGCACGGCCGAGGACACGCTGGACGCGGTCAGCGCCGCCTCGGCCGCCCTGCCCGGCTGGGCTGCGACCGCCCCTCGCGAGCGGGCCGAGTGCCTGCGCCGCGCCTGGTCGCTGATGATCGCCCGGTCCGACGCGCTGGCCCGGCTGATGGTCCTGGAGAACGGCAAGGCGCTGCCGGACGCGCAGGGCGAGGTGACCTACGCCGCCGAGTTCTTCCGCTGGTACGCCGAGGAGGCGGTACGGATCGAGGGCTCGGTACTCACCGCCCCATCCGGCGCCAACCGCATCCTGGTCACGCGGCAGCCGGTGGGCGTCAGCGTGCTCATCACCCCGTGGAACTTCCCGGCCGCGATGGCCACCCGGAAGATCGGCCCGGCCCTGGCCGCCGGCTGCACCGTGGTCCTGAAGCCCGCCAAGGAGACGCCGCTGACCGCGCTCGCGATCGCGGAGATCCTGCAGGAGGCGGGCGTCCCGGACGGCGTGGTCAACGTGGTGACCACCTCCTCGGCGAGCCGGTTCAGTGAGACCGTGCTGGCCGACCCCCGGGTCCGCAAGCTGTCCTTCACCGGGTCCACCGAGGTCGGCCGGGTACTGCTGAAGGCCGCCGCCAACCGCGTGATCAACTGCTCCATGGAACTGGGCGGCAACGCCCCCTTCCTGATCTTCGAGGACGCCGACATCAGCGCGGCCCTGGACGGGGCGTTCCTGGCCAAGATGCGCAACGGCGGGGAGGCGTGCACCGCCGCCAACCGCTTCTACGTGCACGAGGCCGTCGCCGACGAGTTCACCGCCGCGTTCGCGGCCCGCCTCGGGGCCCTCAAGGTCGGCGCCGGCCTGGACGAGGGCACCGAACTGGGCCCGCTGGTCAACGAGGACACCCGGTCCAAGGTGGCCAGCCTGGTGGACGAAGCCACCAGCGCGGGCAGCCGGGTGGTCACCGGCGGGTCCGTCCCCGACCGCCGCGGCTACTTCTACGCCCCCACCGTGCTGGACGACGTGCCGCCCGGCGCGGGCATCCTGGACGAGGAGATCTTCGGCCCGGTCGCCCCGGTCGTCCGGTTCAGCTCCGAGTCCGACGCGGTCTCCTGGGCCAACAACACCGAATACGGCCTGGTCTCCTACGTCTACACCCGGGACCTGCGCCGCTCGCTCCGGGTGGCCGAGGCCCTGGAGGCCGGGATGATCGGCATCAACCGCGGGGTGGTGTCGGACCCGGCGGCCCCGTTCGGCGGGGTCAAGCAGTCCGGGATCGGCCGTGAGGGGGGCCACGACGGCTTGCTGGAGTTCACCGAGACCAAGTACATCGCCGTCGACTGGTGACCCGTCGGCTGATGGCACAGGGCGTGCAGAACCGGCCCGCGACACGTTCGCGGACCCACCCCACCTGGCGCGGGTGCATGCGGCCGTGCCGTAGGGTCGGGTGAGCGACCATGGACAGACGAATCTTCGGGCTTGAGAACGAATACGGGGTCACCTGCACCTTCCGCGGCAGCCGGCGGCTGTCCCCGGATGAGGTAGCCAGGTACCTCTTCCGCCGCGTGGTTTCCTGGGGCCGGAGCAGTAACGTGTTCCTGCGCAACGGCGCCCGGCTCTACCTCGATGTGGGCAGCCACCCCGAGTACGCCACCCCTGAGTGCGACAACATCCTGGACCTGGTGGTCCACGACAAGGCCGGCGAGCGGATCCTGGAAGGCCTGCTGGTGGACGCGGACCGGCGCCTCAGGGAAGAGGGCATCGCCGGGGACATCTACCTGTTCAAGAACAACACCGACTCGGCCGGCAACTCCTACGGGTGCCACGAGAACTACCTGGTCGGCCGGCACGGCGAGTTCGGCAGGCTGGCCGACATCCTGATCCCGTTCCTGGTCACCCGGCAGGTTATCTGCGGGGCAGGCAAGGTGCTGCAGACTCCCCGGGGCGCGGTGTACTGCGTCAGCCAGCGCGCCGAGCACATCTGGGAAGGCGTGTCCTCCGCCACGACCCGTTCGCGGCCGATCATCAACACCCGCGACGAGCCGCACGCGGACGCAGAGCGGTTCCGGCGGCTGCATGTGATCGTCGGCGACTCCAACATGAGCGAGACGACCATGCTGCTCAAGGTCGGTGCGACCGACCTGGTGCTGCGGATGGTCGAGGCCGGCACGGTGATGCGGGACCTGACCCTGGAGAACCCGATCCGGGCCATCCGGGACGTCAGCCACGACATGACCGGCCGCCGCAAGGTCCGGCTGGCCAACGGGCGGGAGGCCAGCGCGCTGGACATCCAGCGTGAGTACCTGGCCAAGGCCAAGGACTTCACCGACCGGCGCGGCGCCGACGCGATCACCCAGCGGGTGCTCGACCTGTGGGAGCGCACCCTGCACGCGGTGGACACCGGCAACTTCGGCCTGGTCGACCGCGAGATCGACTGGATCACCAAGTACCAGCTGATCGAGCGGTACCGCGGCAAGCACGACCTGCCGCTGTCCTCGCCCCGGGTCGCCCAGCTCGACCTGGCCTACCACGACGTGCACCGCGGCCGCGGGCTGTACTACCTGCTGCAGCGGCGCGGGGCAGTGGCCAGGACCGCGCGGGATATCGACATCTTCGAGGCCAAGTCGGTCCCGCCGCAGACCACCCGGGCCCGGCTGCGCGGTGAGTTCATCCGCCGCGCCCAGGAGCGGCGCCGCGACTTCACCGTGGACTGGGTCCACCTCAAGCTCAACGACCAGGCGCAGCGGACGGTGCTCTGCAAGGACCCGTTCCGGGCCGTCGATGAGCGGGTGGAGAAGCTCATCGCGGGCATGTAGCTGAGAGTTTCCTGACTATCCCGCGGCGGCCCTTTTCCGGTGATGTGCAGGCCGGGGTGGTTTGCGTTCCGATGACGTGCCCGTTTCTCGCGGATTGGTACTCCCGCCGTAATGGCCTGGCCGCGGAACCTGCGCACCGCGGTTAGTCGTTGCCGGTAGGCTGGCGTCGCTTCACCCTCGGAGATGACAAGGTTTCCTTTCTATGCGACGCATTGCCGCTCTGCTGTCCGTCCCGCTGCTGGCCACGTTGGCCCTGGCCGGATGCGGCTCAGCCACGTCCTCGTCCAGCCCCTCCGTCTCGGTGAAGGGGCAGTTCGGCAGTGATCCGACGGTCTCCATCCCGACTCAGACGGCCGGGAAGGCGCTGGCCGTCAAAACCCTGATCAAGGGCACCGGCCCAGCGCTGACTAAGACCGACGCCTTCGTCGGGAACTACGCCGTGTACATCTGGAGCGGCAAGACGCACAAGCTCGCCGAGAGCACGTTCCGGACCAAGAGCCCGGCCCTGTTCAGCGGTCAGCTGCTGCCCGGGCTGGAGACCGCCCTGCAGGGCAAGAAGATGGGCAGCCGGGTGCTGGCCGTCATCCCGCCCGCCCAGGGCTACGGCAAGTCCGGGAACTCGCAGGCCGGAGTGACCGCGAGCGACACCCTGGTATTCGTGGTGGACATGATCAAGGCGTTCCCGAACAACGCGTCCGCCTCAGGCAGCAACGTGTCCAGCGGCGGCGGTTCCCTGCCCAGCGTCGCGGCCAAGCCCGGGGCGGCCCCGACCATCACCATCCCGTCGTCGAAGAAGGCACCGACGGCGCTGGTCACCAAGACCCTGGTCAAGGGAACTGGCCCCAGCGTGACCAAGGGCCAGACCGTCGTCACCCAGTACGTGGGCGAGATCTGGCGGACCAGCAAGGTCTTCGACTCGTCGTGGTCGCGGGGCGAGCCGTTCGGCTTCACGATCGGCGCCACACCCAGCCAGGTCATCACGGGCTGGGACAAGGGCCTCATCGGGCAGACGGTGGGCAGCCGGGTGATGCTGGTCGTCCCGCCCGGCGACGGCTACGGGAAGACCGGCAGCTCGCAGGCCGGGATCAAGGGCACCGACACGCTCGTGTTCGTGGTGGACATCCTCGGCGCGATCAGCCCAGCGTCTTCGGCGGGCTGACCCGGGGGGGCGGTTCCGGGATCGGTGCCCGGAACCGCCGGCCGCCATTTGGTGCCGCCCGCCGGCCGTCTGCTCGTCGGCCGGTAAATTGCTGATACCGGAATTCAGGATGAAAGCGCCCGCGGTGACGCGGGCCGGCCACGTGGCGATGAGGGACGCGAGTCGCAGGGCTCTCCTCTAGGCCCGGATACCGGATTCGCCCGGCGCCTCATTCCTCATTGTCCGGATGCCCTGGCCCGGCCGGCCCGGGGGAGTCCTGGCCAGCGCGGCCGTCCGGTTCCGCCCCGGCCGGGGGACGTTCCAGCAGCGCCGCCGCGTGCCGCCCGGCCGCGGCTGCGGCCAGGAAGTAGGCCAGGTCCTGGTCCAGGCCGCGGCCCATGCTGGACAGTGGCACCGGGCAGCCGCGCAGCGTCTCGGCCAGGCCGTCGGTGCTCACGCTGACCAGCGTGTGCCGGCCCGCCAGCCCGGCCGCCTGCGCCGCCACCCGGGCACCGAACGCTCCCGGCAGCTCGGGCACGACCACATCGGCCCGGGCCAGCGCGACGCGCCCGTAGGCGGTCAGGCTGTGGTGGGACACGCCGTAATGGCGTTCCCGCCGATCAGCCTCGCTGACCCGCAGCGAGGCGACCGGGCGGCCGCCGAGGACCGCGGCCGCGTTCACCGCCTCGCCGCAGGCCACCCCGGAGAAGCCCCATCGGGTTCCGGTGCCCAGGTTGCCGGGCCCCTGGGCCACGACGATGACGTCGGCGCGCAGCACGTGCCGGGCGGCCAGCAGCCCACTGTGCAGGGTGACCGCTTCCAGGTCGCCGCCGAACGACTGGCCGGTGGTCACCGTCCCGCGCAGCCAGCCCGCTTCGCGCAGCCCGGCGCAGGTGCGGGAAAACCACGCGGGCAGCGCGCCGCCGTCGAGCATCACGTACGCGGCGACCGGCGGGCGGCCAGCCGGGCCGGCCGGGAACGGGGCGCGCAGCGCCGCCAGCACAGCCGGCAGCGCCGAGTGCAGGTCGGCGATCACCACGGGCACCCCGCCGATGTCGTCCGCCGCGCGCAACGCCTCGTAGTGGGGTGAGTCCTGCTCATCGGCACCGAGCACGGTGGCCTGCAGCGGCGTGTAGCGCGCCTTGACCAGGTGGCCCGGACCCGCCGGATCCGCAGGGAGCCGGTCGGGCAGCGCCACGACCAGCGCGTAGCCGCCGGTCCCCAGGCCGAGCGCGAGCGCGCTCGTGTTCAGCAGCAGCCGGTCACCGGGTTCGGGCCGGCCGGTCAGCTCCGGGTAGGCCAGGGCCCGGATCGTGCCCTCGCTGGTGGATACGTCCAGTTCGACCGCGCCGCGCCATTCCCGGCGCACGGCCAAAACGACGCCACTGCGCCACCTGATCACTCCCGCAGGTTGACTTCCACTCCACCCTGAGGGATGGAGACTCCCGCCTGTCACACCGGTTCCCGGCGTGGCTTCCGATGGGTTCCTGCTTCACCGCACTGTGCCAGGGCAGGCCCTGGTCTTACCTGCGCTCCACAGGCTGTCACCGCCAGCCCGGCGGCCCTCGCGACGTTAACCGCCGCATTCACATCCCGGTCCAGCGATACCCCGCATCCCTGGCACTGCCAGATGCGGACATGCAGCGGCTTCGGTCCGTCCTTCACCCCGCAGACCGAGCACATCTGGCTGGTGGGCTCGAACCTGCCAATCCGGTGAAACTTTCGGCCGTACAACCGGGCCTTGTACTCCAGCATCGCCACGAAGCCGGACCATCCGGCGTCATGAACGGACTTGGCCATGCGGGTGCGGGCGAGTCCTCTCACTGCCAGGTCTTCCACCGCGACCGCTTGGTTCTCGCGGATCAGGGAAGTGGACAGCTTGTGGTGGAAATCTCGCCGGGCATCGGCGACCCGCGCATGAGCACGAGCGACCTTGATCCGGGCCTTGTCCCTGTTCCTGCTGCCTGTCTGCTTGCGCGACAGGTTGCGCTGGGCTCGCCTGAGTTTCTTCTCCGCCCGGCGCAGGAAATGCGGAGAAGCGATCTTCCGGCGGTCAGACAGAACAGCGAAGTGTGCGAGCCCAAGGTCTATGCCCAGCACCGGCTGTGTCTCGGGCAGGGCTCCGGGCTCGGTCTCCACGACGAAGCTCGCGACGTACCGGCCGGCAGGATCTTTGGTCAAGGTCACGCTGGACGGCCCGGACGGCAAGGGACGTGACCAGCGCACGTGCACGTCCCCGACCTTCGGCAGGCGCAGCTTCCCGCTGGGCAGCACCCGAAAGCGGGCGTTGGAGGTGAACCGAATCGCCTGCCGGCGATCCTTGCGGGACCGGAACCGGGGCGGCGCGATTTTCAGCCCCTTGCGTGTGCCGCTGACGGAGGCGAAGAAATTGCGATAGGCGGCGTTCAGGTCCACCAGCGCCTGCTGCAGCACCACCGAGGACACCTCAGTCAGCCAGGCCCGTTCCAGAGTCTTCTTCATTGCTGTCAGCCGGGCCGACAACTCCGCATCGCTGATGTATGGCAGCCCAGCGGCGAACGCTTCCTGCCGGGCCCGCAGCCCGTCGTTGAACACCACCCGCGCACATCCGAATGCTCGCGCCAGCGCTACCTGCTGGCCCAGCGTGGGATACAGGCGGTAGTTGTACCGGAGCTGCACCGTTCGAGCATATTTGGTTTCATGGCCGGTGACAGCGACATCCGCGCTGGCAGACACTGTGTCTTCATCCTGCATGCTCACTTGTTTTCGTCACCAAGTACCGGCACGAGGTATTCGCCGCAGCCCATCTGGAGCGGATGGAGCAGATAATGCGGGATGCATGCGCGGACTTCTGGTGCGAACTGGCCAAGTTCAATGGCGGGCCGGAGCATGTCCACCTGCTGGGCAGCCTCCCCTACCACGGCCCTATCCCGCCTGGTGAATAGCCTTAGACGGATCTCCTCGCGGCGTCTGCGGCAGGAATTTCAGGACCTGCATCGCCACTACTGGCGAGCAAAGCGCTTGTGGTCTGGG
>DASQRM010000273.1:0-20274 GCA_035642895.1 Streptosporangiaceae bacterium | reverse complement strand
GGGGTGGCCGCTCGCGAGGAGCTGGACAACCTCACCTTCGTGAACAACTGCAACCTGCAGCGCCTGGACGGTCCGGTACGCGGCAACGGCAAGATCATCCAGGAGCTGGAGTCCTACTTCCGGGGCGCCGGCTGGAACGTGATCAAGGTGATCTGGGGCCGGGACTGGGACCCGCTGCTGGCCAAGGACACCGACGGGGTCCTGGTCAACAAGATGAACACCACCCCGGACGGGCAGTTCCAGACCTACTCGGTGGAGTCCGGCGCCTACACCAGGGAGAACTTCTTCGGCCACGACCCGCGGCTGCGCGCGATGGTCGAGCACCTGTCCGACGGCGACCTGCGCAACCTGTCCCGCGGCGGGCACGACTACCGCAAGGTCTACGCCGCGTTCAAGGCCGCGACCGAGCACGTCGGCCAGCCGACCGTGATCCTGGCGCACACGATCAAGGGCTGGACGCTCGGGCCGGACTTCGAGGCCCGCAACGCCACCCACCAGATGAAGAAGCTGACGGTGGCCGAGCTGAAGGAGTTCCGCGACCGGCTCTACCTGCCGATCCCGGACGCGGCCCTCGAAGCCCAGCTCCCGCCGTACTATCACCCGGGCCCGGAGTCCGAGGAGATCCAGTACATGCAGGAGCGGCGGGCCGCGCTCGGCGGCTACCTGCCCAAGCGGGTCGTCCGGGGCAAGCCGCTGAAGCTGCCCGGCGACCCGGTCTACGCCGAGATGAAGCGTGGTTCCGGCAAGCAGCCGGTGGCCACCACCATGGCCTTCGTCCGGCTGCTCAAGGACCTGATGAAGGACCCGGAGCTCGGCGCCCGGTTCGTGCCGATCATCCCGGACGAGGCGCGCACGTTCGGCATGGACTCGCTGTTCCCGACGGCCAAGATCTACTCCCCGCACGGGCAGACCTACGAGGCCGTGGACCGGGCCCTGCTGCTGTCCTACAAGGAGTCCGAGCGCGGCCAGATCCTGCACGAGGGCATCAGCGAGGCCGGCGCGATGGGCTCGGTGATGGCCGCGGGCACGTCGTACGCCACGCACGGCGCGCCGATGATCCCGGTGTACGTCTTCTACTCGATGTTCGGCTGGCAGCGCACCGGGGACGAGATGTGGGCGCTGGGCGACCAGCTCGGCCGCGGGTTCCTGCTCGGCGCCACGGCCGGGCGCACCACGCTCACCGGGGAGGGTCTGCAGCACAACGACGGGCACTCGGTGCTGCTGGCCTCGGTCAGCCCGGCCTGCGTGGCCTACGACGCGGCCTGGGGCTATGAGCTGGGCTACATCGTCAGGGACGGGCTGCGCCGGATGTACGGCCCGACCGAGGGCCACCCGGACGGCGAGGACATCTTCTACTACCTGACGCTCTACAACGAGCCCTATGTCCAGCCGGCCGAGCCCGCCGACTACCCGGGGGGCAGCGCCGCGCTGGAGCAGGGGGTGCTGCGCGGGCTGTACCGATACGCGCCCGCCCCCAGCCAGGCCGACGGGACCAACCAGGCCAGCCAGGCCGACGGAGCCGACCAGGCCAGCCAGGCCGACGCGGCCGATCGGGCTAGCCAGGCCGACGAGGCCGACCACGCCAGCCAGGAGGCCGCGGAGCAGCCGCGGGCCCAGATCCTCGCCTCCGGCGTGGCCATGCGCTGGGCGCTGGAGGCGCAGCGGTTGCTCGCCGAGGACTGGGGGGTGGCCGCGGACGTGTGGTCGGCCACGTCGTGGACCCAGCTGCGCCGTAACGCGCTGTGCTGCGAGGAGTGGAACATGCTGCACCCTGACGCGGAGCCCCAGGTGCCCTACGTCACCCAGGTGCTGGACGGGGCGCCCGGCCCGGTGGTCGCGGTCAGCGACTGGATCCGCGCGGTTCCCGACCAGATCGCCCGGTGGGTGCCGGCCCCGTTCAGCTCGCTGGGCACCGACGGGTACGGCTTCTCTGACACCCGCGCCGCCGCCCGCCGGTTCTTCCATGTGGACGCGGAGTCCATCACGCTGGCCGTGCTCAGCCAGCTGGCCCGGCGCGGTGAGGTGAAGCCCGAATCGCTCGGCCAGGCCATCGAGAAGTACGGCCTGGACATTCCGGTCAGCACGGCGCTGGCCAAGGACAGCTGATCCGGTCACCAGCCGGCTGATCCGGGCCGGCGGGAACTACCCAATCCGGCCGTCAGGAACGGGGCCCAGGCGCTGCGCCGCGGGCCCCGTTTCTCGTGTCCAGCGCCGCCGCGGCACGCGTAGCGATCAAGGATTCCGCTGGCCGGGCGCGCAAACAGGGCTTGTGAGCGGCTTGCTAAGGAGAATGAACAGCCGCCCCGGCCGACGTCGCGCCGTTCTTCTACCACGTAATGATTTGGTAAGAACTGACCTCTGCCGTTTGGCTACATTTCGGTCACGGGAGGTCTACCGTGACGGTCCGGGAGCTCGGGGAAACATCAGAGGGCATTCGGAGCGGACACGGAGGTCAGGCGAATGCAATTCAGGCGGGGTCCGGTGTGGCGGCGCACATCCAGGGTTCGCCCAGCGCTGATCGCGACCCTTATCGCGGTACCGCTGGCGGCCGGGGTCGCGGTCGGAGTCATCGCCGCGAACCACTCGGGCACTCCCAACTCACAGCTCAGCCTCTCGGGCTTCGGGCATAACTTCCCCCCCTACGCGACCGGGTCAGCCGCCGGGACCGGGGTGGATCTCAACCAGACGGCGGACCAGGCGGCCGCCTCGACGAACTGCACCCTCCAGGTACCGGCCAACCCGCTGAGCGCTAAGGGCCTGGCCAGCCCGTACATCCTGGGCGACGGGTGCACGATGTCCAACCCGGACCTGCAGGCGTTCGTCGAGGCGGACATCATCAACCCGCGTAACGGCCGCATCAAGGTCTACAACCCGCTCGTCATCACCGAGGGCACCCAGCCCGCCGCGGCCCCGGTCCGGCCGGTGCTGGCCCGGGGCGCCGTGGTGGCCATCATGTTCGGGTTCAACGGGGACAGCCTGCTGCTGACCGGCACCGGCAACTCCCTCCGGCAGGGCCGGTGCGTCAACGGAGCGGGGCACTCGCTGTTCAGCCAGGTCGCCTACTGCAACAGCCCGGCCTTCTACCGGACCGCCAACCGGGACATCGCCCGGGGCGTGCTCAAGATCCCGGCCCTGGGCACCGGCAACGACGGGCAGGCCTGCCCGACCGTGCGCGGCTTCGATGTCGTGGACCAGGACCAGAGCGACAACGTGGTCACCACCTACCTGATGAACGCGCAGGGGCAGACCGCGCAGGACTCCGCGGCCAACGTGGCCGGCCTCCCCGGCGTCACCGCGATCAACAACGGCAGCGACAACGCGCTGGTCAACAAGTTCATGGACCCGGCCCTGGGCTGTACCGCGTATCAGTTCCGCGACATGACGGCGGCCGCCGGGAAGTCCGGCTCGCAGATCACTGACGAGCTGATGGCCGCGGCGGACCAGGCCGCGCCCATCGCGCTGGTCCCGCTGAACGACCCGATGACGCTGATCAACGGGGCGCATAGCGTGTTCAAGACCAACGTGTTCCGGCTGGGCGTAGGCCAGCCCATGGTGGGCCGGCGGCAGCGGGCCGACACCCCCGCGAACTACTGCAAGAACATGATGCGGGTCGGGATGGCCCGGGCGTCGCAGGCCGAGAAGCAGTTCAGCGCCTTCACCACGCCCGTGCCGGATGTCGGGAACAACCTGTTCACGTTCCTGGCCGCCCGGCTGGCCGGGTCGTGGGACAACCTCGGCTGCGGCGCGCTGCTCAACGCGCCGGACCCGGTCAACCTGACCCTCGACGCGAATGGCGTGGCCACCGCGGCCACCTTCAGCCCGCTGGCGATCGGCACGCTGCCCGGCGGAGTGGCCCCCTCGGCCACGGCGAGCGGGACAGCCACGGCGACACCGACCGCGACTGCGACTGCGACCGCCACCGCGACCGCCACGGACGCGCCGGGCGGCACTGCGTCACCGACGGCGACCGCCACACCGACCGAGACGGCCGCGCCGGTCTCTACTCCCACCCCGACCCCGACGGGGGGCTAGCCCAACCCGATCGGGCGGCCGCATCACCGCTAGCCCGGCACTTCCTGGGTGGGAAGAACAGGGTTGGAAGAACGGGTGGCCGGTGTCCCGCGGGACACCGGCCACCCGTTTGCTACCCCCCGAGCAGGCCGGCCAGGTCGCCGAAGCCGGCGGCCACGTAGCTGTAGGGCCGGGCCGGCTCCTGGTTGGCCTGGTGGTTCGGGCCGAGATCACCGGGCCGGGGCACGAAGGCCGTGGCCAGGCCCAGGCCGTCGGCGGCGATGAGGTCGTCGTTGTGCGCGGCGACCAGCATGACCTCGGCCGGGGCCAGGCCGAGCAGCTCAGCGGCCCCCAGATAGGTCTGCGGGTCGGGCTTGTAGTGGCGGAACAGCTCGGCGCTGAACACGAAGTCCCACGGCAGTGCGCCCCACTTGGCCATGTTGACCAGCAGCGCGACGTTTCCGTTAGAGAAAGCGGCGATGATGTAGCGCTCCTTGAGGCGCTGCAGGCCGGCCACCGCATCGGGCCAGGGGTCGAGCCGGTGCCAGCAGGTGGTGAGCCACGCCCGCCCGGCCTCATCCAGGCCGTCCAGCGCGGTCCCGGCCAGCAACTGGTCAAGCGTGCGGCGGTGCAGGCCGTCCAGGTTGGTCCAGGGCAGCTCACCCGTCCGGACCTGGTTCATGGCCGGGCGGTACGCCGCCCGCCAGCGGTCCGCGAACGATGCCGCGTCGATGTCCGCCCCGTGCTCGGCGGCCAGGACGCTGACGTCCCGGATGACGCCGCTGCGCCAGTCCACCACCGTGCCGAACACGTCGAACAGCAGCGCCTTGACCTGGGCCACGCGGCACCTCCTCCAGACCGGCAGGCCGCATGCGTCCCCGAGCCTGCCGCGCCGCAGCGGTCACGGCAGCAGGACGATCTTCCCATGGTTGCGCCCGGCTTCCAGGCCGGCGTGCGCCGCGGCCGCCCCGGCCAGCGGGTTCAGTACCCGGAACGCGTGGCACCCTGGGAGCATGACGGCAGCCGATCGGATGACCGGGGGAAACGGCGCGGCACCACCTGGCCGGGTCCGGGCCGAGACGGTCCAGCGGCTGGAACGGGCCATGGGCTCCCTCGGCACGGCCGCCATGGCCTCGATGGAGCAGCGGCTGTCCTGGTTCCGCTCCATGTCGGCGGAGAACCGCTCCTGGATCGGCCTGGTCGCCCAGGCCGGCATCGCCGCCTTCGTGGACTGGATCAAGCACCCCAAGCGCGGCCGTCCCTCGGTGGCCGTCGAGGTGTTCGGCACCGCGCCCCGCGAGCTGGCCCGCGCGGTCAGCCTGCAGCAGGCCGTGGAGATGGTGCGGATCATCATCGACGTGGTCGAGGCCCGGGTCGATGAGCTGGCCGCCCCGGGCGGCGAGGCGGAACTGCGCGAGGCGGTGCTCCGCTACACCCGCGAGGTCGCCTTCGGCGCCGCCCAGGTCTACGCGCGGACGGCGGAAGCCCGCGGCGCCTGGGACGCCCGGCTGGAGGCCCTGGTCGTGGACTCGCTGGTGCGCGGCGAGATGGGCGAGGGACTTCAGTCCTGGGCCTCCGCCCTGAACTGGTCGCACTCGCCGGTGGCGGTGATCGTCGGCCACGCGGACGGCTCCGAGCCGGAAGGCCTGATCGAGGAGCTGCGCGTGATCGTCCGCCGGTCCCGGCTCGACCTGCTGGCCGGGGTGCACGGCACCCGGCTCGTGGTGGTGCTGGGCGGGACCGACGACCCGCTGAGCGCCGCGGGCCAGTTCGCCGGGCGCTTCGGCTCCGGCCCGGTGGTGGTCGGCCCCGTCGTCGACGACCTGCACGCGGCCACGCGCTCGGCCGCCTCGGCGCTGGCCGGGCTGCGCGCCGCCCCGGGCTGGCCGGATTCACCGCGTCCGGTGCTGGCCGATGACCTGCTCCCGGAACGCGCGCTGGACGGCGACGAGGCGGCCCGGGCCCAGCTCATCCGGGACGTGTTCGAACCGCTGCGGCACGGCGGCACGGCCTTGCTCGACACGATCACCACCTACCTGGAGCAGGGTTCCTCGCTCGAGGCCACCGCCCGGATGCTGTTTGTTCATCCAAATACCGTCCGTTACCGGTTGCGCCGGATCAGCGAGCTCACCGGGCTGATCCCCTCGGACGGCCGGGCCGGCTTCACCCTGTGGGTCGGCATCGTTCTGGGTCGGCTCGTGCACAATCGCACATAGGTTGTAGGAAACCGACAGGGTCTCTAGGGCAAACTTCGTGCTGTTTCAGACCCATGTAGCGGACTCCTACAGTGCAGGGTAAGAGAATGCTCGTTATCGCCGCCCCGGGTCAGGGTGCCCAGACCCCTGGGTTCCTGTCCCCCTGGCTGGAACTCCCCGGCTTCGCCGAGCGCCTCGGCGCCTGGTCCGAGCTGGCCGGTGTCGACCTGATCAAGTACGGGACGACCGCCGACGCGGACGAAATCCGGGATACGGCCATCGCGCAGCCGCTCCTGGTCGCAGCCGCCATCGCCGCGGTGCAGACGTTGTTCGGCGGACTCGGCCAGGCCCAGGTGCACACCGGCGCGACGGCCGGGCACAGCGTGGGCGAGCTGGGCTCCGGCGTTGTCGCCGGGGTGCTCACCGCCGAGGACGCGATGCGCCTGGTCCGGGTCCGGGGGCAGGCCATGGCGAAGGCCGCCGCCATCGAGGCCACCGGGATGACCGCCGTGCTCGGCGGGGACGAGGCCGAGGTCCTCGACTCGATCGAGGCGCACGGGCTCACCCCGGCGAACATCAACGGCGCCGGGCAGGTCGTCGCGGCCGGCACGCTCGAGCAGCTGGCCGCGTTCGCCGCCGACCCGCCCGCTAAGGCGCGGCTGCGGCCGCTCCAGGTGGCCGGGGCGTTCCACACCCGGCACATGGCCCCGGCGGTGGACGCGCTGCGCGAGGCGGCCGCTACCGTCACGGTCAGCGATCCGGTGCTGCCGCTGCTGTCCAACCAGGACGGCGCCGCAGTCCAGAGCGGCGCGGACTGGCTGGAGCGCATCGTCAACCAGGTCAGCGCGCCGGTGCGGTGGAACCTGTGCATGCGCACCATGACCGACCTGGAGGCGGGGGCGCTGATCGAGCTGCCGCCGGCCGGCACCCTGACCGGGCTGGCCCGGCGGGCGATGCCCGGCGTGGCGCTGGCCGCCCTGAAGACCCCCGACGACCTCCCCGAGGCCACCAAGCTGATCGCCGAGCACGGTGCGCTGGACCCCTACGATGGGCCGGCCGACGACGGTCACACCCCGGAGTGGCGGCTGCTGGTCGCGCCGCTGGCCGGCACGTTCCGCTCCGGGTCGTCCGGCGCGGCCCCTACCGTGGGCGCGGCGCTGTCCCCGGGCACGGAGATCGGGCACGTCGAGCAGCGCGGCGGACGGCACCTGATCACCCCGCCGTTTGCCGCCACCGTGCTCGAGTGGCTGGTCGAGGACGGCGATCCGGTCAGCGCGGGGCAGCCGCTCGTCCGGTTGCAGCCGCATCCAGCCCGCACCGGCCGGTAATTCCGGCCGGCCTGGGTAGCAGCACTGGTAGTGAACCCCACTGACCGACCCCCAACTAGACACCGAACGGCACGGGAAGGAACCACGTTGATGCGAGTCACCGACGGCACAGCCGGTGCGCGGATCCTGGCGTTCGGCGGATATCAGCCAGCCCGGGTGGTCACCAATGACGAGATCGCCCAGCAGGTGGAGACCAGCGACGAGTGGATCCGCAGCCGGGTGGGCATCGTCAGCCGCCGGATCGCCGGCCCCGATGAGACGCTCGCCGACATGGCGGTGGCCGCGGGCGGCAAGGCGCTGGCCGCCAGCGGCCTGTCCCCCGCCGACATCGACCTGGTCATCGTGGCCACCTGCACCCCCGAGGCGCCCATCCCCAACACGGCCGCTACCGTCGCGACCCGGCTCGGCATCGTGGCCCCGGGCGCGTTCGACCTCAACGCCGCCTGCGCCGGGTTCTGCTACGCGCTGGGCACCGCCAGCGACGCGGTCCGGACGGGCACCTCCCGGCACGTGCTGGTCATCGGAGCCGAGAAGCTCTCCCAGTGGGTCGACTGGACGGACCGCTCGACCTGCATCATCTTCGCGGACGGCGCCGGGGCTGCGGTGGTCGGCCCGGCCGAGGCCGGCGAGGCCGGCATCGGGCCCGTGGTCTGGGGTAGCGATGGCGGCATGGCCGACAAGATCTTCATCAAGGACCGCCGGTCGTTCATCGTCCAGGAGGGGCAGGCGGTGTTCCGCTGGGCGACCACGGCCCTGCACCCCATCGCCCTGAAGGCCTGCGAGCGGGCGGGCGTGACCCCTTCCGACCTGGCCGCGTTCGTCCCGCACCAGGCCAACCTGCGCATCATCGAGGCCATCGCGAGGAAGCTGGGGGCCCCGCAGGCCCTGGTGGCCACCGACATCATCCACTCCGGCAACACGTCGTCGGCGTCCATCCCGCTCGCCCTGTCGGCGATGATCGAGCGCGGCGAGGTGGGCTCGGGATCCGCAGTACTGCTGCTCGGCTTCGGGGCAGGCATCAGCTATGCGGCCCAGGTGATCACGGTACCCTGACCGCGCCGTGGCCCCAGGCGTACGCCCCGGGGCCGACATATCCATCACACGAAGGAGAACACGGGCACATGGCCATGACTGAGCAGGAGATCCTCGCAGGCCTCGGCGAAATCGTCGACGAGGTCGCCGGCGTCCCCGCCGACCAGGTCACCCCGGACAAGAGCTTCGTCGACGACCTCGACATCGACTCGCTGTCCATGGTGGAGATCGCGGTGGCGGCGCAGGACAAATTCGGCGTGGAGATCCCGGACGACCAGCTCAAGAACCTCAAGACCGTGCAGGACGTCGTCACCTACGTGCAAAACGCCGAAGTATCGGCCTGAGCCGGGGGCGCCGCCTTCCCGCGGGACCCATCCGGTGCGCCGTCGCTACCGCGAGCCGGGCGCACCACGTACGCAAGAGGAGCGATTCACAGTGCGGGCAGATCAACCAAGCGTCGTCGTCACCGGACTGGGCGCGACCACGCCGCTGGGCGGGGACGTAGCCTCAACCTGGGAATCGCTCCTGGCCGGTCGGAGCGGGGCACGCAAGCTCCCCGCCGACTGGACCGAGGTGCCGCTGCCGGTGCAGATCGCGGCCCCGGCCGCGGTCGACCCGGCGACGGTGCTGGACCGGGTGCAGGCCCGGCGGCTGGACCGCTGCGAGCAGCTGGCCATCGTGGCCGCCCGGGAGGCGTGGGCCCACGCGGGATCCCCCGAGGTGGACCCGGACCGGCTCGCCGTCGTCGTCTCCAGCGGGATCGGCGGGGTGGCTTCCACCATCGCCGCCTACGACACCATGAACGACAAGGGCTGGCAGCGGCTCTCCCCGTACACGGTCCCGATGCTCATGCCGAACGGCGCGGCCGGCTGGATCGCCATCGAGCTGAACGCCCGCGCCGAGGTGCACACGACGGTCAGCGCCTGCGCGTCCGGCGCCGAGGCCATCGGCTACGCCATCGACATGATCCGGGCGGGCCGGGCCGACGTGGTGCTGGCCGGCGGGACCGAGGCCGCGATCATCCCGCTGAACGTCGCGGCGTTCGCCGCCATGCGGGCGCTGTCCACCCGCAACGACGAGCCGGAGCGCGCCTCCCGGCCGTTCGACAAGGGCCGGGACGGCTTCCTGCTCGGCGAGGGCGCCGGCATCGTCGTGGTGGAGTCGGCCGAGCACGCCGCCAGGCGAGGTGCCTTGGTGCACGCGATCGCGGCCGGCTTCGGCTACTCCTCGGACGCGCACCACATCGCCCAGCCCGATCCGGAAGGAACCGGGCTGGTGAAGGCGATGCAGCGCGCGCTGGCTGACTCCGGCGTGGCCGCGGAGCAGATCGTCCACGTCAACGCGCACGCCACCTCCACCCCGGCGGGGGACGTGGTCGAGGGCCAGGCCATCGCCCGGGCCCTCGGCGACGCGGCCGGCGGGGTCGTGGTGTCGGCCACCAAGTCCATGACCGGGCATCTGCTCGGCGGGGCCGGTGCGGTCGAGTCGGTGGCCACCATCCTGGCGCTCCGGGACCACGTCGCCCCGCCCACCATCAACCTGGACGACCCTGACGACGAGACCAGGATCGACATCGCCACCGAGCCGCGGAAGCTGGCCCCGCACACCAGCGCCCCGATGGCCGCGCTGAACAACTCGTTCGGGTTCGGCGGCGCGAACGTGGCGCTGGCCTTCACGGCGGTCTAGGCCCACCCCTGGCCCGCCTCTCCCGCCCGTGTGCTCCGCCTACCGCAAGGAGACATCCCGTGACGGTCATTGCCGGCGGCACCCCGGCTGCCCCCAGCCAGCAGAGCAGCAACAAGCCGGGCAGCGATAAGCAGAGCACCAGCACGCAGGGCAGCACCAAGCAGCGCAGCCACGAGCAGAGCATCAACGGGGCCCCAAGCGGGGCCGCCGCTCCCCGGTCTCCCAGCGCCGCGCCCGCCCCATTCATCTCCCGGGATCCCGAGGCCCGGCTCGAAGCACTGTTCGACCCCGGCTCGGTCCGCCTGCTCACCCCGCACGACTCGAGCGGGGAGGTCGCGGCCCTCGGGACCATCGACGGGATGACCGCGGTCGCGTTCGCCAGCGACCCGCGGGTGCAGGGCGGGGCCATGGGCAGCGAGGGCTGCGCGGCGATCGTGGCCGCCTACGACGAGGCCCTGGCTCAGGGCGCCCCGGTGATCGGGCTGTGGCATTCCGGCGGTGCCCGGCTGCGTGAGGGCGTGGAGAGCCTGCACGCGGTGGGCACCGTGTTCGCCGCCATGACCCGGGCCTCCGGGAAGATCCCGCAGATCTCCGTGGTGCTCGGGCCTGCGGCCGGCGGCGCCGCCTACGGGCCGGCCCTGACCGACATCGTGATCCTGTCCGATCACGGCCGCATCTTCGTCACCGGCCCGGACGTGGTCCGCAGCGTGACCGGCGAGGACGTGGACATGGCCCGGCTCGGCGGCCCCGAGCCGCACAGCCGCCGCTCGGGCGTGGTGCACCTGGTGGCCGCCACCGATGCGGACGCGCTCGGCCAGGCCCGGCGGGTCGCGCTGCTGCTCGGTGAGCAGGGCGTGGTGGACGCGGACCTGCTGGCCGGGAAGGACGGGGCCGAGCTGGACCAGCTGCTGCCGGAATCTCGCCGCCGCGCCTACGACGTGCACCCGCTGCTCGCCGGGCTGCTGGACGCGCCCGGCATCGAGCTGCACCCGCGGTGGGCGCCGAACGTGGTCACCATGCTCGGCCGCCTGGCCGGCCGCACGGTCGGCATCGTGGCCAACAACCCGCTGCGGCTCGGCGGCTGCCTCGACGCCACCTCGGCGGAGAAGGCGGCCCGGTTCGTCCGGATGTGCGATGCGTTCGGGGTACCCCTCGTCGTCGTGGTGGACGTGCCCGGGTACCTGCCCGGCGTCGGCCAGGAGTGGGACGGGGTGGTGCGCCGCGGCGCCAAGCTGCTGCACGCGTTCGCGGAGGCCACGGTGCCCCGGGTCACCCTGGTCACCCGGAAGTCCTACGGCGGCGCCTACATCGCCATGAACAGCCGGGCACTGGGCGCGACCCGGGTGTTCGCCTGGCCGGGCGCCGAGATCGCGGTGATGGGCGCGGTGGCGGCCGTGCGTGTCCTGCACCGGCGCGCGCTCGCCGACGTGCCTCCTGCCCAGCTCCAGGAGGTCGAGGCCCGGCTGGCCGAGGAGCACGAGCGGGAGGCCGGCGGCCTGGAACGCGCCCGGGCGCTGGGCGTGATCGACGAGGTCATCGAGCCCGCCACCACCCGGGAAGCGCTGGCCCGGGCCATCGCCGCCGCCCCGCAGGTCCGCGGCCAGCACGGCAACATCCCGCTCTGACCGCCAGTGGTTAGGCGAGCCAGTGGTTGCGCGAGCCAGTGATTGAGAGAGCCATGCGAGCCAGTGGTTGAGCGAGCCAGTGGTTCAGCGAGCCAGTGGTTGGGCGATTAGCGACCTGGGAGAGCAGCGTGATGGGAGAGCACGGGCGGCTGCTGGTGATCGAGCACGAGCTCGACGCGCCGGCCGGGCTGCTCGGCCCGTGGGCCCGGGCCCGCGGGCTGGCCCTGAGCACCGTCCACCTGGGCGGCGGGGACCGGCTGCCCGCCCGGCTGCCGGAAGCCGCCGGCGTGGTGGTCCTCGGGTCGGAGCGGACCGCGTTCGACGACGACATCCCCTGGCTGGCCGGCGAGCTGGACCTGGTGCGCCAGGCCGTGGCGGACGGGGTCCCGCTGCTGGGGATCTGCTTCGGCGGCCAGGTACTGGCCCGCGCGCTGGGCGCGCGGGTGTACCGGCTGCCTGAGCCCGAGATTGGCTGGGTGCGGCTGGCCAGCCAGTACCCGGGCCTGGCCGGCGGCCCCTGGCTGGAGTGGCACCGGGACGGGTTCGACCTGCCGCCGGGCGCCCGGGAGCTGGCCACCGGGGGCGCCTCGGTCCAGGCCTTCGCGATCGGCCCGCACCTCGGCCTGCAGTTCCATCCCGAGGCCACCGAGCCGATCACCCAGGGCTGGCTGCGCGCCACCCAGCCGCCGCTTGACCCCGCCCAGGCGGGCCGGCTCAGCCAGGGCTGGCAGGACGCCGGCGACCGGACCACCGCCGAGGCCGGGGTGCTGTTCTCCGCCTGGCTGGACGGCGACTTCGCCCCGGTGCCGCCGGGGACCGGGGCGGACCCGGCGGCCGTCGCAGCCCAGTAGGGTGGCCAGCAGTAAGGGAGCAGTAAAGCTAGAGCCGTAGATACGCCCCAAATTAGTAACGGATCGGGCGGGAAAATCTCCCCGATCGACCGGCCGGGATGCTGAGCCCCACGTACGATCGACGATCTATGCCCCTTGATGAGCGCCCTGAAAGCGTAGCCGACCAGTCCGAAACCGCCGATGCGGCGCACATGCCCAGTACCACCGGGAATGGCACCGCGTCCGGGAACGGTACCGCCGCCGGGACCGGCACCGTTGCTGCGAACGGCGCCACCAGTACTCCCGGCACTGGTATCGCCGACGCTGGTACCCGCGGCGCCGGTACCACCGACACTGGCACCGCCGGGGACACCCCGGCCGACGGGGCCGCGGGCGTCAGCCGCTGGCTGGATAAACCGGCACAACTGGCCTTCGCCAGCTTCCTCATGCTGTTTGTCGAACTGGCCCTGATCCGGTGGACGGCGGCGAACAACGTCTACGTCACCAACGCCACCAACTTCGTGCTGCTGGCCAGCTTCCTCGGCATCGGCCTCGGCTTCCTGAACGCCAAGTCCAACCGGGACTTCGTGCGCTGGGCCCCGCTGGCGCTGGTCCTGCTGGTGGCGTTCGTGCTGGCCTTTCCGGTCATCCTGGCCACCCTGGCCGGCCCGCATCCCTATCAGGGCCTGTTCGGCACCCAGGCGCTCCCCCGTCCGGTCAGCCTGACCGTGATCTTCGTGCTGAGCACGGCGGTGATGGCCGGATTCGGCCAGGCCGTGGCCCGGCTGTTCGTGACGTTCGAGCCGCTCAAGGCCTACCGGCTGGACATATTCGGCAGCATCGTAGGCACTGCGGCCTTCACCCTGCTGTCCTTCCTGGAACTGCCCCCAGTGGCCTGGGGCGTGATCGTGGCCGGCGGCCTGGTCCTGCTGCTAGGACGGTCGGCCCGGCGGTGGCAGTACGCGGCGGCCGCCATCGTGGTGATCATGCTGGCCATCGAGTCCGCGGCTCCGCACCAGCAGTGGTCCCCGTACTACAAGATCTCCGCACAGCTCAGTGGCAAGACCCACCCCGCGCTGTACGTGTCGGCCAATAACATCCCGTACCAGGCGGCCCGCTCGCTGACCGTGCTGCACCAGCAGAAGAAGTTCTACTTCTACCCGTACCAGCACGTGACGCGCTCGTCGCTGAAGAACGTCCTGATCGTGGGGGCCGGCACGGGTAACGACGTCGCGGTGGCACTGTCCGAGGGCGCGCAGCACGTGGACGCGGTGGAGATCGACCCGGTCCTGATCAAGCTCGGCAAGAGCGAGCACCCGAACCACCCGTACGACAGCCCGCGGGTGACCTTGCACAACGCTGACGGCCGGGCCTTCCTGCAGAACACCAAGCAGCACTACAACCTGATCCTGTTCGCGCTGCCCGACTCGCTGACCGCGGTCAACGGGCAGTCCAACCTGCGGCTGGAGAGCTACCTGCTCACCGAGCAGTCGGTCCAGTCCGCCCGGGCGCACCTGGCCCCCGGCGGCACCATGTCCATGTACAACTACTACTCGAACCACCTGTACAACCGCTACGCGACCACGATGCTGGACGCGTTCGGGCAGGCGCCCTGCTCGCAGGTGGGACCGCCGCTGGGCGGCCGGCGGCTGGCCGTGCTGACCGACAAGCCGGCCGGGGAGACGGTGCCGCACTGCGTCGGGGCCGGCAACGGGACGGTGTGGCGAGGCCAGCAGGTCGCGCCGGCCACTGACGACCATCCGTTCCCGTACCTGCTGAAGAACACCATTCCCGCGAGCTACGCGTGGATGCTGGGGCTGATCCTGGCCGCCTCGCTCATCGCCGTCTGGCTCTTCGGCAGCCGCTCGTTCCGCAAGATGGGCGGCTACATCGACCTGGCCTTCATGGGCGCGGCGTTCCTGCTGCTGGAAACGAAGAACATCGTCCAGTTCGCGCTGCTGTTCGGCAGCACCTGGCTGGTCAACGCGCTGGTGACGGTGGCGATCCTGGTCGCGGTGTACCTGGCGGTGGAAACCGCCCGGCACGTGAAGCTGCCGCCACCGGTGGTGCTCTACGCCGCGCTGATCGCCAGCCTGGTGCTGACCTGGCTGATCCCGCAGGACGACCTGCTCAGCCTGCCTATCGCGGCGCGGTTCCTGGCCGGCGGGGCGCTGGCCTTCGCTCCGGTGTTCATCGCGAACCTGATCTTCGCGCAGCGGTTCAGCGACGTGGAGACCACCACCACCGCGTTCGCGGCCAACCTGCTCGGGGCCATGGTCGGCGGGGCCCTGGAGTACCTGGCCCTGATCACCGGTTACCGGTTCCTGCTGATCCTGGTGGGCGTGCTGTACGCGCTGGCCTTCCTGTTCCGGACGCTCCGCTACCGATCGCTAGCCCAGCCAACCTAGCTCGCCGGGGTTCCCCCCCGGGCTAGCTTCGCCGGTGAGGGCGGGGCCCGCCGCAGGCGGGTGCTCGCCGAGCCGGCGTTCGCGTAGCGGCGAGCGGGGGATCCGGGGGGTCGCCCCCCCGGGCTAGCAGCGCGCGGAATGAGGGCGGCCCGGGCGGCTGTTGGCCCGGGAGAGGCGCGCCGTTTCCCGGGTGGCGCGCCCGGACACCCAGGAGGAATCGTGTCAGCTCCAGATGGGCCGACTGTACTCGTCAAGCCGCTCTACACCGCCAGGGCCACGGCGACCGGCGGCCGGTCGGGCCACGCCGTCACCGACGACGGCCTGCTCGACGTGCACCTGAAGCCGCCGAAGGAGATGGGCGGCCCGGGTGGGGACACCAACCCCGAGCAGTTGTTCGCCGCCGGGTACGCGGCCTGCTTCCAGAGCGCGCTCGGGGTGGCCGGCCGCCGGGCCGGGGTGGACACCGAGGACTCGCTGGTCGAGGCGGACGTCAGCATCGGCGTCATCGGCGGCGGCGGGTACGGCCTGGCCGTCGCGCTCAAGGTTTCCATCCCCGGGGTGGACGCGGACACCACGCTGCGGCTGGCCGAGGCCGCGCACCAGGTCTGCCCCTACTCCAACGCCACCCGGGGCAACATCGTGGTCACCGTGGAGGCCAACTGACGCCCGGCGCGGTGTACCCCGGCCCCGCGCTCAGGAGGCGGGGCTGGCGGCGGGAATCTTGGCGTAGGCGCTGAGCACCAGGTCCCAGAACGCCGGCCCGTCCACCCTCATCGCGACCAGGGCGTTACGCGCCTCAGCGGGCCCGCTGAAGTCGGTCACGGTCATCCCGGTCGTCCACCGGCCTGCGGTCTCCACGTCCACCCGCGCCGGGTCGCAGCCGAACAGGCCCGGCTCGGCGACCAGCGCCAGCGCGCACACGTCGTGCACCGGCGCACCGCCCGCTGCGGCGTCGCCCGGGGCCGGTTCGCCCCGGTAGCCGAGCAGGCCGGGCAGCAGCAGGTCCGCGCCGAGCCGGCCCAGGCCGCGCATCCGGTCCTGGACCTCCGGGGTGGCCCGGGCCTGCAGGGTCACGTCCAGGCCGACCATGGTGACCTGCCAGCCCGCCTCGAACACGATCGCGGCGGCCTCGGGATCCGCCGCGATGTTGAACTCGGCGGCCGGGGTGACGTTACCCCGCGCCGCCGACCCGCCCATGATGACGAAGTCGCGGACCCAGCCGACCAGCCGTGGCTCGCGGCGCACCGCGAGCGCGATGTTGGTCAGCGGCCCGGTCGCGATCAGGGTGATCTCGCCGGGGGCCGCGCCGATCGTCTCGATCAGGTAATCCACCGCGTGACCGGCGGTCGGGGCGGCCTGCGCGGCGGGCAGCCGTGCCGCCCCCAGCCCGCCCTCGCCGTGCACCTCGCGGGCGTCCAGCGTGGCCCGCAGCAGGGGACGCGCACAGCCCGGCACCACGGGCACGTCCGGCCGGCCGGCGAGTTCGAGCACGCTGAGCGCGTTGGCGGTCACCGTGTCCAGATTGACGTTCCCGCTGACCGTGGTCACCCCGGTCAGGTCCAGGCTGGGATGGCCGCAGCCGAAGACGATCGCGAGGGCGTCGTCGATCCCCGGATCACAATCCAGGAGCACCCGGGCCGGCGTCCCCCGCCCCGCGGCCCTGGCGGTCACGCGGTCAGGCCGGACTCTTGGACAACCGTCCCGATCCGCTGGTAGACGTCTTGGATCTGCTCTGCCGTCGCATCCGGGCGGATAACGGTAATAATCGGGTAGCCGCTGCGGAAGGCGCGCTGCAACAGCTGCTGCATCGCCAGCGTCAGCCCCGGGGTCCAGTCGTCAGGCACCACTACCTCGATCTGCATCGTTCCTCCACGGGACATCGCCAGCGCGGCAGGTCGCCTCCCCGGCGACTGCCGGGAAAACCTGGCCTTCATGGTAGGCCTGGTCTCCCACGGCGGCCAGGACGTTGCGAGGGCGGCCGGTCCGGCCCGGGCCTCAGCCGGTGGCGTGCAGCCAGCGCACCGGTGCGCCCTCCGCCGCGCACCGGAACGGCTCGAGTTCCGCGTCCCAGGGCCGCCCCAGCAGCCGGTCGAGTTCTTCCTCCAGCGTGGTGGTGGCGGCCACCTGGAGGCCGGACTGGGCGGCGGCGGCCACGGTCATGGCCGCGAGCAGCCGGTTCTCCGGGATCATGATGTCCCCGTTGGCCCCGGTGACCGCCGAGAAGGTGCCCAGCGCCGGGGTGTAGCTGTACCGGACCGGGTCGCAGCCCGCGCTGGCCTCCTCGGTCACCTCGAAACGCAGCCGGTTCCAGCCGGACAGCGCCGACGTGATCGAGCCGGCCGCGCCGGGCCGGGCCTGCCAGTTGAGCTCGCCGCGCAGCGTACCGGGCGCGGCCGGCTGACCGACCCAGGCCAGGTCGACGGGTACGCCAAGAACCCCGGCGACCGCCCATTCGATGTGCGGGCACAGCGCCGGGGGCGCGGAATGGACCTGCAGCACGCCGTGAACTGACACCAGACCTCCCTGCGAGTGACCGAGGTGCGTCTTCCCCAACGACCTCGGACCCTGCGCCAGCGGTGATCCGGATATCAGCGAACAGCTTATGCCTGCCCGGCACATCAGCAAGCCCGCCAGGCGGGCCAGCCTACCGGGAGCGATCCGTGCTCCCGCGCCAAATTGTGCCCCACCGCGCGCGGAAGCACCAGGGCAGCGGCGCTTTTGGCTAATATTGCCGGCCGGACTTCGATTCGAAAACCGCCCAGATAGGCCCTAACGTCACGGCGCGTCGGCATGATGTAGTGGTCGGGTGAGCGAGCGGGATGTCGCCGGGCTGTTATTCACCGCCGAGATGTATGGCGTGCAATTGGATCAGTTAGCCGCCCGGTTAGCGGTTAGCGAGGTCCGGGCCCGGGCCCTCGCGGCCCGGTGGCGCGGGCAGGGCCACGCCGAGTCGGCGCGGCTCGGTCCGGGCCGCCCGTGGGTCTGGCTGACCCGGGACGGGCTGCTGGCCTGCGGGCTGCCGTACCGGCCGGCGCCGCCGGCGCTGGCCCGGCTGGCGCACCTGCGCGCCGTGACCGCGGTCCGGCTGGCGCTGGAGTCCGCGCCCGGGTACCTGGCTGCGGGGGCATACTGGCGCAGCGAGCGCCGGCTGCGGGCCCGGATGGGGAGCCGGGTGCCGCTCCGCGAACACCTGCCCGACGGGGAGGTGCACTGGCCAGACACGGATGACCCGGGCCCGGATAACCCGGTCCCGGACGGCAGAGCCCGGGACCGGGGTCGCGGGGCCGCACCGCCGTGGGCCGGCGAATGCTGGGCCATCGAGGCGGAACTCACCCGCAAGACCGTGCGCCGCACCGCGGCGATCATGGCCGAGATCCTCACCCGGACCGGCGACTACGGCGGCCCGGCCGCCGAGGTCCGGGTCCCGGGGGCGCTACCGCGGCACGCGCGGGTGCTGTACCTGTGCTCACCCGCGGCCCGGCCGACCGTCATCCGGGCCCGGGCCGACCTGCCCGGCGCGCTGGCTGCCCGGGTGGAGATCCGGGGCCTGCCCGCGGGCGCCGGGCTGAGTGACGGCACGCCGCTGACCGCACGCCCCGGGGCGGACCGGCCAGCCCCGTCCCGGGCTTTGCGCACCCGATCCGGGAGCACGCCCCCGGATCGCGGCCTGCCCCAGGACCGCAGCACGCCCCGGGACCACGGCACGCCCCGGGACCAGGGGGCGGCGACGTGATCCGCCGTTACGTAGGGTTTTTCCTGGTCCGCGGCATGGCGAGGATCATCTGGCGGGTCCTGCGGGTGGCGGTTTTCGTTGCGGCAATGATTCTGGCCGCGCCCATCGTCCTGGTCGCGGCCTACTCGGCCACCCTCGCGTGGTTCCTCGGCTGGCCGCCGCGCCAGCTGTACCGGGCAGCGGCCTGGTGCCTGCCGATGCTCGCGGCGTGGCTGGCCGCGATGGCCGCCGGCGGCCAGCCCTGGCCGCGGGTGGCCGCCGCACCGTACCTCACCTGGCTGGCCATGTGGCACGAGGCCGCGGCCGGCAGCTACCTCAGGGCCGCGGTGACCGTGGCGCCGCTGGCCATCCCGCTCGGCCTGGTGGCCGGCGGCCTGGCCTGGTCCTGGCGCATCTACACCATGGAGACGGGCAGCGGCGGGCTGGCACCCAGCGCCCCCGCCGCCTTCGACCAGCGCCAGTGGCGGCACCAGGTGCGCACCGCCCGGGCCCGGATCACCGCGCCCGGCTCCGTGCCGTTGCTGCTCCGCGACGGGAGCGTGGTGGCCGGGGCCACGATCCGGACGGTACGCCACCCGGCCCGGCCGCTGGCCGTGCTGCCGTATCCCCGGCTGCGCTCGCACCAGGTGGTGCTGGGGACCACGGGAACCGGGAAGACCACCTTGCTGCTGAGGCTGTGGGCCGGGTTCATGACCAGGGGGATGGAGCTGCACGCGGCCGGCCGCCGGCCGCGCCCGCTGCTCGTCGTGCTGGACTGCAAGGGCGGGGCCGATTCCCGGCGGATCGCCGACCGGGCCCGCCGGGTGCTGCGCGGCGCGGGCGCCACGTCCACCGCGATCTGGCCCGACGAGGCCAGCCTGTCGCTGTGGGCGCTGCCGCCCCGCCAACTCGTCAGCACCCTGGTAGACATGGTCGAGTCGGGCACCGGCGGCGCCGCGTACTACGCCGACGTGCTGGAAGAGATCGTCCGGCTGGCCGTGGACGCCCCGGGCGGGCCGCCGGCCAGCACGGCCGACTTCCTCGCTCGGCTGGACGCGAACTGGCTGGCCGTGGCCTACGCGGGCGCACCGGGCAGCGCTTCCGCCGGGTTACTGCGGTCTTCGGCCGGGCACGTCAGCGACGTAGCGTTGCGGTACCGGGCCCTGCTGCGCCGCCTGGGCGCCGGGCTGGACGGGCCGGGCGGGTTCGGTGACGCCGACGCCTGGTACTGCATCCTGTAGGGGACCGCCGAGATCGCCGTAGCCGAGGCGCAGGCCCGTGCGCTGGTCGACCTGCTGGCCTGGTACGCGGTCCAGCCGGCCGGGCCGCGCCGGGAGATCCTGCTGGCGGTGGACGAGTTCAGCGCCGTGTCCCGCCGGCTGCCGATCTGGCAGCTCTACGAGCGGGCGCGGTCGCTGGGGCTCGCGTTGCAGGTCTCCGCTCAGTC
>DASQRM010000272.1:0-3375 GCA_035642895.1 Streptosporangiaceae bacterium | reverse complement strand
GGTCAGCACGCTGCAGATCCACCCGCAGAAGCTGGCCCGCGGGGCCAGTACCGGATTCGCGCTGGCCACCGACCTGGCTGAGCTGCTGGTCCGGCGGGGGGTGCCGTTCCGTGACGCGCACGAGGTGGTGGGGCACCTGGTCGTGTGGTGCCAGGTACACGACTGCGACCTGCCGGACGTGAGCGACGAGGACCTGGCCAAGATCTCGGAGTACCTCACCCCCGACATCCGCGAGGTGCTGTCGGTGCAGGGTGCTCTGGCCGCCCGCCGGGCGCCCGGCGGCACCGCGCCGCAGCGGGTGGCGGAGCAGCTCACCGCGCTGCGCGCGGTGGTCGACGAGCACGCTGCGTGGGCGGCCCGCTGACCGGCCCGCGGCCTGCCGGGGACGGGCCGGCCGGGCCGGGGCCGGGGTGGGCCGGGGCGGGGCCGGGGACAGCCCTGCTGCCCCGGGAGTTCTTCGCGGACCCCTCGCTGCAGGTGGCTCCCCGGCTGCTGGGCTGCGTGCTGGAACACCAGACCGCCGAGGGGCTGGTCGCCGTCGAGCTCACCGAGGACGAGGCGTACGAGGGGAGCGCGGACCCGGCCTCGCACTCCTACCGGGGCCGCACCGCGCGCAACGCGGTGATGTTCGGGCCGCCCGGGCATGCGTACGTGTACTTCACCTACGGCATGCACTTCTGCGTCAACCTGGTCTGCGGACCGGAAGGCACGGCCACTGCGGTGCTGCTGCGGGCGGGCCGGGTCATCGAGGGGGCGCCGCTCGCGGCCGCACGGCGGCTCGCGGGCCGTCCGGCGGCGCGGCTCGCGGCCCGGAATCTGGCGGACCGGGACCTGGCCCGCGGCCCGGCCCGGCTGTGCCAGGCCCTCGGCATCGACCGCGCCCAGAACGGCGTGGACGCGTGCGACCCCGCGTCCCCGCTGCGGATCCGCCCGGGACCGCCAGCCGGAACACCCCGCCAGATCAGCCGGGGGCCGCGGGTCGGGGTGAGCAGTGCCGCTGACCGGGCCTGGCGGTTCTGGCTGACCGGGGACCCCACGGTGTCGGCCTACCGGCCGTACGTGCCCCGGACCAGGCCGAAACCAGTTTCGCCCTCGGCCGCCGATGGTGGGACGATACCCCGGTGACTGACATCATCGACGAGCTGGTGTGGCGCGGCCTGATTGCCCAATCCACCGACCTCGAGGAACTCCGCAAGGCCCTCGATGCTGGCCCGGTCACCCTGTACGGCGGTTTCGATCCGACCGCTCCCGGCCTGCACATCGGCAACCTGGTGCTGCTGCTCACCATGCGCCGCTTCCAGCTGGCCGGGCACCAGCCGATCGCGCTGGTCGGCGGCGCCACCGGGCTGATCGGGGACCCCAGCGGCAAGTCCGCCGAGCGCGTGCTCAACTCGCGCGAGGTCATCGCCGGATGGGTGGAGCGGATCCGCCGTGAGGTGTCCCGGTTCCTGGATTTCTCCGGCGCCCCGGACGGCGCGCTGATCGTTAGCAACCTGGAATGGACCGAGCCGCTCTCCGCGCTGGAGTTCCTGCGTGACATCGGCAAGCACTTCCCGGTCAACCAGATGCTCGGCCGGGAGTCGGTCCGGGCCCGGCTGGAAGCGGGCGGGATCAGCTACACCGAGTTCAGCTACCAGATCCTGCAGGCTAACGACTTCCTCGAGCTGTACCGGCGGCTCGGCTGCACGCTGCAGCTGGGCGGCAGTGACCAGTGGGGCAACCTGGTCTCCGGCGTCGACCTGATCCGGCGGGTGGAAGGGGAGACCGCGCATGCGCTGGCCACCCCGCTGATCACCAAGCCGGACGGGACCAAGTACGGGAAGACCGAGGGCGGGGCCGTCTGGATCAGCCCGGACCTGATGAGCCCGTACGCGTTCTACCAGTTCTGGCTGAACCGGGCCGACGAGGAGATACCCGGCCTGCTCCGGGTGTTCAGCTTCTCCTCGCGCGAGGAGATCGAGGCCCTGGAGCAGGAGACCCGGGACAAGCCCGCGGCCCGGCTCGGGCAGCGGGCCCTGGCCGAGGAGATGACCACCCTGGTCCACGGCGCGGACGAGACCGTGAAAGCGATCGCCGCCAGCCGCGCCCTGTTCGGCCAGGGTGACCTCGCCGAACTGGATGAGCAGACGCTGGCCGCCGCCCTCGCCGAGGTCCCCTCCACCACCATCAAGGCCAGCCCCGGGAGCGCAGGCACACTGCCCACCATCGCCGAGCTGATGGCGGAGACCACGATCGTGCCCAGCCGGTCCGCGGCGCGGCGGGCCATCGCCGGGGGCGGCGCCTACCTGAACAACCGCAAGGTCACCGAGCCCGACGCCCGCCCAGCCCAGCATGACCTGCTACATGGCCGTTTCCTGGTCCTGCGCCGGGGCAAGCGCACCGTAGCCGGCGTAACAGTCCACCCAGAGCGACCAGCCAACTAGCCGGTACCAGCCAACTAAGCGGCACCAGCCAACTAAGCGGTACCACCAGGCTAGGAGCCAAGCGCAGGACTGCGGTGCCGCCGCCCTCGCCCCCAAGCGACCCCCAGGACCCGTCAGACGGCCCAGGTCCATCCCCGGTACCTAGCCCGGTAAACCCCGGTGGAGTCCGCGCCGGGCCGCGCTGAGGCCCTCCCGGGCCGGTCCCAGACCCTGCCCCGGAGGGCCTGGATTCTCCCTTCGCAGGTCAGCAGGGGAGAGCCGGTCGGGGCGGTCTCCGATTTGACGGAAACTGCTTTGCGGCTTAGTGTTTCACCTGCCCCAAGGGGAACCGGAACGCCGCTGGCGGACGGTCCCGGGGGACGGCAGGGCCGGTTAAAGAGTGATCATCAGCTGATGATGAACTGGAACCGGCCGCCTGCGGAACGGAGCCCGGTAACGGGTGGTCCCGAACCGCAGTAAGCTGAAGCAGCGAACATGTTGCGGGGCTGGTTGGTGACGTGGGCTAGTAGAGCCCACCAAGCTCAGTCAAAAACCTGGAGACAGGGTCTTGACAGCCCGGTAACATGAAGGTAAGTTAGAAGGGTTGCCCCGGAGCTGAGGCGAAAGCCTGGCGATGGTGCGCGTCCGCTCCTTGAGAACTCAACAGCGTGCTAAAAGCCAGTGCACATGCACATAACCCCGTCAGTGGGGGCTTGGCCGGTAACGGCCTGGTACCTCACTACGGAATGCCAAGATCGCCTTACTGGCCGGCGTAAGCCGACCAATAGGGCACTCCATGTGTCAGCTCTCGCTAGCCTCGCCAGGCTGGCGGTTGCATATAGACATCAACGGAGAGTTTGATCCTGGCTCAGGACGAACGCTGGCGGCGTGCTTAACACATGCAAGTCGAGCGGAAAGGCCCTTCGGGGTACTCGAGCGGCGAACGGGTGAGTAACACGTGAGCAACCTGCCC
>DASQRM010000271.1:0-35855 GCA_035642895.1 Streptosporangiaceae bacterium | reverse complement strand
TCACCGCGGTGAACCGTTACGACGTCGTGGTGCTCGACCGCGACCTGCCGCGGGTGCACGGGGACGCGGTCTGCGCGAGCCTGGTGGCCGGGCCGTCGCCCGCCCGGATCCTGATGCTGACCGCGGCCGCGGCGGTGGAGGACCGGGTGGACGGGCTCAACCTGGGTGCCGACGACTACCTGCCCAAGCCGTTCGCGTTCACCGAGCTCGTCGCCCGGGTCCGGGCCCTGTCCCGGCGGGCCCCGTCCACCCCCCCGGTCATCACCCGGGGCGACCTGACCATGGACCGGGCCCGGCGCCGGGTCAGCCGGGACGGCCGGCCAGTGCCGCTGACCCGGAAGGAGTTCGGCGTGCTGGAGGCGGTCCTCGGCGCGGACGGCGCGGTGGTGAGCGCGGAAGAACTCCTGGAGAACGTGTGGGACGAGCACGCCGACCCGTTCACCAACACGGTCTCGGTCACCATGGCCCGGCTGCGGCGCAAGCTGGGGGACCCGCCGCTGATCGAGACGGTGATCGGCAGCGGCTACCGGCTGCGGGTCCGGTGAAGCGCCCGGCCTGGGCGGCCCGCGCCGCCCTGCGGCGGCCGATCCGGCTGCGGCTCACCCTGATCTACAGCGGGCTCTTCCTGCTGGCCGCAGCCATGCTGCTGGCTTTCACCTACGTGTTCGTGGTGCGCGGGCTGAGCACCACCAGCGCCCTGGGCAAGACAGGCCAGCCGACGACCGTGGCCCAGGAGTCGCTCCGGAAGGCATGCGGCAAGGTGATGGCCGCCGAGAAGACGCCGCGCGTCCTGACGGCCGCAGACCGGACCCTGATCAGCAAGTGCCGGCAGAGCTTCAGCAGCGGCGTGGTGGCTGGCGCGCAGAGCCAGCGCGCCGAGGCCGTGCACCAGCTGCTGCTCTACTCGCTGGTCGGCCTGGGCGTCATGGGCGCGGTGTCCGGGGCCGTGGGCTGGCTGGTCGCCGGGCGGGCGCTGCGGCCCGTGCACGCCATCACCGGGGCGGCCCGCCGCGCGTCCGAGGAGAACCTGGGCGAGCGCCTCGCGCTGGCCGGCCCGCCCGACGAGCTGAAGGAACTCGCCGACACCTACGACGCCATGCTGGCCCGGCTTGACGCGGCCTTCGCCAGCCAGCGGCGTTTCGTCGCCAACGCCTCTCACGAGCTGCGCACCCCGCTGACAGTGATGCGGACCGCGATCGATGTCACGCTAGCCAAGCCGGACCGGAGCTCCGCCCAGCTCGAGGACATGGCCGCCGAGGTGCGGGCGGCCGTTGACCGGGCGGAGGCGCTCATCGAGGCCCTGCTGACCCTGGCCCGCAGCGACGGGGGTGCCACCGCGATGGAGCTCGCCGACCTGGCCGTGCTGGCGGAGGATGCGCTCGATGCCGCAGGGCCGGCCATCCGGGCCGGCTCGCTGGGCCTGGAGACGGCCCTGCAGCCCGCGCCGACCTGCGGTGATCTCGTGCTGCTCGACCGGCTCGTGGCCAACCTGGTGGACAACGCGGTCCGGCATAACGCCGCGGGCGGCTGGATCCAGGTGGCGACCGGGACGCGGGACGGGCAGGCCTACCTCACGGTCACCAACGGCGGGGCAGTCATCGGGGAGGACGTGACCCCGTTGCTGTTCGAGCCCTTCCGGCGACTGGACGGGCCAGGGGCCAGCGTGCCGGGGACCGGGTTGGGCCTGTCCATCGTCCGGTCGGTGACCACCGCCCACCATGGGACGGTCACGGCGTGCAGCCGTCCCGCGGGCGGCCTGGACGTGTCGGTGCTGCTGCCCAGCGTCGGGGTGGAGGCGCCCAGGAGGGCCGAGGCGGCTACGGCCGGCTGACCCTGGGCTTTCCACTGGGTCGGCGTGGGCCTGGCTGGTGAGCCTAGGCTTCGAGGTCGTCGGCCACGGCCCGGAGCACGGCCGCGATCTTCTTCCCGTCGCGGGCGTCCGGGTGCCTGCCCCGCCGGTAACTGGCGGATACCCCATCCAGCAGCTTGATCAGGTCCTCGACGATCACGACCATCTCGTCCGGGCTCTTCCGGCTGACCTTGGTGACGGTGGGCGGCGGCTCGAGCACCCGGACCTGGAGTGCCTGGACCCCCCGGCGTCCCTCGGCGACGCCGAACTCGACCCGCTGGCCGGGCCGCAGGGCCGTGGTGCCCGCAGGCAGCGCCGTGGAATGCACAAAGACCTCACCCCCGTCGTCGCGGGTGAGAAAGCCGAACCCTTTGTCGGCGTCATACCATTTGACCTTGCCAGTGGGCACGGACCAGACCTCACGCGGTAGAGCGGGCGGGCGAGCGCAGGGGTTTGCGACTCCAGGTTATCGGTCCCGCGGGGTTAGCGTCAGCGGGGGCGCTGCCAGGGAGGAAGCGTGCGCAGCCGCGGGCCGCGCCGCAGTCGCCAGATAAGGTAACCCGCGCACAGGACGCAGCCTACCCGGATACTCACCCCGACGTCGTTCCCAGCGGCGTGGTAGAAGGCGGAGAAGAAATTGCCCGCCGACGTCACCGCGCGGATCACCAGGACCGTCAGCGTGACCAGGGGCGGCCCGGCCAGGGCGATCCACTTGTCCCGGGCGTCCCAGCGCCGGGACCGCAGCGAAACAAGGCCGCCGATCAGCCAGAACGGGAACGGCAGGATCAGCCCGCCCAGGCCCAGGAGGACCACGGCGACGGCCTCCAGCGGATTCTTGCGCGCCAGGGCCCAGGCTTCCGCGAGGAGCGCCACAACCGGTGAGCGCCACCCGGCCGCTGACCGCCGGCTGGCCACCGGATGATCCTCCGGTTCGCCGGACTCGGTCATGCCGGGCACGATCGACAGCGGCTCGGCCTCGCCGGGCGCAGGCGCAGGGGTCGGCCGCCCCGGGCGCAACCAGCCTGGCGGTGTGCCGTTGTGCTCCGGCCCGCCTGACCCGGATGTCCCTGCCCCCGGTACATCCGGCTCGGGTCTCTCCGGCTCCGGAGTCTCCAGCTCCGGTGCGTACGCTTCCAGCCCGGCCAGGTCCGGGACCGGCACGCCCGCCGCGGAGCCATTCCGCGCGGCTGCCGATTCAGCCGCTGCTGGTTCCCCGGCTGCCGATTCCGGGGGGACGGGTTCCGGGGCTGCCGGTTCAGCAGCCGCCGATTCCGGAGAGGCCGATTCCGGGGGGGCCGATGCAGCGGCCGGCGGTTCCACAGGCCACCCTTCCTCGAGCGCCTGTTCCGGGGGCATCCGCGGCCGGGGCACCTCTCCCTGGGGCGCCTCGGGCGACGGGGGGACCTCGGGCGACGGGGAGGCCTCGGGCGGCGGCGGCATCTCAGCCGACGGGGAGGACTCACCCGGGGGGGACACCATCTCGGGTGAGTCCGCCTGGGGCGGCACCGCGGGAACCGAGTCCGGGGACCCCGACGGTGACGCCGGCGGTGACGCCGTTTCCGCTGGCTGCGGCTCGTCCGGGCCGGTCAGCCCACGGTGCGGCCAGGGCCGGGACCTGCGCCGGCCCGGGGACGGCCCCGGTTCGCGCGCGGGCTCCGGCGCGGCGCCCCGCCTGGACTCGGCACCGCCCCGCCTGGACCCGGTAGTGCCCCGCCTGGACTCTTTGCTGGGTTTCCAGAGCGCCGGCGGCGCGGCGGCGGCTCCCCGTCGCCGGGCGCTGTACAGGCGATCGCGCTCCCGCTTGGCGAGTTCCTCCGGGTCCCCCATAGTGGTCAGCGCGTCCAGCACGGCATCGGCGTCGGCCGAGGCGAGGGGCCCGACCTTGGCCTCGATAGCCGCCCGGGTCCGCCCGACGAAGAGCAGCCGGTCTCCCTTGGGCAGCACCTTCGTTGCCGCGACTGATACGCGGCCCAGGTACTCCCGGATCATCTGCTGGGCGGACGGCGGCGGAGCAGAGCGGCGCCTCATGCTTCGATAATCCCCCGTTACACCGTTGGTGAGCAACGCACCTATATATACGTGTGCTGATCAATCGTGGTGTGACGTTGAGCGATTATCTGCTGCATTCCCTTTCTGGCCGGGAACGGCCCGGGCCGCATGGTGACACACCCGGAACCCCGGGGGTTGGCAATCACCCCGCCAAGACAGGGAGGCAACCCATCACATGGCCCCGGCCGGAGCGGCCTCTTACCGTGTCCGGATGGTGGTTTCACCGGGATCCCCGCGCCGCGTCGACGCTACGATCTGTGATGCGATAAACCCTCCGAGTTATCAAAAGGTGAAAGATGGAGACGTACACCCATGTCTGCGCCCATCGCGGCGCCTACATGCGCGAGATGACCCTCTGGGACGGCAACCCTCCCGGCACCCCGTACACGTCGCCGACCGACGGCACCGGCCGCCTGGCGCCGGGCCCGCAAGGCCAGGACCGGGAGGCCGCGTTCGCCGACTGGTACCGCGCCAACTACGGCACCGACCACGCCGACCCGTGCGACGGCAGCCCGGCCCCACCGGCCGCCAGTCCCCCGGGCCGGTGGCAGCGGCACGGCACAGTGAAAATCACCAGCGGCCATATGCTCCTGGCCGACCCGGCCTGCGTTCCCGACCTGCTGCCCCAGCTGGCCGCCGGGGACCTGCGCGAGATAGCGCAGATTGTCCCGGCCGGCTATGAGGGAACCGTCTGGGTCGCCCACCGCGAGGACGGCGTCGTTCGCTCGGTGCGCGTGGACTTCGGCGGCTGAGCCAGTACGTGAAAGGGCGGCCCCGGTGATCCCGGGACCGCCCCTTCCACTTCTAGCCGGTGCGGGCGGCCGGCCGTACTACCCGCCCGCCCGCGAGGACTTGCCGTGCCCGGGGACTACGCCCCCGGCCGCGTCAGAAGTCCATGTCGCCGCCGCCAGGGGCGGCCGGCGCCTTCTCCTTCTCCGGCTTCTCCGCCACGACTGCCTCGGTGGTGAGGAACAGCCCGGCGATGGAGGCCGCGTTCTGCAGCGCAGAACGGGTCACCTTGGCCGGGTCAATGATCCCGGCCTTGAACATGTCGACGTACTCGCCGGTCGCGGCATTGAGCCCCTGGCCGGCAGGCAGCGTCTTGACCTTCTCGACCACGACGCCGCCCTCGAGGCCGGCGTTGACCGCGATCTGCTTCAGCGGCTCCTCGACGGCCCGGCGCACGATGGTCGCGCCGGTCGCCTCGTCGCCGGTCAGCTCGAGCTTCTTGAAGGCACTGGCCCCCGCGTGCAGCAGGGCCACGCCACCGCCAGGGACAACGCCCTCTTCGACGGCGGCCTTCGCGTTACGCACCGCGTCCTCGATGCGGTGCTTGCGCTCCTTCAGCTCGACCTCGGTGGCTGCGCCGGCCTTGATGACGGCGACGCCGCCAGCCAGCTTGGCCAGCCGCTCCTGCAGCTTCTCGCGGTCATAGTCGGAGTCGGTGTTGTCGATCTCGGCCCGGATCTGGTTCACCCGGCCGGAGATCTGCTCGGGGTCACCGGCACCGTCCACGATGGTCGTCTCGTCCTTGGTGACGACGACCTTGCGGGCCCGGCCGAGCAGGTCGAGGTCGGCGTTCTCCAGCTTGAGACCGACTTCCTCGCTGATGACCTGCGCGCCGGTGAGGATGGCGATGTCACCGAGCATGGCCTTGCGCCGGTCACCGAAACCGGGCGCCTTCACCGCGGTGGACTTGAACAGGCCGCGGATCTTGTTCACGACCAGGGTCGCGAGGGCTTCACCCTCGACGTCCTCGGCAATGATGGCGAGCGGCTTGCCCGACTGGACGACCTTGTCGAGCAGCGGGAGCAGGTCCTTGTTCGCCGAGATCTTGGAGTTCGTGACCAAGATGTACGGGTCGTCGAGGACTGCCTCCATCCGCTCCGGGTCGGTGACGAAGTAAGGCGAGATGTACCCCTTGTCGAAGCGCATGCCCTCGGTGAGCTCAAGCTCGAGGCCGAAGGTGTTGCTCTCCTCGACGGTGATGACGCCTTCCTTGCCGACCTTGTCCATCGCCTCGGCGATCATCTCGCCGATCGCGGGGTCGCCGGCCGAGATGGAGGCGGTCGAAGCGATCTGCTCCTTGGTCTCCACGTCCTTGGCGAGCTTGGACAGTTCCTCGCTCACCCGCTCGACCGCGGCCTCGATGCCCCGCTTGAGGGACATCGGGTTCGCGCCCGCCGCGACGTTGCGCAGGCCCTCACGGACCAGCGCCTGCGCCAGCACGGTGGCCGTGGTGGTGCCGTCGCCCGCGACGTCGTCGGTCTTCTTTGCTACTTCCTTGACCAGCTCTGCGCCGATCTTCTCCCACGGGTCCTCGAGCTCGATCTCCTTGGCGATGGACACGCCATCGTTGGTGATCGTGGGAGCGCCCCACTTCTTCTCGAGCACCACGTTCCGGCCCTTCGGGCCGAGGGTTACCTTTACGGCGTCGGCGAGCTGGTTCATACCGCGCTCGAGGCCGCGCCTCGCGTCCTCATCGAACGCGATCATCTTGGCTGCCATAGGCTCCAGTCCTCCCGGGACTTTGGTGGCTTTTGTATGAATCGGGCCGACGCCCGCGACGGCCGACCCCCCGGCGGGCAGTCCCATCCTGCCGCCGGCGAGGCCTCATCGTCCCGATTCCCGCCCTGGAGTTGTCACTCTCATGCCGAGAGTGCCAACGCCTTGTTTAGCACTCTACGCATGAGAGTGCAAGCCGGGGCCGCCCGCGCGAGGTCGCACGCGGGAAGGCCGGAACCCTGGCCGACCTGGGCAGACCGGGATATCCGAGCATCGGACGGCGCCCGGATCGGCGGAGAAGACCGGAACGCTGTCAGCGAACAGGCCCGCCGGCCGGCGGCAGGTGCCCCGCCGTCGGGCAGCAGATGACCCAGCAGCTGGCTCCGCCGGGCTAGGGCGCCGCTGGAAGGCTGCGTCGCCCAAAGACGCCGCATAGCCCAAAGACCCTGCGTAGCCCAAGACAGAGCCGGAGACCGCGGGCCAACCTAGCGACCCGCGTCACGCCCGGAGGCGCTACCCACGCCCGGAGGCGCTCACCCGAAGGCTCACGTCCGAAGGCGCTCACGCCCGCAGGCGCTACTGGTGACGCGCCAGGCCCTCAGTGCCTGGGGGTAGACCTGGGGCGTACCCCGGGGCCCGCGATGGCCCGGCACCCGTCACCCGGGCACCGGGCCATCAACCAAATTGTGCGAAGCCGAGCTCACACAGCCCGGACGGCCTCCGCCTGCGGGCCGCGGTCACTCTGCGTGATCTCGAATTCGACCCGCTGCCCCTCTTCGAGGCTGCGGTAGCCATCCATCTGGATGGCGGAGAAGTGCACGAACACGTCCCTGCCACCGTCGACCGCGATGAAGCCGTAGCCCTTGTCCGCGTTGAACCACTTGACGGTGCCCTGAGCCATTACCCAACAACTCCCTAACTCCGCTCGGGCCTCGGGTTCCACCCTTGCCTTTGCGGAACCCGTCGATCGCGGCGCGGGTTAGGCATTGGGCAAGCCTCGCTCACCGTTGCCCCGACCGACAGCGACCGGACACGACCTTACCCGGTGCGGTGGGACTTCGGGACCTGTAACTCCCCGAATGCGGGCGTGCCGGTTCAGGGGTCTGGCCAGCACCGGTAGGCACGTGAGCAGATCCTGGGGCGGAACCAGACGCCGCGGGCAGCCAGTGATCATCCCCCTGCGACAGCCGGAATCACCGACACGTGCGCGCCGGCCGGAACCGGCGTGTCGAGACCCTGAGCGAACCGGACGTCTTCCTCGCCCACGTACACGTTGACGAACCGGCGCAGCTGTCCGGAGTCATCCACGATCCGGCCGCCGATGCCCGGATAGCTGGCGTCCAGGCCCGCGAGGACCTCACGCAATGTCCCGGAGCCGGCGGTGACCTCCGCCGCGCCGCCGGTGAAGGTACGCAAGATGGTGGGGATACGGACGGACACGGTCATGCCGGGGCCTGCCTTTCCAACGAGCACCTGAGTATCCAGCGAGCGGCCAGCGCACTCCTCGCGGGTGACGGCTCCAATAGTGCCTGGTGACCGAGCCCGGCTCAAAGAGCACGGCCACCGGACGGGCCGGCCTGCGAGGCTTCGAAGGCCAGGAACGCGTCCAGGGTCGGGCGGATGGCCGATGTGGCGTTGGCCACATCGGCCACGGCGTCCAGCGTCTTGAGGCCGTCACCGGAGTTGATGATCACCGTCTCGGCCTCCGGGTCCAGCTGGCCAGAGGCCAGCAGGCTGCGCAGCACGCCCAGGGTCACCCCGCCGGCTGTCTCGCCGAAGATGCCCTCCGTGGCGGCCAGCAGCCGCATGGCCGACACCACCGCCTCGTCGTCCACATCGGCCACCACGCCGCCGGTGCGGCGCACCACGTCCAGCACGTAAGGGCCGTCCGCGGGGTTCCCGATGGCGAGCGACTTGGCGATGGTGGACGGCCGGACCGGCTGGACCACATCGTGTCCCTGCCGGAACGCCGCTGCCACCGGGGAGCAGCCGGTGGCCTGGGCACCGAACACCTTGTACGGGGTGTCCTCGACCAGGCCGAGACTGATCAGCTCGCGGAACGCCTTGTCGATCTTCACGAGCTGCGCGCCGGAAGCGACCGGCACGACAATCTGCGCGGGCAGCCGCCAGCCGAGCTGCTCGGCGATCTCGAAGCCGATGGTCTTGGAGCCCTCGGCGTAGTACGGCCGGACGTTGACGTTGACGAAGGCCCAGTCCTCGCGGTCATCAGCCAGCTCGGAGGCCAGCCGGTTCACGTCGTCGTAGGTGCCCTGCACCGGGACCATAGTGCCGCCGTAGACGCCGGTGGCAATGATCTTCTGCGGTTCCAGGTCGGCGGGGATCAGCACCACCGACCGGATGCCCGCCCGGGCCGCGGCGGCCGCGACCGCGTTCGCGAGGTTGCCCGTGGACGGGCAGGCGAGCACCTTGAAACCCAGCTCAATCGCGGCCGCCAGCGCGACGGCCACCACCCGGTCCTTGAAGGAGTGGGTGGGGTTGGCCCGCTCGTCCTTGACCCACAGGCTCCGCAGGCCGAGCTCGCGCCCCAGCTGTTCGGCGTGGACCAGGCGGGTCCAGCCCGGTTCGGTGTTGGGCATGGACGCCACGTCCGGGGGGACGGGGAGCAGGCTGGCATAACGCCAGATGCTGGCCGGGCCGGCCTCGATGGCCGCCCGGTCCAGCTTCGGATAGTCGTAGCGGACTTCCAGCGGCCCGAAGCACTCAGCGCAGGCGTGGGTGGAGCCCAGCGGGTAGCTCTGACCGCATTCCCGGCAGCTCAGCCCGGTGGCGTAGCCGAACCGGGAGAGTAGGGGCGAAGCGGGCGTCCTTGGGAGTGATGTGCTCACGTGGCGAGGCCTTTCTCCTCATCTGCCCCAGCGGCCGGATGGCCGAGGGCCGGACTTGGCACCTGTCACGGGAATGGCCTCGCGGGCACACCTCACGTGATGGTTGCCGGGGCTTCACCGGGCCGTATCCCTCCACCCCTCTGGATGAGCGTTATGAAGTTGTACCCGCCACTCTAACCGATCCCGGACCGGTGCTCCCGAGCTGATCCGGCTAGCCTCGCGTTCATGGACCAGAGCGGTGGTCAGCCTCGGCGCGCAGCGGCGAGCGGGGGCCGAGGGCTCCGGGGGTGGTTCCCCGGGAAAGCGGAGCGGGGCGCCGCCCCCCCGGGCCAGCACAGCGGCGGTCGGGTGCTCATCGCCTCCAACCGGGGACCGGTCTCCTTCGCGGTAAGCGACGACGGCTCGCTGGTGGCCCGGCGCGGCGGCGGCGGCCTGGTCTCGGGCCTGTCCTCGGTCAAGGACCAGGCCGACGTGCTGTGGGTGTGCGCGGCGCTGAGCGACGCCGACCGGACCGCGGCCCGGTCCTCCCCGGATGGGCGCATCGACGCCGACCTCACCCCCGGGAAGTCAGCCGTCCGGATGCTGGACATTCCGGTGGCCACCTTCCAGCGGGCCTACAACGCAGTGGCCAATTCCACGCTCTGGTTCGTGCACCACATGCTGTTCGATACGCCCAACGAGCCCGCCTTCGGGCTCGCGTTCCGCCGCGAGTGGGAGTCGTTCCGCGCCTACAACGCTGCGTTCGCCGACGCGCTGGCCGAAGGGGCCGGGCCCGGTGCACCGGGCGGCGCCGGCCAGGTGCGGGCGATGGTCCAGGACTATCACCTGCCGCTGGTCCCGCGGATGCTCGCCGAGCGGCGCCCGGACGTCAAGATCGCGCATTTCTCGCACACCCCGTGGGCGCCCCCGGACTACTACCGGCTGCTGCCCGACGAGGTCGGCCGCGAGGTGCTGGACGGGATGCTCGGCGCGGATCACGCCGGTTTCCTGTGCCAGCGCTGGGCGGACGCCTTCCTGGACTGCTGCGCCGAGTTCCTGGATGCATCGGTGGACCACGTGGCCGGCACGGTCCGCTACCAGGGCAAGCTGACCTCGGTCGCCGTGCACCCGCTCGGTGTCGCCGCCGAGGAACTGCAGCAGCGGGCCGCGGCCCCGGACGTCCAGGCCCAGGTGGCCACGCTGACCGCCGTCACCGCGGGTCAGCGCCTCATCGTCCGGGTGGACCGCACCGAGCTGTCCAAGAACATCGTCCGCGGCCTGGCCGCCTACCGGGAACTCCTGATCACCCACCCGGAATGGCGCGGCCAGGTGACCCATCTGGCCTTCGCCTACCCATCCCGGCACGATCTGCCCGAATACCGCGAATACACGGCGCGGGTGCAGCGGATGGCCGGGGAGATCGAGGACGAGTTCGGCACCGACGCCTGGAACCCGCTGATCCTCCAGGTCAACGACGACTACCCGCGTTCGCTGGCCGCCTACTGCCTCGCCGACGTGCTGCTGGTCAACCCGATCCGGGACGGGATGAACCTGGTGGCCAAGGAAGGACCGATCCTGTCCGAGCGCGCCTGCGCCCTGGTCCTGTCCACGGAGGCCGGTGCGGCCGCCGAACTGGGCGGCGACGCGCTCCTGGTGAATCCGTTCGACGTCACGCAGACAGCGGAGGCGCTGCACCGGGCGCTCACCATGCCGCCGGCCGAGCGGGCCCAGCGGGCCGCCGGGCTCGCCTCGGCCGGCGCCGCGTTCCCGCCCAGCGCGTGGTTCCAGGCCCAGCTTGACGCGCTCGGCTAACCCGGCCCTCCGGGCTGGCCGAACGCGCGCGCATTCCGCTGCGGCATTTCCGCACCGCTTCCGGAGAACAATTCCCTAACGGCCTGCCCGGTCTATTCCTCCCCGTTTCCTGATCGTCTGCGAAGGCGGTGCCGCCCGCCGCCGATCCGGTACCGGTCCCCGGTAACGCCGGGGCCCTGGTCCGCCCGGGCCAGCCCGGCCGGTGGAAAATTTGCGCCCTCGCGGGCCGCGGCCAGCCCACTTCCGCAATTTCCCCGGGATAATGAGACGCCGGGAGCCGATCGCGGTCGCCGATATTGCCGGATTGAGGTGGTGTGACCCAGTGAGCTGGGTGGTGGCCGCAGCGCTCACCCTGATGTCGCTGCCGTTCCTAATCGCGCGGGGCGCAGGCGGGCAGCCACCGAATCCGGGCCCCAAGCTAGCCGCCCTGGCCCCGGTGGGGATCGTGCCCGCGGTGGCCGGGGTCGCGGTGGCGGCGGTGTCCTCGCGGTGGCTGGCGCTCGTGCTGGCCGTACCGGCGCTGATCCTGGTGGCCTGGCAGTTCCCCCCGCGGCGGCCCCGGCCCAGAACCGGGCGCGGGGAGCACCCGCCCGGTCCCGTGCTGCGGGTGCTGACCCTGAACGTCAAAGGGGGCGGGGCCGACGCGGAGGCCGTCACCGCCAGCGTGGCCGCCCTGGAGGTGGACATCCTCGCGGTCCAGGAACTGACCGACGGGCTGGTGCGGCGGCTGGCCCTCAGCGGGCTGGACGACCTCCTGCCGCAGAGTCACCTCGACCCGCGGGAGGGCTCGCGCGGCACCGGGCTGTGGGCCCGCTGGCCGCTGACCCCGCTGACCCCGGTCGCGGGCGCGCTCGCGGCCACTCCCCGGGCCCGTATCGACCCGCCCGGCGGCCCGCCCGTCACCGTCACCGCCGTGCACCCGGTCGCGCCGGTAGCGGACCAGGAACATCGCTGGCGGCAGGAACTCGAGCTGATCCAGGCGACCCTGGCCGGCACCGCAGGCCCGCAGCTTGCGGCCGGGGATTTCAACGCCAGCCGGGATCACGGCGCGTTCCGCGCCCTGCTCCGGTCCGGCTTCGTGGACTGCGCCGACGCCGCCCGCCAGCGGGCCTGGCCCGGTCTCACCTGGCCTGCCGACCGCCGCTACCCGCCGCTGATGCGGCTGGATCACGTGCTGGCCCCCCGGGACCGGGTCCTCGTGCACGAGGCCAGGACCATCCGGGTGCCGGGCACCGACCATCTCGGGGTGCTGGCCGTGCTGGAATTCAGCTGAGGGCGTCCGCCAGGGAGTTCAGCAGGGCCACGACACCGTCCGGGCCGTTCACCACCAGGTCGGCGGGCTGAGCCAGCTCCGTCACCTCGGCAGAACCGCTGAACACGGTGAGTCCCGGCACCCCCTCGCCGCGGAGCGTCCGCACCGCGTCGAAGGCGGCCACGTCACCCAGGTCGTCTCCGCAGAACATGACCGCGGACGGTGGTCGTTTTCTCTGGTCAATCAGGGTGCGCAGGGCCTGGCCCTTATCCATGCCCTGCGGCCTCAGCTCGATCACCATCCGCCCGGGCTCGACGGCCAGCCCGTGCCGCGCGGCCAGGCCGGCCAGCGGGTCGCGGAGCCGGTCCAGGGCCGCCTGCGGATCAGCGGTCTGCCGGGTGTGCACCGCGACCGCGTGGCCCTTGTCCTCGATCCGCGTCCCGTCCGGCGCGCCGGCCCTGGCCAGCAGGCCGGGCAGCTCTGCGCGGGCCGCGTCGACCCCGGCGTCGCACGGCGGTGAGGAGAGCGTCCCGTCGGACCAGCGTTCGAGGCCGTAGTGGCCCAGCACGACGAGGTCCGGGACCGCCGCGAACCCGCCCAGGTCCACCGCGGACGCGGCCGGGCGGCCGGTGATCACCGCCAGCGTGCCCACCGCGGCCGCCACCCGGCGCAGGGCCGGGACCGCACCCGGATGCGCCCGGGCCGCGGCCGGGTCGGCCACGATCGGGGCCAGTGTGCCGTCGAAGTCCAGCGCTATCAGGGCCCGGGCCGGATCGCCGAGCAGCGCCGCCAGCCCAGCCCGGCCTTCCGGGGTGACCGGCACCGGCAGCGACACGGTGCCGGTCACCGCCCGGCTCCGGTCGCAGCACAGGACCCGCTCACCAGCAGTTCCGTCTCACCAGGGGGTGCCATCCCGCCGGTCAGGGCCGGCTGAGCGCATCCGGTGCCGCCTGGCCCGCTGCCGGCGCAGCCGGGTCACCAGGGCCGGGTCGAACACGAGCGCCTCCGGGCGGTCGATGAGGTCGTTGAGCAGCTGGTAGTAACTGGTCGCGGTCATGCCGAGAGCATCACGGATCTCCTGCTCTTTGGCCCCGGGCTCCCGCCACCAGCCACGCTCGAAGACCAGGACCCGCATCTCGCGTTCGGACAGCGCCGCCATCTGCCCTCCAGTACCGCGCAATCAGCTTCATCCTAGGGCGGCTCTAGCCGGCCTGCCCATGACCCCGTACGCTCAGCCTTCGTGGCTTCATTCGACTGCATAACGTTCCTTACCGACTACGGCCTGGAGGACGGGTTCGTCGCGGCCTGCCACGGGGTCGCCGCCCGCGTCGCCCCCGGGATCAGGCTCATCGACATTACCCACCTCGTGCCGCCCGGTGATGTGCGCCGTGGCGCCGCGGTGCTGGCCCAGACCATCCCGTACCTGCCGCGGGGCGTGCACGTCGCGGTGGTGGACCCTGGAGTCGGGACCGCGCGCCGCGGGATCGCCGTCGCCGCCGGGGACTGCGTCCTGGTCGGCCCCGACAACGGCCTGCTGTCCTGGGCGGTGGCCGCGCAGGGCGGGGCCACCGCCGCCTGCCAGCTGACCAACGGCGAGCTGTGGCTGCATCCGGTGTCACCGACGTTCCACGGCCGCGACATCTTCACCCCGGTCGCCGCCCACCTGGCGGCCGGGGCGGAGCTGATCTCGGTCGGCACGCCCATCGACCTGGCGGACCTGGTGACGCTCCCCGCGCCGACCAGCCGGGTGCACGATGGCGAGGCCGAGGGCGAGGTCATGTCGGTGGACCGGTTCGGCAACGTCCAGCTGTCCATCGCCGCCGGGGACGCCGACCGCCTGGGGCTGGGCTTCGGGTCACCGGTGGTGGTCCGCTGCGGGCGGCGCCAGCTGACCGTGCCGTATCTGGAGACGTTCGCCGCGGTGGCTCCCGGGGAGATCGTCGCCTACACCGACAGCGCCGGGCTCATCTCGCTCGCCGTGAACGGCGGCGACGCGGCCGAGCAACTCGGGCTGCCGCCCGGGGCCCACGTCCGGCTGTCCGCGGCCATGCCCGCCTGAACCAGTCCTGGGGTCATCCGCTCCCGCCTCCGAACCGTCCTGAACGTGGCAGAATGCCCGGGGGATGATGGGAGGGTAAGCGCATGGCGCAGCGGCTCCGGAGCCGGGCGACGGCGGCGATCGCCGCCGGGATGGCCGCGACCTGCATCGGGGTGGCGGCAGCGCCTGCCTTCGCGGACACCGTTCGTAACCAAGAGTGGTGGCTTACCTCTCTGCACGTGACCAAGGCATGGCTTTCCAGCCGCGGTGCGGGCGTGACCGTGGCGGTGCTGGACACCGGCGTGGACACCAAACAGCCCGACCTGGCCGGCTCGGTGATCACCGGGCGGGACTACACCGGCTCGGGCCGGGCCGCGGGCGGGCCGTTCTGGGGTACCCATGGAACGGCGGTGGCGAGCCTCATCGCCGGGCACGGGCACGGCCCGCACCACGGTGACGGGGTCGTCGGGGTTGCGCCTCTGGCGAAGATCCTCTCCGTCCGGGTCACGCTCGAGAACAAGGACCCGTTGCTGGCCAACCCGACGGTGGTGGCCGCTCTGCCTGCGGCGATCGCCCACGGCATCGACTACGCGGTCCGGCACGGCGCGCAAGTCATCGAACTGCCCCTCGACCCGGCCGCACAGGCCGGCGGGACCACCACGGGGGGCAGCCCGGCCGAGCGGGCGGCGGTCAAGGCCGCCCTGCGCAAAGGAGTCGTCCTGGTCGCGCCGTCCGGCGACAACGGCGCCGGGACCGACACGATCAACTACCCGGCGGCCTACCCGGGCGTGATCTCGGTCGGCGCGTTCAGCCAGGGCTTCGTCAAGGCTGCGTTCACCAACCACCAGTCGTACGCGACGCTGACCGCGGCGGGCGACGGCGATATCGCGGCCAACGGCCCGACCGCCTACGCGAAGCTGAAGAGCACCAGTGCAGCCAGCGCCGTGGTGGCCGGCATCGCCGCCCTGATCCGGTCGCAGTTCCCCACATTCACGCCGGCCCAGGTGGAGCAGGCCCTGACCAGCGGCACGGTATTCCGGCCCAAGGGCGGCCAGAAGACCGGCTCCGGGGTCGGCACCGCGGACGCCGCCGCTGCCCTGGTCGCGGCGGCCAAGATCAACGCCACCCCGACCAGCTCGGGGTCACCAGGTTCGGCGGCGAACCCGACCCCGCCCGCCGCCCCGAAGGTCACGGTGCACACCAAGAGCCTGTGGCAGGCGGTAGAAATCCCGGTGCTCGGCCTGGCGGCCCTGGTGCTGCTCGCCCTCATCATCCTGATCACCGTGCGAGTCCGGCAACGCCGCGCGCTCGACGCCCAGCTGGCCCCGCTGCAGGCCGCGGCGCGGGCCTCCCGCGCCCAGTCGGCGGCCGGGATGACCGGCATGGGCAGCCCCGGGCCTGGCTACGGGGGACCCCCGGCTGCGATGACGGGCCGCGGCCCGGCGAGCAGCGAGCCGGTGGGCAGCGGGCCGGCGAATTTCGGGCTGGGCGGTCCCGAACCGGGCTCGGTCCGGCTGGGGTCATCCAGGCTGGCCCCGGCGGGCAGCGGATTCGCTAGCGACGACGCAGCCGACCAGCCTTGGGCCGGCGCCTCTGAGGCTCGCACCGGGCGGCCGATGCCGGCTTCGGTGGGTCGGCCTGCGGTCAGCGGCAAGCCACCGTGGGAAGAAGACGACGCGCTGGCTCCGGCGCCAATGGCGGCGCCGCCCGCGCCAGAACCGAGCCGCTCAGGAGGCCGGTTCCTGCTGCCGGGACGTGGGCTGGGCGGCAGCCTGGACGCGGCGGGCGGACCGGGCCCGGGTGGCGGGCCGGCTGGCCGTGGCTCGGCGAGCGCTGATCCCGCCGACCGGAGTTCCACTACCGGTAGTTTCCCCGTGGACAGTTCCAGCGCGGGTAATTCGGCTCCGGGTAATTCCGCCGCGGGGGCCGAGTCCAGGAACAGCCTGAATCTGGGTGGCTGGAGCCTGGGTAAGCCCGCCAGCGAGGGTGGACCGGGAGGACGCACCGGCGCCCCCGGTGCAGGGAACGGTGCAGGGAACGACGCCGCTGAGGCAGGAAACAGAACCGCAGGCAGGGGAATTACAGGCGGCCGCGCCGCAGGCCAGCCCGCGGGCTTCCCAGGCCCAGGCCCAATGGGCCCGGGCTCCACCGGGGCAGGCTTCACCAGCCCCGGCTCCACCGGCCCGGGCTCCATGGGAGCGGGCTCCACCGGCGCAGGCACAGCGGGCACGGATTCCCCAGAGGCCGCCGGGGGTACGGGCAACTTCCCAGGCACGAACGCCACCGGCACGGACGCCATCGGCTCGGGGGCCACCGGCTCGGGGGCCACCGGCTCGGGGGCCACCGGCTCAGGGGCCACCGGCACCGGCAACCAGAACATGACCACGTCGGCGGGTCCAGGCGGACCCCTGGCCGGACTCGGCGGCGCGGGCCCAAACGCGGCCGCGGCCGCGGCCCGGGCCCGCTTCGGGCCGTCCCCGTTTGACGATCCCTCGTTCGAAATCCCCGCGTTCAGTCCGTCCGCGTCCGACGGCCCCGCCTTCGACGACAGCGCGTTCGGGGCGCCCGGGCCGGGCACGCCACTGGATGAGCCGACCCTGGGTGGGCCAGCACTGGGTGGGCCAGCACTGGGTAGGCCAGCACTGGGAGTGACCCCGCCCGGTGTTCCCGCGGATTCCGGCCGCCCGGGCACGACCGCAGGCACCGGCGGCACGCGTGGATCAGGCCGCCACGGCGCGGCGCGCGGTTCCTCGAGCGGGAATCCCCCGGTGAGCGGCGGCGCGGACGCAGACAGTTCTTCCCTGGGCCGTACGGGCGACACCCCCGCGCAGCCGATGCGGACGCTCGGTTCCGCGCACCGCCTGAACGCGGTGCGCGGCCCGCGGGCGGCCGCTCATCCGCCCTGGGAACCGGCCGAGAAGCCCGCCAGCGAACTGCCCTGGATGGACGCCCCCGCCTCCGGTCCGAACCGGATGGCTCCGCCACGCCGCGTCTTCCCGGCGGGCACCGAAGGGCAGGCGGCCGGTTCGGCTGGCGGCCTGGGCGCTGGCCAGACCGCTGGAGGTCAGACCGCTGCGGGCCAGGCGGCTGCGGGCGAGATGGGCACGGGCGAGACCGGCAGTGGCCGGCCGGCCAGTGCCGATCCCGCCGACCCTGGCCGGTCCATGACCGCCTCGGGGCTGGTCCGGCGCCGTCCCAAGAGCCAGAGCCCGTTCCCCGACCTGGCTGGCCCGCCTGCGGGGCGGGCGGGCCCGCCCGCTAGCGGGCCCGCCGAAGATGCCGAGGAACCGAGGCCGATGTATTCCTGGAACCCGTCCGACCCTACGGAGGCCTTCCCCGCGGTCCCGCCGCCGGGAGACTCGCGGCCGGGCTAGTGCTGTGACCGTGTGGGTTCGCCGGGTTCTTTATTCACCCCACCGCGAGGTCAGCGCCGCCTGTTCGATCGCCGTCGGGTGCCCTTCCTGGCCGCGCTCTCGCACCAGCTCGCCGGCGATGCTGTAGCGGGGTGCGTTCAGGGGGCTGCGCCCCGCGTGGCGGACGATCTCGTCGATCAGTGAGGTGACCATCCGCAGCCGGGGGTAGCGGGAGTGGACCGCCTGCCCCTGGGCGTCGGTGATGAACCCCGAACCAGGGCCGAAGTCGATGCCCACGCCTCGCCTGGTGAGATACGCAAGGGCGCCGCGCCGCTCGGCGATGCCGGGCGAGGAGTGCAGGGCTATCGCCTCCCACACCAGATCCACGCCGCGCGCGTCGACTCCGTTGTCGGTGAGGAACTTCGCGGCCAGGTCAGCACCGTCGACCTCGAACCGCTGGGTGCCGCCGGCCACCGCCGACGTACCGAGATCATGCATGACACAGGCGAAGAACAGCAGGTCGGGATCAAAGTCCGCCGAGGGCCGCAACCCTTCGTGGTCCGCGAGCAGCACCGCGAACAGGTAGCTGCGCAAGCTGTGGTTGGCCACCGGCTCGGTTTCGCAGGCACGAACGTACTCGACCGAGCGGACGGCCAGCGGGGTGGTGGGAAGGGCGGGAACCGTATCCATGTCATGACCGTAGACAGCGGGACACTTACCCGGGCAGTGGCACGGATGCCAGTAGTCGATAGGATCGTGCCATGCCCACACCTCTCCGGCTGCACCAGGTAGCTGTGCTGGCGCTGCCTGGTGTCCTGGCGCTGGATTTCGGCATCCCGGTCCACGCATTCGGTAACTGGGACGGCGGCCCGTACGCGATGACGGTGTGCACCGAGATCCCTGGCCCCGTGCCGGTCGAGGGCGCCCCCGCACTGCTCATCGAGCACGGCCTCGAAGCACTCGCCGACGCTGACACGATCGTCGTGCCCGGCCAGGCCCGCCCGGTCCCGACATCCGAGCAGGTGCGCGCGGCCCTGGCTACGGCCGCGGCCGGTGGTACCCGCATGGTCTCCATCTGCACAGGGGCCTTCGTGCTCGCTGCCGCGGGCCTGCTCGACGGCCGGCGCGCCACTACCCACTGGCAGCAGACCGCCGCGCTGGCTCGCGCTTATCCAGCGGTGACGGTGGATCCGGACGTGCTCTACGTGGACGAAGGCAGCGTCCTGACCTCGGCAGGTGTGGCCGCGGGAATCGACCTGTGCCTGCACATCATCCGCATCGACGCCGGGGCCGTGGCCGCCAACCAGCGCGCGCGGGCCCTCGTCGCGGCACCGCATCGCACCGGTGGCCAAGCCCAGTACATCGACGGACCGGCCCTGCCCCAGCGGACCGGCGGCCTCGACGAACTGCGCGCGTGGGCCCTGCGCCACCTCGACGAGCCGCTCTCCGTCGATCAGATGGCCCGCGAGGCGTGCCTGTCCCGGCGCACGCTCATCCGCCGGTTTCACGACGAGACCGGGTTGCCGCCGATGCAGTGGCTGCTGGGCGCCCGGATTGACCGGGCGCGAGAACTGCTCGAAGCCTCCGACGCGCCCATGGGGATCGTGGCCCGACGATCCGGACTGGGTACCCCCGCAAACCTGCGGACCCTGTTCAAACGCCATACCGGCGTCCCACCCAGCGCGTACCGCAGCACCTTCCACCGCCCCGCATACGCCGCAGGCGCGGAAGATCCCGCAGCTCACCAGGGCTGTGAGGCCTAGGTTTACTCCGCCGCGGGGGATGTCCCGCCATTCATTTCCGCCTTGCGGACCGACGCGTAGATGGGCACATACTCCTGGCCGGACAGGTCCTGGATGGCCTGGATGACCTCGTCGGTGATGGCGCGGCGGGCCTTGCCCGGAGCGGTCCCCTGATACGCCTCGAAGGTAAGCGGCTTGCCGACCCGCATCGACACCTGATGCAACCGGGGCACCACGTGCCCGGGCGGCAGGATGCGGTCAGTCCCGATCATCGCGACGGGGATCACGGGCAGGCCCGAGTTCAGCGCGAGCCAGGCCACGCCGGTACGGCCGCGGTACAGCCGTCCGTCCGGCGACCGGGTGCCCTCCGGGTAGATCCCGAACAGCTGGCCGCGGCGCAACAGCGCCAGCGCCGCCTCCAGCATCTCCTGCCCGGCCCGGGCCTGAGCCCGGTCCACGGAGAGTTGGTTGGTGGCCCGCAGGTAGGTGCCAGCCAGCCGCTGGCCCACACCCCGGCCGGTGAAGTACTCCGACTTCGCCGCGAAGGTGAGCGGGCGGTCCAGCATCAGCGGGAGGAAGATCGAGTCGACGATGGACATGTGGTTGGAGGCCAGGATGGCGCCCCCCTCGGGCGGGATGTGCTCCAGGCCGGTGATCTGTGGCCGCCAGAGAACACGCAAGAGCGGGCCGGCCACAACCCTGGACAGCTGGTACTGCACCCACAACTCCTGGAATGTCGATCCGCATGGCTGCTCAAAGATATCCGGGGTCAGGCGATGCCGACGAGGGCTGGCGGTTATCCTCGTGCCCCGCTCCCAGCCGTCCCGCCCTCAGTTGGCGCAGATGTTCTGGCTGGCGGTCCGCGCGGCGAGGCTGGGCGACGGAGTCGGGGTGGTGGTCGTCTGGCCCGTGCCGTCGGTCTGGGTCGTGGTTCCGTAGTTGCTGCCGAGCAGGAGAACGAGCCGGCTGCTGGTGCCCGGGACCTCCTCGACCGCGGAGCCGGGGACCTTGCGGGCCAGCAGCCGGGCCGCGGCCGCGTGGCCCGCGTGATACTTGATCACCGTCTCGGTGATGTCCTGCGTGCTCCCCTGGAGCATGCTGGTCACGTTGAAGCCCTTTTGCTGGAGCAGGCTGCCGACCGAGTCCTGCAGCCCGTACTGCGCGGTCCCGTTGCGGACCGACACCGCGACGGTGTGCGGCGAGATGTGCGGCTTCTTGGCCGGCTGCAGCGACGTGCTGCTCACCGGGATGTCGTCGCGGAAGTCCTGGAAGATCGTGCTGTCCTCGGGCTGGGTCCACAGCAGGTTGGCCGAATCGGTCGGCACCACCAGCTGCCGGGGGTAGGTCGGCAGGGTGAAGAAGGTGACCTGGCTGGCGGGCAGGTTCCGGACGCTCGTGGCCAGGTTGTACAGCCCGTGGATGCCGCCGAGCTGGCTGTCGATCGTGATCGACTTGGTGGCGGCGTCGAGGAACCGGTAGATCGCGATCGGGTTGAGCAGCTTGCTCTTCACCCGCTCGACGAGCGAGGACATGAAGGCCTGCTGGCGGCCGATCCGTTCCAGGTCGCTGCCGTTGCCGAGGGTGTACCGGGCGCGGACGTAGGCCAGCGCGACGTAGCCGTGCAGCAGGTGATGCCCGGCCGACAGGTGCAAATTGGACTTGGGGTCGTCGATCGGGGCGGTGTTGCACTCCTCGACCCCGCCGAGCGCGTTGACCATGGCCTGGAAGCCTTCGAAGTTGATGGACACGAAGTGGTCGATGTGGATGCCGGTGTCCTGCTCCAGGGTCTTGATCGTGCAGGCCACGCCCAGGTCGGTGTGGTTGCCATCCAGGTTGCCCAGGGCAAAGGCCTCGTTGATCTTGAAGGTGGTCGGCGAGGACGTCTGGCCGTTGCCCATCTTGCACGCCGGGATGTTCACCCACGAGTCACGCGGGATCGACATGACGTCGACCCACTTCCGGTCGGCGGCGATATGCATGATCATCAACGTGTCGGACTGATCGGTGGTCAGGTCCTGCCCGTAGCCTTTGCCCACGCCGTTGCGGGTGTCCGAGCCGATGATCATGATGTTCTCGGCCTGCGGGTGGGTATCGACCGGCTGGGTGCCGAGTTCACCGGAGATGTTGAGCTGGTGGATGTTGCCATTGAGGTGGCGGTAGACGGCGTAGGCGCCGCCCAGGGCCAGCAGGACCACGACCGCGACGCCGCCGGCCGTCCAGGCCAGGATCTTTTTCCTGCGGCCCGGATGGTGATCGGGCGGCATCGGGGCGGCCGGGCCGGCGCCCGGCGGAACAGGAGGATCGGCCGCGCCGCCCGGAGCAGAGCCGGCTACGTCCCCGGTAGGGCCGGCCACATCGTCGGTGCTGGCCGGCCCGCGCTCTGGCGGGTCCTCACCCTCTTGCGTATGCCCGTGGCCCGGACCAGGCTCGTCCATGTCAGCGGGCCCCATACGTTCTCACCCCATACCCGAGCCGATGGGGGGCTCGTACCGTGTCCGCGCGGGACGCGCGGCCGTCGCGGAGCGTCACACCCGGGTGCACAAACCACCTCACTCGGCGCAACGTTATAACCGCGCGGATAGTTTCCCCGCCCACTAAGTACCCAGCTATGGGTAAATAGTCGCCTTAAATATGGGTAACGGCGAGTAACTGTCCTAACAGCCACAGTACACGTTGTCTTCTGGCGCTCTGGGCCGTGCTTCCGTGCCTTTAGCCTATAAATCCGATCGATATAGCGTATTTTTAGAATGGCCGCCAGCACATTCCAGCGAGAGGATCCCCGTGTCCGCACCAGAGGCTGAGCCGCTGCTGGTTCTCGATGCCCTGCACTCGACCCCGGCCCGCCGCTACCTGTCTCCCGAGCCGATCCCCGACGAGGTCATCTGGGCCATCCTCGACGCGGCGGTGCGCGGCCCGACCGGCGGCAACCAGCAGGGGTGGGGCTGGGTTGTGGTCACCGACCCGGAGGTCAAGCGGCAGATCGCCGCCTGGTACCTGGAAGGCTGGGATCGGGCCTACGGCCGCCGGCGGGAGGAGATCCTGGCCGCCCCGCCGGGTACGGACGGACTGAGCCGATCCTCATTCCTGGCCGCCGAGCACCTGGCCCACCACATCGCCGAGGCTCCGGTGTGGATCTTCCCGGTGCTGCGCAACGCGGCCGGTGCCCGCAGCCCCCGGCTGGGCAGCTCGATCTACGGCGCGGTCCAGCAGCTCATCCTGGCCGCGCGAGCCCACGGCGTGGGCACGACCCTGACCACGCTGTACTCCGGCCACGAGGACAAGGTGCGGGAATTGCTGGGACTGCCCGGGGATGCGATGACCATGGCTCTGCTCCCGCTCGGCTACCCCGCCCGGGGTCGCTGGGCGCAACCCAAGCGCCGCCCGGTCGAGGAAGTCGCGCACTGGAATCAGTGGGGAGCCACCCGTCTCCGCCCCTGAGCTCTAGGCCGACTGGCCCTCAGCTTTGCCCCCGTGAGCAAGGCGCCGGGCCTGCCGTTTAGCGTTGCGCTGACCGCGCCCGGTCTGCCGTTCAGCTTTGAGCTCCAGGAGCTGGGTCTGTCGTTTGTTCCAGGCCGTCAGGCGCGCGAAGGCATTGGCCCGGTTCTCCTGGCCCAGCCCTCGCAGCGCGCCCAGCACGATGGCGCCGAGGATCACCCGTTCGTGGAAGCGGCGGCTTCGCAGCACATGACCCACCACGCCCAGCCCGACCAACCCCAATACCGCTTTACCGGCCAACCCCGAGTCCCCCGGCGCCGTCGGCGACCTGCTATTGCCCGCCGTGATGTTGGCCAGTGGCGGCCTCCCGGCCCCTGGTCCAGATCTCGACATGTCGCCTCCCCGCCCTGAAGCGCCCGCGCGCACTGCCAACGTGCCTCGCGATGAGGCTTCCTGGCATCACCCCCGGGGGAATGACCTAATTCCTGGGCGGACGAGGTTCACTCCTGGACAGACAACCCCAGACCGCGACTGGTAACGATCGGTGGCGGACAAGACCGTCCGGATATAGCGTTCCGCCGTGCACGGCATCCACTGGGGCGACTTCCCGACATGGATCGCGGTGTTCTTTGCCGCCGTCGGTGGCACCGTCGCGCTCATCCAGCTTCGGCAGCAGGGGAACGTCCTCAAGGGCGAGGTCGAGCGGAACAAGCGCCGCGACGAGTTACTCGACGGCCAGCTAAGCGAACTGCGCGAACGGGCGCTGGACCGCGCCCGGGAGCAGGCCGAACATATCGTCGTGGTCGGGTGGGAGCACAGGGCGGCGTGGGTTCGTAACAACTCAGGCCGCCCTATCACCAAGGTTGCGGCCGGTTTCGTCGTACCGCAGCCGGACGGCGGAGTCACCACTTACCACCCAAGCTACTGGCAGGAAGGTGTGACCCTTCCCCTGACGGCTAGCGACGATTGGTTTGAAGGAGACGCCGTCAAGGAGGTGCTCCCACTTGGTAGGCAAGCGATGGGTCACTTTGAACCTGACGTCCCCCTCGACGAGGAGGGGTGGCGACTTGTCCGGTTCGACGACGACGCGGGTCGGCGCTGGCAACTTGACAAGTACATGCACCTTGAGCCCGCACCGGACGACAGCTGGTAATTCTGACGGCCACCCGGCCCGGCCGGCGGTCGCGACCAGCGTCACCGCGTACCGCAGGCCCAAGCCGCGCTTGGCGAGCCGGGCGTTGACCTGATCGACGATCGTCTTCGCCCCGGCGATCGCGTCGTAGTCCTCCTCGGTGACCCCGGCCTCGGCGAGGTCGCGAGGAACCCGGAGCACCGCGAAGGCTGCCTCGTCGAGATCCCCGCCGGGACCAGCTACGTCGAATACGTCGGCGAGCTGGTGCCTACGAGTCCGACTCCCGCTACTGCGCCTCCTGCCCGGTCGCGGTCTGGGGGAGGCGGCTGTGACCGCGATCCCTTTGATCGTCCTGGCGGAAGCTCTCCTATCCCCGGACGAGCAACCCGCGCCCCGACGCACCGCAGATGGACCTCCGCGCCCCGGAGACCGCTGACTAGCGGTGGAGTCTCCGAAAGGACTACGCCGTCGTCTCCGGCATCCAGGGCGCGGCCGAGCGGGCTGCCCGGGAGCTTTGCCACGCGGCCAACGAGTCCGGCGCTGTATGGGATGGACTCCGAATGGGCTCCCCCGACCCCTCCGTCCCGGGGACCGGGAAACGGCACATACGGGAGTCGAGGTCAGAGGCTTAGAGAGTGGAGCCGGTGAGCGGGATCGAACCGCTGACCTGCCGTTTACAAGACGGCTGCTCTGCCAACTGAGCTACACCGGCGGGTGACTTGCTGCTGCATGGTACTCGACCTCGGACGGGCACGACCTGCGCCCGACCATGCGCAGACGCAGTTAACCGGCGAGAATAGACGCGTGCCTGACGTTTCCCTCTATGTGGCCGCGATTACGGCTGGCGCGGCCGTCTCGGGTGCCGGCGTCTCACTTATCCGGTGTACCTGCGGGATGTCCGCCAGGCCGATCAGGATCGGCGTGAGCGGCATGCGGAACCAGGCGCCAGGCGTGCCATGATCTGCTGGGCGCGGCCCAGGACCTGCGGACCAGCGAGGCCAATGCCGTGGATTACCACGGAGGAGATGAGCGCCGCCCAGCTCGGCCACATGGTAGTCACCGATCCATCCTGACTCGGCGAGGCCATCGACGCCCTCCGGAAGCAGGCCGTGCTCGAGGCCACCCGGTAACAAGCGGCTCAGGCGGCCCCAGGAATCGTCACCAGGCGATGAGTTCCTGAGCGGCTTTCCGCTGGTGGGGAGGCAATGATGGGTCGGTGGCGGTGAGCGCGCGCTCGGCCAGTTCGACCGCGGCAGCCTTGTCACCACCAACTTCTGCGGCCCGGGCGGCATACAGCAGCACGGGCCCGTTATGCGGCATCTCGGTGAGCGCCGTCTTGATCTCGTCCTCGGCCTCCGCTTGCTGGCCGAGCTGGGCCAGCGCCAGCCCGCGGGCAGCACGTACCGAGGGCAGCGCAGGTGAAGCCAGGCGGTCGAGATCGCGCAGCGCGCCGCGGGAATCGCCGAGGTCGGCGAGAACCTCACCGCGGCCGCGCAACGCCTCAGCGTTGCTTCCGTCGACTGCCAGCACCCCGGTGAAAATAGCCTCCGCGGTCCGGGCCTCACCCAGCTGCAAGACCGCCCAGCCAAGTCCCGTCTGCAGAAGCGCTTCGTGAGGGAGGCGGCTGACGGCGGCACGAAGCTCCTCGACCGCGTCGGTCAGCCGGCCCTGATCGAGCAGCGTGTGCCCGATCGCCGCCAGTTGGCGGGCCGCCGCGGCCGTATCTCGGGCGGCCTCAAACAACCCGGCCGCTTGCCGGTACGAGAATTCGGCATCCTGAGGCTTGCCACGCTCGTGAGCGAGATTACCCAGCAATGATTGGGCCTCCGCCTGCAAAGGGAGATCATCGGCCACGGCAATGTGCAGCGTCTCACGTGCATATCGTTCGGCGAGGTCAAGGTCGCCCAGTGACAGGGCGCGCGCAGCGCGCTGCAGGACGTCGCCGCCATCTGCGGGAGGCGGGCTCACATTCACCGCGTGCCGCAAGGGCTGGATAAGGCGCTCGGTGGGCAGCTCGTACCACCGCGACCCTGATCGGCGCTCTGAAATCAGCAGGTAGCGGTCTTCCAGAGCGCGCACCATGCTGGTCGGCATGCCGCCGGTGTCAGTCATGCCCTCATAGGCGGTTCCCCGGCGGCCATGATCATTAACGAAGGTCTGGATCAGCCAGGCGCGCAACCGCGCCTGCGGGACGTCATGCTCCTCCGCGACCCCCGCGATAACCTCGCGCACGTAGGACCCCAATGCGGCATCGATGTACCCGTACCTGCGGACCTCGCGCTTCGTGATGCGGTCCAGGTCCGGCGGCAACGACGCCCAGAGGCGTGTGCAGGCGGCCTGCACGACCACGGGCGGCACGGCATCATCGGTCACTGACCACTCAGGGCCTGCCACGCCGACGACCGTGCTGGTCATCAGGTCCGTCACGAATTCTTCTGCTGCGCCGGGACCGAAGCCCAGGCCGGCCGCCTCGGCAGGGCCCGTCACCGCCGCCAGGGCGGCATCGAAGCTGAGCGGCCCGATACGGAGCTGCGCTCCGCGGCCCATCACGGCAGAGAACTCCTCCACCGTGGAATCCCGGAGACACAGCAGGAGGTGCAGGCGTGGCTCTTGCCGTACCGCCTCGGCCAGCTCCCCGAGAAACTGCCGCCGCCAGGCCCTCCGCGGCCCCGAGTCCGCGAGCAGTTCCTCAGCCTGATCGATCACGGCGAGGATGGGGCCGGCGTGACGTTCGGCGCGCCGACGCAGGTAATCGCGTAAGGTCAGCCCGACCAGCCGGCTCATGGACTCGCCAGGCGACCAGGAGCCCAGCAGAGCGACCGTATAGGGGTTGTGCTCTGGTAGCGCGGCGGCCGGGAACGTGTATCCGTACGAGACCCGGCCCGGCGGCAGGACCTCGGCCCGGCCAGCTTCGACTAATGGCAGAAGCCCCGCCTGCAGCAGCGAGGTCTTGCCACTTCCGGCCGGCCCGACGGCCATCGTCAGGCAATTGGTCCGCCACAGTTCAGCTAAGGCACTCGCTTCGCGAGCGCGGCCAAAGAAACGATCACTCTCCCGGCGCTGGAAGGAACGGGTACCCGGGTACGGGTGAACCATTGTCCTGGTCATCGCACCGGCTCCCATCACAGCTGCCCCATCTGCCGCACGCGTCGAGCTTCACGCCAATAACCTGGCCCAGCGGTCGCGATGCGGCAGGCCGTGCGTCGCATGGGAGCCGGTAGCCGAGGTGGAGCTTCGCCTACTTCATCAGATGATATTGCTGAATCCGTAATGCGCATCTTCGTCGTCGAGCGCTAGGAACCGGCGCACCGCGCGCCCTAGCACGGACTCATCATCCTGCGCGTCCAGCTCAGCGACCCGGTACCTGGTGATGTCGATCAATCCGGCTTCCGCGGTGTCGTTCTTGTTCATGGTGCTCCTCACCTGGCCGGCCAGCCCTGTAGGACGTGCCGCCGTCACCTGACAAGATCTGCCGATCTACTGACGACCATGTCAATTGAACCGATACACGACCGGCAGCCGATCTGTACAGTCGCGGCGCCGTGACGGGTTTGTAGCCGGGCACCTCACCGGCCCGGGATTATCCGCGCCTTCGGCGAATAACAGCGGTCCGCACTCTAGGCAATGATCCGCTCACGCCTAAGATTGGCCATGTGACGACATCACCAGCGACGGGACCCGGAGCCGTTCCGGCCATCTGGGGTGACGTCCCCCAGCGCAACAGGAACTTCACGGGCCGGGAAGAGATTCTCGCCCGGCTCCGTGAGGGACTCCGGGAGGAATCGGCCAGCAGCGTCGCGGCGGTGCTGCCCACGCGGGCCCTCCAGGGGATGGGCGGAGTGGGAAAGACTGCCCTGACCGTCGAATTCGCGCACCGGTATCGCTCCGACTACGACCTCGTGTGGTGGATCCGCGCCGACCAGACGGCGCTCGTGCGACCCCAGCTGGCCGGCCTGGCTGCCAAGCTGGGACTTCAGCCCGCTACCGCCACCGGGATTGACGTGGCGGTCGCGTCGGTCCTAGACGCACTTCGCCAGGGCGCTCCCTATACGCGGTGGTTATTAGTCTTCGACAACGCTGATCAGCCAGAAGACCTCAACGACATCATCCCTCGCGGGCCTGGCCACGTGCTGATCACCTCACGTAATCACCGATGGCACGCCGTGGTCGACACGGTGCCTATCGACGTGTTCGCGCGCACTGAGAGCAGGGAGTTCCTGTCCAGGCGCGTGCCGAGGAACCTCAGTGAGTCCGACACTGATCTCCTCGCCAGGGAACTGGGCGATCTGCCGCTAGCGTTGGAGCAGGCCGGGGCCCTTCAGGCGGAGACCGGCATGCCGGTCGATGAGTATCTCCGGCTGCTCAGAGAGCACGCCGCTGAGATCATGGAGGAAGGGAAGTCGCCGGAATACCCGCTGTCGATGACGGCCGCATGGCGCCTCTCGGTCAGCATGCTGAGCAAGCAGATGCCCCAGGCCCTGGAGTTGCTGCGGTGCTGCGCGTTTTTCAGCCCCGATCCGATTCCCCGCGACGTGTTCCGGCGCGGCACCCAGGCCACCGACACCAGGGTCCGCGATCTTATTGCCGATCCCATCCTCCTGGCCCGCGCGATCCGGGAACTGGGCCGCTTCGCCCTGGTGCGTATCGACGGCCGCACCATCCAGGTCCACCGGTTGATCCAGGCGCTGCTCCGGAGCGAGCTGAGTGACACCGAACAAGTCGCTTACCAGCACGAGGTCCACCGCATCCTGGCCGCGAGCTCACCGAAGGCCCCCGACGACAACCGGCTGTGGGACAGGTACGCCGGAATCCTCCCGCACGTTGCCTCGCCGGTAACCATGCTGGCCGCTTGCCCGGACCGCGACGTTCAGGCCTTCGCCCTGGAGATGGTGCGATACCTGTACCGTTTCGGTGATCAGAAAACCTGCCGAGAACTGGCCGAGCGCCTGATCGAGGAATGGACCACAAAATCCGGCCCGGACTACGACCGGGTGCTCGACGCCCGGCGGAGGCTCGCGGATACGCTCAGAGAAGCCGGCCAGTACCACGCCGCCTACGCGGAGACCGAGTCCACCCTCAAACGCTCTCGGGAGACCCTGGGCGAGAATGACCCGCTGACCCTCGCCCTGCGCAACGGCTTTGCCGCGGACCTGCGGGCCCGCGGCGAGTTCGCCGACGCGCGGAGCCTGGATGAGGGATCGCTGGAGTTGCATCGGGTGCAATTCGGGCCCGAACATTTCCAGACCCTCCGCGTCATGCACAACCTGGCTCTCGACCAGGCCCTGAACAGCGACTACCTGGCGGCCCGGACTCTGCATCAGCGCACCTTCCAGCTTCGCAATGAGGCTACGACCGGTGTCTCACCGTCAGAGGTCCTGATGTCCTGGAATGGCCTGGCTCGCGCGGTCCGGCTCGGCGGGAATTACCGTGAGGCGCGGGACGTGGGCGAAGACGCCTACGACTATGGCCGCGAGGCGCTGGGCACCGAGCACTATTGGACGCTGCGGGCCCAGAACGACCTGTCGATCGCGCTCCGGCGGATCGCCAGCGCCTACCAGGAGGCACTGGAACTAGCCACCGACGTCCTGGGCCGGTGCCGGACGATCCTTGGTGAGCGCCATCCGGACACTCTGGCCGCCGCGATCAGCCTGACCAACATCCAGCGGACCGTCGGGCAGACCAGCGAGGCGCTCGCCCTAGCCGAAGACACGGTGAGCCGTTATCCAGATATCCATGGCCCCGACCATCCCTACAATTACGGCTGCCTGGGCAATCTGGCCCTGCTCCGCCGAGTAGCGGGGGAGCCGACCGCGGCCCGCAGGCTCAATGAGGAGGCCCTGATCGGCCTCGATGCGAGGCTTGGCCGCCAGCACCACTACTCGCTGACCGTGGCCACCAACCTCGCCAGTGACATGGCTGCCCTGAGTGACACGGCGGAAGCGCGAGCGCTCGGCGAGGATACGCTGCCCCGACTGCGCGCTCTGATGGGCGAAGATTACCCGCTGACCCTGGGCTGCGCGGCCAACCTGGCCATCGACCGGCGCGCCGAAGGGGCCGCTGACGAAGCGGACCAGTTGCTGGAAGACACCATGCGCAGGTATGCCGCCACGCTCGGGATCGAGCATCCCGACGCCGTGAACGCGGCCGGCAGATTGCGGCTGGACTTCGACTTCGACCCGCCGGAGATCTAGCTGGGTAAGCGGAAGGCCTATCCCTTCATCCAGGGGCGGAGGTCAGCCTGCATGGTGTCGTGGATGTGGCCGATCAGCCGGATCAGATCGGGGCTGTAGACCGAGGGATTAGCGAATCCGGTACCGGAACGGTAGCGGTGAGCGTACAACCCGCCGCCGCAAACCTGCCGGATGCTACAGGCCTGGCACTCGGCCGACAGGGCGAGTGCCCCGAGCTGGCGGGCGACTATCCCGGGGAGCAGCAGTGCTCTGTCCAGCGGATCGCGGGACACGTGAAGTCCCGTGGCGGGCGCCCCCGGGAAGGCCGCCTTCAGCGTGTCGGCCTGTTCGATGGCACCATCGGTCTCGATGACCACCAGTGTGGACGGCGACAGGCCGACCGTCTCCGCAGGGGATTCTCCGCCCAGGATGACATGCATGATCTCCTCGAATAGGCGGATCCGGGTCCCCGGCGCGGGATACCAGTAGTCGAACACTGTGATCAGCCAATCCGCATAGGGCGTTTCCGGCGCGCCGGGTATGCGCCCGGGCGGGGGTGCGTCCCACGTTCCGTGCGGAAGCAGGAAGTCGGTCTTGGGTGGTTCGAAATCGGTGAGCGCCTTGTACGTGGCTATCGGGTCATTGCGGAGGTCGATCGTGCACAACAGGCCACTGAACAGATGACGGTAGCGGGGATCGGTCAGTCGGCGAAGCCCAGCGGCCACTGCGGTATGACTGCCGCGCCCACTGGCGAACCGGCGGTGCCGGTCGTGATCGTCCGCCACTCCATCAAGACTGACCCCGATCCCGACGCTGAGTTCATCAAGTAAGCGCAGATTCGGTTCGTCGAGGCCGACCCCGTTCGTCTGTATGGTGACGTCGACCCTGACGCCCGGTCCCGATTCACGGCGGACGGAGGTCACCAGATGCGAGATCAGGTCCCGGCCAGCCAGCAATGGCTCGCCACCGTGTAAGACCAGGGTGACCGCGGGCAGGCGGTGGGCCTGGGCGTGCTCGCCGATGCGCATCGCGGTCAGCGAGGCGATTCCTTCCGTCATGCGGCGCGGGCGGTCCCGCCAGGACTGGTCGGCCATCTCGTACATGTAGCAGTAGTCACAGGCAAGATCACACCTGCTGTGAATCTTGACGATAAACTCGCGGAATGGGACGGGCGTCCAGCCCTCCGCGAGCAGGGCCGCCACGTCGAGCGTCGCCGGCCATTCAAATCCGGCCTCTGCTCCCATACCCGGATTTAATCACAAACATCCGGTCGTTCAAGATCATCCAATGATTCTCTCTCCAGCTATACAAATCCCTTGATCATTCGGTGTGTTCTGCCCACGGGCGGGGGAAGACCTGAGTACCTTTCTTGCCAGGGTCTGCCAGTTACGCCTGGGAGCCCGACTCCCCTCGCAGGCACCCTTCTGAACAGGACTTTCCGTTGTCGGTGCTGGACACCGGGACCATCGGGGACCACCGCGACACCGCGGTTCCGCTGCGGCGGAACCGCGGTTTCTCGCTGCTCCTAGGCGGCTCGTGGGTCTCCATGCTCGGCAGCCGGGTCACGACGATCGCTTATCCCCTGCTGGTCCTGGCCATCTCAAGGTCACCGCTGCTGGCCGGCTGGGCGTGTTTTGCGGCCACGGCGCCAAGCGTGCTGTTCTACCTGCCGGCGGGCGCGATCGTTGACCGGTGCAACCCCCGGCTGGCGATGCTGCTCTCCGAGAGCCTTCGCGGGCTAGTCATCGCGAGCGTGGTCGCGGTCATGGTGATGTCCGAGCTGACCGTGTGGCAGCTCATCTCGGCGGCTGTGGTCGAAGAGATCCTCGAGGTCTTCACTAACCTCGCGGAGCGTCGGCTGACCTGCTCACTGGTGGAGCCGGGCAACGTGCCCTCGGCCCTGGCCCGGACCGAGGGGCGGACGCACCTGGCCGTCATGCTGGGCCGGCCGCTTGGCGCGCTGCTCTTCGGCATCTCTCATATCCTTCCCTTCTCCTTTGACTCGCTTACCTTTGGGGTAAGCGCTGCGGCTCTGCTGCGCATGCGGAAACACCAGAGAGGTGCCTCTTACCCGCCGCCTCCCCGGACACGTCTCACCCGTGAAATAGGCGAGGGACTCAGATGGGTCCGCACTGATCCATTCGCACTTATCGCGCTGCCCCTGAACGCGGGGACCACCTTCGTCGGCCAGGCACTGATAATGATTTTTCTCAGCGAAGCCCAGGCCTTTCATCTGACCACTTCGGTTATTGGGATATGCCTGGCCGCGTCCGGGGTTGGCGGGGTGCTGGGATCCATGGCCGCCCCTCCGCTGCTCCGCAAGTTCGGCTATTACATGTTCAACGCGCAGCTTGCTGGCTGGCTCCTGACCTTCGTCTGCCTGACCGAGTGGGGATGGCGGTGGTTCCCCGGCATGGCCGCCGCGATGATGTTCATGAGCTTCGCCGGTGCGGTGGGCAACGTGGCCCTGGATAACTACCTCACCCAGACCGCCGGGCCGGCGCTTCTCGGCCGGGTGATGAGCATCAACTCACTCATCTCATGGACCGCACTCGCCCTTGGACCGCTCTTCGGTGCGATTGTGCTGAGGCTGCACGGCCCGCACGATGCTGTCGTCGCCCTTCTCTTCCTGGTCGGGCTGCTGTGCGTTGCGGCACCCGTGCTGCCCGGCCGGGAAGTCCTGTGCCATCCCGCCGAGTACATCGCCCAGTCACTGCATCATCGGGTGGCGGCCTGGAGCCACGCCCGGCGGTAGCGCCTGACCTGGGTGACTTCTAGTCACCCAGGGGGAGCAATCCGCGAATCTTGGTCCCCCTGGGGGGAGCCAAAACCTCTGTTGACGACGTATTATCCGGCTAACGCGGTCGCTTGGTCACAAGGTCACAAGGGGGTGGGGCGAATGACCGGACTCGTGCCCAGTGGCATCGACGAGATCGGGCTGCAGCCCGGCAGCCACGTCTGCGCCTTCTACCGCGGTGATACCGATCGGGACCGCCTGCTCAGTGGCTACCTCGGCGCGGGGCTCACTGCCGGAGACAAGTGCATCTGCGTCGTGGACTCCGCGAACACCGCGGAGCGGCTGGAGTCCATGCCCGGGGCGTGCGGCGAGCCCGGGCCGTACACCGGCCAGCTGGACATCCACCTGCCCGAATCGACCTATCTGGCCGGCGGGGAGTTCACCACCAGCGACATGCTCACGTTCTGGACCGAGGGCATGGTCAAGGCGGAGGTCGAGGGTTACTCCTTCTGCCGCCTGGTGGGCGAGATGACCTGGGCGCTGCGCGACGCCCCGGGCGTCGAGCACCTGGTCGGCTACGAGTCCGAGCTGAACCGGGTCACCGCCCGCTACCCCGTCGTCGTGCTGTGCCTGTATGACCTGGACCGCTTCAGCGGCGAGGTCGTGGTCAACATCGTCAAGACCCACCCGCAGGTACTCATCCAGGGCATCCTCGTCGAGAACCCGTACTACCTCGGGCCGGACGAGTTCCTCAGGTCAGCCCGCCCGGTCCCGGCCAGCCCCCGATCAGCGAGCGCCTGACCGGCCGCGATGACCGCCGAGCAGACCAGGAACACCGCAGCCGGGGACGGCGCACCCGTGGTCCGGCTGCCCCGGCGCCCGGACCGGCCGGCCGAGCCGGACCTGCGCGAGCGGCTGGGTGAGTTCCGGGCCCTGCTGGTGATCTCGCTGCTGATGACCGAGTCGGTCAACGAGGAGCAGATCCTGGAGCTGGCCGCGTCCAGCGCCCCCGGGCTGGGCTCCTGGCGGATCGAGGGATACGGGTTCACCGACGGACAGTGGCGTCCCGGCACGGGGCACAACCCAGCGGCACCCCGCGGCCTGACCGGGCAGCTGGCCCGGCTGGGCAGCGCGGGCGGACCGGTGGACCTGCCCGGATGCCCGTGGGCGCAGGCCTACCCGCTGCGCGGGGTCGGCGGCCTGCTCGGGCACCTGGTCGCGTCCTGTGACGAGGAGCCCCCGGCCGAGCAGCGGTTCCTGATCCAGGTCATCGCGCAGCAGACCGGGGTGGCCGTGTCCAACGCACGGCTGCACGCCCGGGAACGCGCGACCGCGGCCGAGCTGGCCGCCACCAACGCGGCGCTCGCCGAGACCGTCACCACCCTGCAGCGCAGCATGGACATCCACCAGCGGCTCACCCGGGTGGCGGTGTCCGGCGAAGGCCAGCCGGGCATCGCCCGGGCCCTGCACGAGCTGACCGGGATGCCCGTCGCGATCGAGGACCGGTACGGCAATCTGACCGCCTGGGCCGGGCCGGGCCAGCCGGACCCGTATCCGAAGGAGTCCTTCGCCAAGCGCGAGCACGTGCTCCGGCGGCTGATGCGGGCTACCTCGCCGACCCGGGACGGGGAGCGGCTCATCCTGCTCGCCTCGCCGCGGACCGACGTGATGGGCGTCCTCGCACTCATCGACCCGGGGCGGCGGGCCGACTCCGCCGACCTGGTGGCCCTCGAGCACGGCGCGACCGTGCTGGCCATGGAACTGGCCCGGCTGCGCGGCATCGCCGACGCGGAACTGCGGCTGCGCCGCGACCTGGTGCACGACCTGCTGGCCGGGACCGACGACGAAAGCGCGCTGACCCGGGGTGAGGCGCTGGACTACGACCTGCGCCGACCGCACCGAGTCGTGATCGTCGAAGGCAAAGGCCGGGCCCGGGCCCACGACGCACTGCTCAGCGCGGTCCGCCGGGCCATGCGCCAGGCCCGGCAGGACGGGCTGTTCGAGACGTGGTCTGGCAATGTCGCGGTGATCACCGCGGGCCAGACCGACTGGGAGCAGCTGCGCCGGGCCGTCATGTCCGACCTCGGCGGCCAGGTCCGCCTGGGAGTGGGTGGCGCCGCGGCCCGCCCCTCCGACCTGCCCCGCTCTCTGCGCGAAGCGGGGCTGGCCCTGCGGCTGCAGAAGACCCTGCTGCCTGGCGACAGTGCCTGCGAGTACCCCAAGCTCGGCATCTTCCGGATGCTCGCGGCCATCCCGGACCTGACCGACGTGGATTCGTTCGTCCGCGAGTGGCTTGGCAGCCTGCTCGACTACGACGCCCGCCGCAAGGCCGAGCTGGTGCACACGCTCACCCAGTACCTGGAGCACGGGGGCAACTACGACGCGACCGCTGCCGAGCTGTCCGTGCACAAGAGCACCCTGAAGTACCGGCTGCAGCGGATCCGCGAGCTCACCGGCCTGGAACTCAACGATCCCGACGTCCACTTCAACCTGCAGCTCGCCACCCGCGCCTGGGGAACCCTGCAGGCCCTCCGCGACGAGCGCTGAACTCTCGTGCGGTGGCGCGTCCTACGTTCCGTCGCATGAACGCGGAGGTATGCCGTGAATGAGGATCTGAGCTACGCCCAGGCGCTAAGGATTCTTGGCGGTGACGAGAATCCTCTGGTAACTTTCCTGGATTCAGTAGCCTCAATAGGACTGAGCGCTTGGGCCGCGAGTGCAGCCATGACCGGTGGGGACTTAGGCGTCCCACTTGGCCTCTATGAACTCAAAGAGGATATAACCAGGCAAAGCCAGACTGTCATCCGCAAAATATCTGAATGGCGAAGTGGCATCTCAAGGTTCGACAGGACCAAGCGACTGGTCGCGGCTCACTCTGTCATCACCGTATCGTCCTTCTTCGAGGTTCTCGACTTTTCGAGCCTGCCCATAGGACAAGACGAGCTGAGATTCTCCA
>DASQRM010000270.1:0-2628 GCA_035642895.1 Streptosporangiaceae bacterium | reverse complement strand
GCTGAGCGAGTTCGTGAAGGTCTTGGCGTTGGCCTTGAAGTAGGCGGCGTGGCTGGGCTGGATCGCGGCGAGGTTCGCGGCGATCGCGTCGGCGACCTTGGGCATCGTGGCGGGGTCGTACCACAGATGGGGGTTCGGCGTGCTGTCCGGCAGGCCGAGCAGCTTCTGCACCACGATCGTGCGGCGGCCGGAGTCGGGGACCGCCTTCTCGATCGTGTCCATGAACGTGTCGTAGCCCAGGCCGTTCTGCACCACGAGCCGGGCCGCGTTGACCAGGCGGCCGGTCGACGCGCTCGCCTCGAACGTGTGCGGGTCCGTGTTGGGGTTGCTCATGATGGCGCTGGCCTGCACGTACTTCCCGCCGACCTGCGCGATGACGTCCGCGTACTCGCTCTCCGCGCCGACCGCGATGATCGTGCCGTTCGCCGGGGCGGTGCCGAGCGCGAGGGACGACGAGCAGCCGGCCGCCAGCAGGGCCGCGCCGGCCAGGGCGGCCCACGCCAGGATGGCCCTGGGCAGCGTCGCGCGTCTCCTCCAGCGGTTCGGCATGGCAGGTTTCTCCCGGGTGTGCGGGTGCAGGTGTCAGCGGTCGTTCGGGTTGCGCTGCTAGTAATGATAATGATTCTCACTATTGACTGCAACGCGGTCGGGTGCTGTAACGTGCGCCGGCTTACTGACATCGATGATCGTGGGTCGTTACACCCCTCATGGGGGGTGCTATGACACTCAATGATCGGGGCCCTGTTCCCGTGGGGTTGATAGTGCTGCTGGGGTGACTCGCCGGCTAGCGGCCAGGATTGCGGACCGTTACCCGCTGAAAACCGCGGGTTTCTGTCCACGGTGACGATGCGCCCGGCGAGCGACCCGGAGATGCGGGCGCTGGGCGGCGGGTCAGGTGGTTAGTTGGGGGCCAGGCTGAGCGTGCTGGTTTGCGGATAGCAGGCGTGCTTGCCCTGGCAGTTGTAGAGGGGCGGGCGGTTGGACGGGTAAACCCTGGTGATCCTGGTGAAGTAGCGGAGGCTGGGGTGGCCAGGGATGGGTTCGGGGCGCCACAGGGTGATCAGCGCCGAGTAGGAGACGAGCTTGCCGTCCGCGCAGTCCGGTGTGCAGGTGTTGACCTTTTCGGTGCCGAGGCCGAAGGCAAAGTTGTTCGCCCAGCTGACCCAGTGCAGGGCGGTCAGGGCGTCGTTCGCGTCGGCGCAGGTCAGGACCAAGCTCGACGGGCGGTTCTGCTGCTGGCCGGAGCAGCCGACCACGACAGTGCTCCCCGACTGGGTGTCGGCCACCGACGCTGACACGGTGGTCCCGATATGGGCTGGAGCGCAGCCCGCCAGGAAGCCCAGGGCGAGCAGGATGACAGTGAAGGCAGCGGCATGCCGGCCGGGTGAAGGATTCATGGTCCCTCCTCGCAACGCCCATCACACTGTACGACGCGGCGGGAGGGCGGATGGTTGGGGAGAACGCGGCGGGACCGGAGATGGTTGGGGAGAACACGGCGGGGACCGGAGATGGCTGGGGAGAACGCGGCGGGGGCGGGGATGGTTGGGGACGACGCGGCGAAGGCGGGGAATCGTTGGGGACGGCGGGGCGGGAGCGCGGATCGGGGAAGGCTTCGGGGGTGGCGCGCGTTGGGCGGAGCGGGGGTGAAGGTTGTACCGTGCGACTGTGACGATGCCGCAGCCCGAGGAGCCCGTGCGGGCCAGGACCCGGGCGCGCGGAACCCGGCAGGCGCAGGCCCTGGCGGCCGCGCTGGAGAGCCTGCCGGGCTTCTGCAGTGCCCAGGAGATCCACGCGGAGCTGCGGCGCAGGGGCGAGCACGTCGGGCTGGCCACCGTCTACCGGCACCTGCAGGCGCTGAGCGAGGGCGGCAGCGTCGACGCGATCCGCGACGCCAGCGGCGAGATCCTCTACCGGCAGTGCGAGACGAGCGTCCACCACCACCACCTGACCTGCCGCAACTGCGGGCGCAGCGTGGAGGTCGAGGGCCGGGCCGTGGAGCAGTGGGCGGAAAAGGTCGCCGCCGAGGCGGGCTTCACCGACGTCGGTCACACCGTGGAACTGTTCGGCCTCTGCCCGCAATGCGTCCAGGGTTCGCTTTCATGATCGTGGGCAGTTTCGACCGTGTAGCGACCGAAACTGCCCATGATCATGGTTTCGCGGGCGGGAGGCGCGCACGGGTGGGGCTGGTGGGTTGGCGGTGCCCTAGGGCTAGGGGTTAGCCGCGGGGGCGGGGGAGCTTGCGCTTGGTTTTGGGTTTGGGGGGGTGGGCGGCGGCTAGTTCGGCTTTGCGGTCGGAGGCGTACATGTGCACGTACTCCTGGCCGGAGAGTTCCTTGATCGCGGCCATCACCTGCTCGGCGATGAGCTGGCGGGCCTTGCCGGGCGGGGCGCTAGTGACCGACGCGGCGAACGCCAGGGGGGCGCCGATCCGCAGCTCGATGCGGCCGGGGCGCGGCACCACGTGGCCGGGGGGCAGCACCCGGCGGGTGCCGTGGATGCCGACCGGGATGACCGGCAGGCCGGATTTGAGCGCGAGCCAGCCGACGCCGGGGCGGCCCCGGTACAGCCGCCCGTCCGGCGACCGGGTGCCCTCGGGGTAGATGCCGAACAGGTTTCCTTCCCGCAGCA
>DASQRM010000269.1:0-10447 GCA_035642895.1 Streptosporangiaceae bacterium | reverse complement strand
CAGGGTCACGGTCTGCACCGCGGCCGGGTCGCCGATCGCGATGTTGGCCAGCTTGGGTGCGTAGTTCACGCCCAGGTCGTGCGCCAGCCCGGGGTCGGAGGCGTCCAGCAGCACGTACCACACTCGCTGCCCGTGCGCGGTGCCCGGGTACAGCGGCAGCCGCACCGTCTCCTTGCTCAGGTTGACCTGGATCGCGCTCTCCTCGGTCAGATGGGTGCGCGGCAGCAGGCCCGACGCCTGCCCCAGGCCGCCACGCGCAGCCGGCGCGGCGTTCGTCCCCGCGGACGCCACGACGGCACCCACCGTCGAGCCGGCGACCGCCACAGCGGCCGCGGCGGCCAGCCACCATCGGCGTGTCAAGATCTTCATCTGCTGTCCTTTCCTCCGGCGGGACCCGCACCTGGCCCACTGCCGGGCGGCTGCCCGCTCCAAACGCTAGGGATCCGGTGAGCCGATCGAATCCCGGAACGTCCTTAGTCCTGCCGGTAGCCCATAGGGGCCTTCCCCCGGAACGACTAAGGACTTTCATGGATGCGGCTTCCGGCCGGCTGGCAATAACCTCGTGCCCTGGAAGAAGAAAGTGATCACGGGGATGTCGGCGCCGAAGGGAACGACGCAGCAATGAGGGACGATGACCTACGGCGCCATGTCGCCGCCGAGCTCTCCTGGGACCCGCGGGTGGACAGCGAGGCGATCGACGTATCGGCCGCCGTCGGCACGGTCACTCTGCGTGGGACCGTGGCCAGCCTCCGGTTGAAGCGAGCGGGGGGCAGAGCCGCGGCACGCGTCCGCGGCGTTACCTGGGTCGCCAATGAACTGCGGGTGCAGCTCCCGGACGCAGACCGGCGGCCCGACGAGGACCTGCGCGGCGACGTGCTGGAAGCGTTGATGCTGGCCGTCTCGGTCCCGATGACCATCGATGTGAAGGCCCGGGATGGCTTGGTCACCCTGACCGGCACGGCGCAGTGGCACTACCAACGCGAGGCGGCCGAGTCTCGTACCACGGATGTGCCTGGCGTGGCCGGTATTGACAACGCCATCATCGTGATCCAGGCCGCCGATGCGCGTGACGCAGCGGACGCCATCAGCGGCGCGTTCCGGCGCAACGCTGTACTGGCCGCTGACGTGCTCTCGGTCGAGATGTCCTCCGGCGGGCTGGTGATCCTCTCCGGCACAGTGAGCTCCTGGGCCGCGCACGATCACGCCGTGGACGCCGCCTGGTCCGCGCCTGGCGTCACCCAGGTCGAGGACCGGATCGCGGTCGAGGGCAGCCCGTAACGCTCGGTCAGTCCCGCGGCGCGGGCGTCCCCTTTAGTTCCGGAGCGTCCGGGCAAGCTGGGCCCGGCTACCGACCCCGAGCTTACGGAAGATCTTGCGCAGGTGGTACTCCACGGTGCTAGCGCTGATGAACAGCCGGGCGGCGATCTCCCGGTTGGTCAGGTGCTCGGCGACCAGCTGGGCGATCTGCTCCTCCTGCGGGGTGAGGACCTCCGCAGCCCCTGGGCTGCGCGGGCGGGCTCGCTCGCCGGTGGCGCGCAGCTCGGCCCGGGCCCGGGCGGCGAACGCCTCCATACCCATCGCGTCGAACATCGCGAAGGCGGCGCGCAACTGGTCCCGGGCGTCGCGGCGGCGGCGCTGGCGGCGCAGCCACTCGCCGTACAGCAGGTGGGCGCGGGCCGCCTCGGGGCGGAGCCGGGTGCGACTGAGCCGCTCGATCGCCTCGCGATAGCAGGTCTCGGCAGCGTGTCCCTCACTCCGCAGCGCACGGCAGCGCGTCTCAAGCCCCAGCCCGAAGTCGGTTCCCCCGGCCCGCGTCGTTTCCGTCAGCCGGTCGAGGGCATCGTCGGCGATGCGCGGGTTTGCGGTGCGGATGGCTGCCTCGATCAGCTCGGGCAGCGCCCAGAGGGAGACATACACGTGCTTGTGCTCGCTGGCTTGCCGGGCCGCTGCCAGTGCTTCCTCGTAGCGGCCGAGGCCGTTGTAAAGGCCTGCGGCCACCCAGTGCGCGACTGTCACCGAGACTCCCTGGCCCCCGGCGGTGGCCTGTTCGATGATGGACTTGATCAGCGGGACGGCCTCGGTTTCCCTGCCACGGAACGACGCCAGCATCGAGGCGGCGATGGGCGCGAAACGAGACCCGGTCGCCTCGCAGACCGCATGGGCTTCGGCGATCAGCACCGTGGCAGCCGCAAAGTCACCACCCCATATGGTCTCCACGGCCATGCGGTTCAGAAGGAACGAGAGCTGGTCGAGCGCGCCGACGTCACGGGCGAGCTGGACCTGCCTGACCGTCACGCGCCAGCCCTCGTCGTCCCACAGGGCTTCGTCCGCCACCGTGCCGATAAAGCCCCATCGGAGTAGCTCTTCCTCGGGGATGTCTGGGTGGGCAAAGGCGCTCGTGGCCTGCCGTAGCACCGGTGCGGCGGCGGCCGACCCATCGGTGACCAGCAGCGCAAAACCGTCCAGCACCAAATCGACCAGACGCGGTGAGTGCGCCCGCGGGGGGAGGGCCCGGGCGGCACGGGAGACCTCCAGCAGGTCGCCGGCGCCCGCTAGGTGCCCGGCGAAAAATGCTGCCTGCCACGCGTCCACGTAAGTTTCGCGGGCCAGGTCGAGGTCGATCGGCTCGAGCCGCCTGGCCGCCTTGAGCAGCAGCGAGGGAGCCTCGCTGCCGAGATTCGAGGCGAAAGCGATCTGCCCGCGTAGCAGGTCCATCCGGGCGCTGGCGAACTCATCCAGCGGCTCGGCTTCGGCCGCGGCCAGCAGGTCACGAGCCTTGCCGAACGCGCCGGCCCGCACGTTGGCCTGGGCGGCGTCCAGCGCACGCCCGGCTCGCCGCGCCGGGTCGGGCGTCAGCGCCGCCGCCCGTTCCAGGAACGCCGCGGCGGCGGCCAGGCCGCCGCGGGCCTGGGCCCGTCCGGCTGTGCGTTCCAGTTCGGCTGCGACCTGTTCGTCCGGGCCGGCCGCGGCTTCGGCCCGGTGCCAGGCCCGCCGGTCGGGGTCGGCGGCGGGGTCGGTGACCGCGGCCAGCGCGGCATGCGCGCGGCGCCGCGTCCCGGCCGGGGCCGCGTAGTAGGCCGCCGACCGGATCAGCGGGTGGCGGAACCGCACCCGCGGGTGCCAGGACATCAGCCGGCCGGTCCCCGGCGCCTCACCCGCCTCCGCGTCGATTTCCAGCTGCCCGGCCGCCTTGGCCACCAGCGTCGGATCCCCCGACGGGTCTGCGGCCGCCACCAGCATCATCATCTGGGTGCCGGGGGGCAGCGCCCGGATCCGGGCCAGGTACAGCTCCTCCAGCTGCCCCCCGAACCGCAGCGGCCAGCCCAGCGGCACCGCCCCGGACAGCTCCGCCGGGGTCAGCTCCGCGGCCAGCTCCACCAGCGCCAGCGGGTTGCCCATTACCCCGGACACGATCTGAGCGCTCACCCGCCCATCCACCGGGGCGGCCGCCGAGACCGCCAGCAGTTCACCGGCCACCTCCTCCGGCAGCCCGCCGAGCATCAGCTCCGGCAGCCCGGCCAGCGCGGCCGCCTGCCCCTCCCCCTCCCGGACGGTGAACATCACCCCAACCCGGTCGGCGTACAGGCGACGGGCGATGAACCCGAGCACCTCCACCGACACCTGATCCAGCCACTGCGCGTCATCAACCAAGCACAGCACCGGCTGACTGGCCGCTGCGTCCGTCAGTAGGGTCAGCGCCGCCAGCCCCACCAGGAACCGGTCCGGCGGCGGCCCGGCCACCAGCCCAAACGCCGACCCCAGCGCCTGCCGCTGCGGCCCAGGCAGCCCGTCCAGCCCGCCCAGGAACGGCACCAGCAGCTGATGCAGCCCGGCGAACCCCATCCCCATCTCCGCCTGGACCCCGGCCACCCGGGCCAGCTGCATGTCATGCGCCTGCCCGGCCGCCCACTCCAGTAGCACGGTCTTGCCGATGCCCGCATCTCCCCGTAGCACGAGCACCCTGCTCAGCCCGTCCCGCACCGCCGCCAGCACCCCCTCCAGCGCGGCGATCTCCGGGGCCCGGTCCAGCAAGTCCGTAATCGCTCAGCCCTCCCGGCCCGGCCGCACCGGGCCGATCCAGTCCACACGGCGGCGCACCACCATCATCAACCCACACCGCCCGAACCAGCAAAGGGCCCTAATGCCCTGGGGCGGAGCGGCATCGTCGGGATCGGCCTCGCTGCTCAAGCCGTGCTCCTCCGGTCTGCGTCCTGAGCTCAGCTGGCGGGCCGCTGACGATCACGTGACCGTGGTCGCTGTCCTCGGGCACGAGCCGGCAGATGGCTCCGCCAGAGTCGGCGCTGGCCATGACACGCAGGGCCGGGCCGGGGCAAATCTGGTGACCTGCCAGCAGGCCGCGGAGACCGGCAAGTTCAGTTAGCGCCCGATCCTCGGCAAGTCTTACGGTCCGGTGGCCGGAAACTCCGGAACCGGGCGCACGCGACCACCTGATCCCGCACCAGGCAGCCGGCGAGTTCCTGTCTTCGACGGTGACCCTGATGCCGAGGCCGCCGGCGGACTGCGGCGCTCGCCCGGGCTGGCGTGATCGCACCCAGCGAACCGCGCTTTCCCGGGCTGGGTCATCATCAGGCTGCTGCCCTGAAAGCGGATCGGCGCGCAGCCCGGCCGCGCTCGCCGGGCTCGGCGAGGCAGAACGTGGCTCCGCGGTCCGGGCGGCCGGTCAGGTAGCGGCACGGCCGCCGTCTACGGGCAAGATCACGCCCTGCACAAAGCTGGCGTCATCGCTGGCCAGGTAGACGATGGCGGACGCCAGTTCCTCCGGGGCGACGCGCCCGGCGGGTGCGAGAGCGGCCATCTGGTCGGGCATGTCACCCATCGTCTCGCTCATCGGCGTACGCACAGGGCCCGGGGATACCGTGTTGACCCGGACACCACGCGGACCGAACTCGGCCGCCCATGACTTGGTCAGAAGCTCGAGCGCCGCCCGGCTGGACCCGTAGACGGCCATGCCGGGCTGGCCGAAACCGGCGACCATGGTGGTGATGTTGACGACCGCACCCGAGCCGCGCTCGGCCATCGGCGGTGCCAGCTCGGCGACCAGGAAGAACGGCACCTTCACGTTGATGTCGTAGGTCTGGTCGAACTCTGCCTCCGTGGTGGCCTGGGTCGGGCCGCCGACCGCGAATCCAGCGTTGTTAACCAGGATGTCGACGTGCCCGCCGCCGGCGTCGACCGCCTGGCTGGCCAGGGCGCGCGCCGACTCGACACCACTGAGGGTGGCCTGCAGGAAGTCGGCCTTGCCGCCCGTGTTCCGGATGGTGTCCACCACCTGGCCGCCGCGCTCCTGGTTGCGCCCGGTTACCAGGACATGAGCGCCACGTCCGGCGAGGGCGACAGCAGTGGCCCGCCCGATACCACTGGTCGATCCGGTGACCAGCGCAACCTTGCCGTCCATGTTCATCTGAACTCCTAAGCTCAAAGCTGGATTGGCTGTGACGCCCGGGTAGTCCGCTTTCCCGGCCGCTGAGCGACAGGGAAGCGTTCGATGTTCCCGGGATACGCTGCCGGCGGCATGCAGTCCGGACTGGGCATGCGCTCTACCGGCCGGCGCGGTCGAGGGCGGCCAGGATTTCGCCGGTTTCGGATCGGGTGGAGTAGTCGGGGTGCACGTCGATCCAGCGCAAGACAAGGTCGGGGTCGAGGACCAGGGTGGCCGGCATCGGGAGGGCGATGGTGGCGTCGGCGTTGACGGTGGTGAGGTCCAGGCCCAGGCGGAGCTGGGCGGCGCGCGCTTCGGGGGTCGGGGTGGTGAGGATGCCGATGTGACCGGCCAGGATGTTGCCGGGGTCAGACAGCACGGCAAAGCCGAGGTCGTTCTTCTGCTGCATGTTCAGCGATTCGTCTGGCGTTTGCGGGCTGATGGCGACCAGGGCCACGGCTCGCCGGTCCAGCTGCGGCAGAAGCTGCGCCTGGTAGTGGCTGAGGGCGAGGTTGCAGTAGGGGCACCAGGCGCCGCGGTAGAAGACGATGACCGCGGGCCGGCCGCCGGTGGCGGCGTACAGGGTCGTCGCCCGCCCCTGGGCATTGAGCAGGTCGGCGTCAGGCAGGAGGGAGCCGGGGATGAGAACGCCGCCCGGGATACCGGCCTCCGCGCGTTCGGCCTGTTCGCGGGCGAAGGCGCTCATCACCTCACTCGCCTGGTGGGCGGCCATTTCGGCGTGCATCGCGCGGACCTGCTCGGCGATCGTCATCGTGGCCACGCCGGCCTCCGGGGATCGTTCATTCAGGGCCGCCTGGTGCGGCCATCCAACCCATCAGCGTCAGTCGGCCGCCCCCGTCTTACCTCGGCGGTCACCCCGGGCATCGTGAGTGCGTTCGTAGGATCGGCCTATGGCGTCAATTGAAACGGCCGCCGAGGGGGCCCTGCCTCCGTATCAGCTCGATCCGGGCTCGCAGGAGTGGGTCCGGGCGCTGACGGGCACCGGAGCGCAACGGGAGGCCGCCCTGGCGCGCCTGCACGAGATGTTGCTGCGGATAGCGCGCGCTGAGCTGCAGCGGCGCGGCGGGCAGCTGCGGATCACCGGTCCCGAGCTTGATGACCTGGCCTACCAGGCAGCGGCGGACGCCCTGGTGGCCATCACGGCCAAGCTGGGGCAGTTCCGGGGCGAGAGCCGCTTCACCACCTGGGCGTACAAGTTCGTCATCTTCGAGGTATCGGCTAAAGTCGGGCGGCATTTCTGGCGGCATCCGGCGGTGGCGATGGACGCCGGGGACTGGGGCCGCCTGCCCGACCGGTTCGGCCTTGAACCCGCCGGGGAAGCAGAGTGGCGGGATCTGGCCGGCGCCCTGCGCCGCGCGGTGGAGGAGCAGCTGACCGCCCGGCAACGGCAGATCTTCGTCGCGATCGTGTTCAATGGCGTTCCCGTGGATGCCCTGGCTACCGAGCTTGGCTCCACCCGCGGGGCCATCTACAAGATGATGTTCGACGCACGGCGTAAGCTGCGGGCCGCTCTGGCCGCTAACGGGTATCTGGATGATGAGAGTTCGAGGCGCTCATGAACGGCTGGTCAACGCTGGACCGCTTCCTGCGGACCGATCCGCGTGATGTGGGCTGCGCCGAGGCGATGGACATGCTGCACGTGTACACCGACCTGGCAGGCGCCGACGCCACGGCCGCGGCACAACGCTACCCGGGCATCGCCGTTCACCTGCGGGCCTGCGGGCCGTGCGGCGAGGACTTCGACGGCCTGCTGGCCGCCGTGAGCGGCTCGGCGGACTGACATGTCCCCGCGGCCTGCCGGCCCATTCGCGACGCGCCCGACCGGGCGACAGGAGACGGCCATGGATGACTACCCGAAGATGATCGCGCGGGCCGGGCAGATCGAGCCAGTACCACGCCGGATCCGCGCCATCCTCGGCGGCGAGGTCGTGCTGGACACCACCAACGCCCTGTACGTCTGGGAGTGGCCGTACTACCCCCAGTACTACATCCCGGTCGCCGGCCTCAAACCTGACGTGCTGGACGACGAGCAGCACGTCCAGGAACTCCAGTTCGGTAAGGCCCGGCGGCACGGGCTGCAGGCCGGCGGGATCTCCCGGCCGGGCGCCGCCCGCCTCTACGGCGACGACGCCCTGGACGGGCTGGCCGGCACCGTCCGGTTCGACTGGGATGCTCTGGACGCCTGGTTCGAGGAGGACGAGGAAGTCTTCGTCCATCCCCGCAATCCCTATGTCCGCGTGGACGCGCTGCGGTCCACCCGGGCCGTGCGGATCGAGCTGGACGGCACCGTGCTGGCCGAGTCAGCCTCGCCGGTGATGGTCTTCGAGACGGGCCTGCCGACCCGCTACTACGTCAACCGCACCGAGGTCAACTTTGAGCATCTCGAGCCGACGGCCACCGTCACGTCCTGTCCCTACAAGGGCAAGACCACCGGCTACTGGTCCGTCCGCGTCGGGCAGACGGTCCACCCGGACCTGGCCTGGTCCTACGACTTCCCCACCCGCCAGCTCCTGCCGATCGCCGGCATGATCGCCTTCTACAACGAGAAGGTCGACATCACCCTCGACGGACAGCGCCTCGAACGGCCGGAGACGCACTTCTTCCGATAGGCAGCAGTTGGCTGACAGGCGGAGAAGACACGGCGGGGCAGCAACAGCGCTGATGATCGACACCTGCGGCGTGGCCGGATATGCCGGGGGCGGAGCCGACCGCGTCGCCGGTCAGCCGAGCCGCCCCAACTTGCCGTCGCCGGTCATCAAGGACGCCCGGTGCATGCTGGGCTGCCGCCACACGGTGTCCAGAACCTACGGCCCCGATGCAGCAGGTGGCGTGCCGGCCCTAGGAAGCCCCTACGCAGGGCGGGCAAACGGCCCGAATGCCCCAGGACACGACTGCCCAGAGCATCCCCATCTGGCTCCTTCTCCGCACGATCGCCGCCTACCGGCATCCACTCCGGACCGCGGATACTTGCGCACTCAGTTCTGACCAGGCGGAGTCACCGAGCGTGACCCGATCTCAGGCCCAGCGTGCCGACGGACCGATCCAGCCGGGACTGGCTTGGCGATCTCGGCATGCGCACGCCCGAGCAGGGGGCCTGCAACGACGAGTGTTATGCGAACGGGCAGCCCGCCTGTTCGCCCACGCAGTCGTGCAGCTGGTCATCCGCATCGCATCGGCCAGCCCAGGCGCGTTTCCGCAGACACTCGGCGCCGGGGCCGGGATGGCGGTGGGCGTCCAGTGGCCCGCTGGCTGGGCGGCTCGCCGCGCACAGAACGAGGCAGCCGATCCGCCGTGGGGATCGCGTGAAATGATGGGGCCGGGATCGCCCCGCCTCCTGGCCGCAGGGGCAGTACGCGGGGCGGGCAGAGCTGTGGAGGGGCAGCGTGTCGATTGGTACAGACTTGGCGGACGCGCGCCAGCGAGCCGGTCTCACCCTTGCCCAGGTCAGTGACCGGACCCGGATTAGGGAAACGGTCATCCGGGGGATCGAGCGCGACGACTATTCCGGGTGTGGCGGCGACTTCTACGCGCGGGGGCACATCCGCGGCATCGCTCAGGCCGTAGGGGCCGACCCCGGGCCGCTGGTCGAGGAATACGACGCGGTCTGCCGGTCGCCGGAGGTGTTGTCGAGGGTAAGCCTGGAGGAGTTGCTGGCCACGTCGGCCCAGGCTCCGCGTCGGCGTCGGCCGGCCCGGCCTGCGGTGTCGGGACTGGTAGCCGCCGCCCGTTCGGCGCTGCGGCGCCAGGTCGGCTCGTCCGCAGTGCGTGAGCCAGTGGTGCCGGCCGCTCGTTCTCCGGGGCGCCCGCTGGGCTGGGGCGTGGCGCTCTCGCTGGCGCTGGTGGTGGCGCTCGGTTTCGGGCTGTACTCCCTTGTCGCGGGACCGCGGCAGTCGGCGGTTGCGCCGTCGGCGGCCGGGAAGCCCACGGTGACGCCCCAGCAGGCCGGGCCCGGCAAGCCGGACCTGGTACCACAGCGGAGCCATGCGGCAGCACCGCAGTCCCCGGCACCGGCAGTGCCGGCCCGGACGCTGGCCCCGGTCAGCGCCGTGGCGCCTCGTTCCAGCGGCGGCGGCCATTCCCCGCTGGCGCACCGCGCGGTCGAAGTGCATCGCGCGGCCGCCGTCGCTGGCCGGCCGGCACACGGCCGCCACAGACACACCCGCGAGTTCGGCGGGCCCGGACGGGGCCATGGACACGGACCTGGTCACCGCCGCGGGCCTGAGAACGGCAACGGGGCAGATCACGGTAACAGGCACGGGCACTAGCACCGGCTGCCTGGGCGCGGTTACGGCCACCCGATCACCCCGGCACCCGCGTCGTAGTCGCCGCACCCGCCGGTACCGTACTGGCCGCGATCGGTACAACCGCCGCCCATAGCGGCCCGCCGGCACACCACGGTCCGCGTCACCGCCACAGGGGCATGCCCAGCTAGCAGATCACGCTCATCGCAGCGATAGCCGCCATCCTCGCCGCCGCCACCGCGGTGCTGCCCGGTCGGGCCACACCGCCAGTCGGCATACCTCAGCGCCAACCCTCTGACCCCACAACTCACCCCAAACCGGGCACACCCACACTCCTCAACCGCCTCCCCCCAATCATGTGCGCGAATGACCGTTCTGCGCAGAAATCGTGATCACGCGAAGCCCCTGCGTGTGTACGGAACGAAGCGAACTCTCCGCGGCTAGAAGCGGATGGCACCACCCGCGTTTCCGCGGGAACGCTTCGGATGCTGATCCCGGGGCCCGGGGGCGATCGTAGCGGCGCCCGGCCGGCGGCAGTTCCCGACGGGCCGCCGCCGCGTCAGCGCGACCTCCGGTCACGCAATCGGCGGCATGGCCGGCCGCGGCGTGCCGCCCATGGCTGTAGCTACTTCGTGACCGTGTAGCGCACGTGGGTGGCATACGGCGAGCTGTAGACCTTGGCCACCTCAAGGTCCATGTCCCGGTCGAACCCGTCAAACAGTCGCTTCCCCCCGCCCAGGATCAC
>DASQRM010000268.1:0-17545 GCA_035642895.1 Streptosporangiaceae bacterium | reverse complement strand
CGCGCAGACCGCGTCCCCGTGTATCCGCGGCAGGTCGCGGTCCAGCACCACGACGTCGTAACGGTTCACCGCGGTGACCTCTACCGCGGCCGCGCCGTCGTAGGCCACATCCACCGCCATCCCCTGATCGCGCAGGCCCTCGGCGATCCGGTTGGCCAGCGTTTTCTGATCCTCCACCACCAGCACGCGCATCAGTCCATGGTGCCCCGGCGCGGATGACAAAGACATAACACAAAGGAGCTCCCGGTGCCCCGCCCGGGCCGCGCTGAGCTGCGCGTGGCCACGGCAGGAGTGGGCGGGCGCGGTTCGCCCTGTAGGGCTGGTGTTAGGGCGGCCCGCGTAGATCTCTTCGCGACAGGCCGGCGCCCGTCCCCGCCGGGGCGGACCCGCCGGCCGCCCAGGGGCCACAGTGCGAACGTCAGGGAGGACGCGATGAGAGTTCCGGCGGCCAGCAGTGGCCGTGTGCGGACGGCGGGAGCGCCGGGCGCGATCATGCTGGCCCTGCTGGGCGTGCTCAGCGCGGGATGCGGCGGCGGCGCCGCCCCGGCCACCGTGCCGAGCCTGAGCGGGGCCAGCGGCAGCCACGGCGCGGGCGGCAGCCGGGCCGCCGACCTGCACGCGGCCGCGCAGTGCATCCGCCAGCATGGCATCCCGGGCTACGCCGACCCCATGCTCACCCCGAGCGGCGCGGTCTACAGCGACCGGCGCAGCATCCAGGACGCGCCCCAGTCCGTCCTGGGCGCGGTCCAGGCGGCCTGCGGCAGCGTGCTGGCCCAGGCCCAGCTCAACCCGATGCACGAGCCGCCCGCACCGCCGCAGCTGGTCCAGGCCGGGGTGCACGCGGCCGAGTGCATGCGGGCGCACGGGCTGCCGAACGACGCCGATCCGACCGCGAACACCCCGTACACACCGGGCCACGGGTTCGGGCTCAGCCGCGGCGAGATCCCGGCCGGCGGGAAGCTGAGCCACGGCTTCCAGCAGGCCATCCACGCCTGCCAGCGGCTGGACGCCGCGGAGATCCGCGCTTCGACCCTGTCCAGCCTGGGCCAGGACGGCTGACGTGCGGGCCAGATGGCTCGCCGCGGCCGGAACGGTCGTGGCCGGCGGCGCGGCGGCGGGGCTGATCGTCGCCACGTCCGGGGCGGGTGGGGTGGCCAGCGCCGCCGGGCCGGGACACGCGGCGTCCGGATCCAGCGGCACCGGGCAGGCCAGCGGCACCGGGCAGGCCAGCGGGGCCGGGGGCGGCTCCCGCGTGGCCACCGCGCCGGTGGTCCGGACCAGCCTGGCCAACACGGTCCAGGTAAGCGGCGCGCTCGGGTTCGCGGGCTCGTACACCGTCGCTAACCAGATGCAGGGCACCGCCTACACGGCGCTGCCCCCGCCAGGACAGGTGGTGCGCCGGGGCCACCGCCTGTACGAGGTGGACGGGAGCCCGGTCGTCCTGCTCTACGGGCCCCGGCCAGAATGGCGGGACCTGTTCCTGGGGGTCACGCCCGGGCCGGACGTGGCGCAGCTTGACGCCAACCTGGTCGCGCTCGGGTTCGCAGCCCCCGCCACGCTGACCGTGAGCGACACGTTCACGGCCGCGACCTCCTTCGCGGTACAGCGGTGGCAGGCCGCGCTGGGCGTGACCGTGACCGGCGTGGTCCCGGCCGGGCAGGTCGCCTACGCACCCGGCCCGCTGCGGGTGGCCTCGCTGGACGTCACGCTGGGCGCCGCGGCGCAGCCCGGGGCGGCCGTGCTGGCCGGCACGTCGGCCCGGCCGGTGGTCAGCGCGGCACTGCCGGTCAGCCAGGAGTACCTGGTCCGCCGGGGCGACCAGGTCAGCGTCACGCTGCCGGACGGCACCCGGACCGTGCCCGGCGTCATCACCGCCATCTCGCGGGTAGCGATCGCCGGGGCGTCCGGAGGCGGGGGGCAGCCTTCGCCGGGGCCGGACGGGGTCGTCGGCCCCGGGGCCAGGGAGTCAGGGTCCGGTGGGTCAGGACCCGGCGGCAGCGGTGACACGGTGGAGGTCACCGTCCGGCTCGCGCACCCGCGGGCCGCGCGCGGACTGGACCAGGCCCCGGTCACGGTGAACATCGTCAGCGCCCGGGCCAGCGGCGTGCTCGCGGTCCCGATCAGCGCCCTGGTCGCGCTGGCCGGCGGGGGCTACGCCGTGCAGGTGGTCACCGGCGGCACCGCGCACCTGACCGGGGTGCACACCGGGCTGTTCAGCAGCAGCCTGGTCCAGGTGAGCGGGCCCGGGTTGCGGGCTGGGCTGAGGGTCGAGGTGCCCGCGCCATGACCGGCCGCCTGAAGATGGGCCGGCCCGCGGGAGGCCCGCCCAAAATGGGCCAGGGCGAGGTGGGCCAGGGCGAGGTGGGCCAGCTCGCTCCTGGCCAGCCCGTGCTGGAACTGGCCGGCGTGACGAAGACCTACCCGGGGTCCCCGCCGGTGACCGCCCTGGCCGGGGTGGACCTGCGGATCAGCCCGGGGGACCGGCTGGCCGTGCTCGGGCCGTCCGGTTCGGGCAAGTCCACCTTGCTGCACATCCTGGGCACGCTGGAAAGACCCAGTACCGGAGTGACCCGGGTGGGCGGCCAGGACGTGTCCGGCCTGTCAGACGCGGAACTGTCCGCGCTGCGGGGGCACCGCCTCGGCTTCGTCTTCCAGCAGTTCTTCCTCCTAGATCATCTGGACGCGGTGGGCAACGTAGCCCTGGGGCTGCTCTACCGGGGCGGCGGCGCCCGCGAGCGGCGGCTGGCCGCCCAGGAGGCCCTGGAGCGGGTCGGCCTCGGGCACCGGCTCCGGCACCGGCCCGGTGAGCTGTCCGGGGGCGAGCGGCAGCGGGTGGCCATCGCCCGGGCCGTGGTCGGCGACGCCGCCGTGGTGCTGGCCGACGAGCCCACCGGCAACCTGGACTCCGCGACCGGTGCCGGGATCATCGCGCTGCTCACCGCGCTGGCCCGGGATGGCACGGCCGTGGTGGTGATCACCCATGACGCGGGGATCGCCGCTGCCATGCAGCGCCGGGTGCAGATGCGCGACGGCCGGATCGTCCGGGAGCAGCCGTGACCCGCGCCGTGGACCGCCCCGTGACTCCCGCCGCAGCGGGCGCCGCAGCGGGCGCCGCGGTGGACACGGCCGTGCCCCGGTCCCGGCTCCGTCCGGCCGACGCGCTCCGCACCGGGGCCGGGTCACTGCGGTCGCGCTCCTGGCGGGCCGCACTGTCCGCGCTCGGGATCGCGATCGGCATCGGTGCCGCGGTGGCGGTGCTCGGCGTGTCCGCCTCGTCCCGGGCCGCCCTGCTCAGCGAGCTGGGTGCGGAAGGCAACCTGCTCACCGTGTCCGCCGGGCAGGACGTCACCGGGGCGCCGGCGCCGCTGCCCGCTGCCGCACCCGGCATGATCGCCAGGGTCCCACCGGTCCAGACCGTCTCCGCGGTGGGGTACGTGCCCGGCGTGCTGGTCCGGCGGACCGCCGCGGTCCCCGCCGTGGACAGCGGCGGCATCTCGGTACTGGCCACGCAGACCAGCCTGCTGCACACCCTGGGCGGGACGGTCGCCCGCGGCACCTTCCTGAACCCGGCCACCATCCACTACCCCGCGGTCGTGCTCGGTGCGGTCGCCGCCCGGACACTGGGCATCACCCGGGTGCCGCCCGGCACCCTGGTGGACCTGGGCAGCCAGTACTTCTCGGTGGTCGGCATCCTGCGTCCGGTCCCGCTCGCCCCGGAGATCGACGAGGCTGCCCTGGTCGGTTTCCCGGTGGCGGACGCCCAGCTCGGCCTGGGCGGCCACGCCACCGAGATCTACCTGCGTGCCCAGCCGGACCAGGTCCAGGCGGTGGCCTCGGTGCTTCCCTTTACCGCGAACCCGGCCCTGCCCGAGGGAGTCCAGGTCAGCCAGCCGTCCCAGGTGCTGGCCGCGCGGGCCCAGGCGCGGTCGGCGCTCACCGGCTTGTTCCTCGCCCTCGGCGGCGTTGCGGTGGGAGTCGGCGGGATCGGCATCGCCAACATCATGGTGATCTCCGTGCTGGAACGGCGGGCCGAGATCGGCCTGCGCCGCGCGCTCGGGGCGACGCGGCGGCAGGTGGCCGTGCAGTTCCTGACCGAGTCGGCGCTGCTGTCCGCGCTGGGCGGGCTCGGGGGCGTGCTCCTGGGGACCGCGGCCACCGTCGGGTACGCGGTCAGCACCGGGCAGGCCGTGGTGGTCCCGCCCGAGGCGGCCGTCGGCGGCCTCGGGGTGGCGATCGCCGTGGGCGTGGTGGCCGGGGTCTACCCGGCCGTGCGGGCCGCCCGCCTGCCCCCAGCTGAGGCCCTCCGCTCGATCGCGTGACGGGTCCCATGATCACGGTCAAAAACTGACACATAACGCCCCTTTTTGACCGTGATCATGGGGAGTGACGGGCGGTGCGGGCGGCGAGGATCCGGCGGCGCCTGCTGGCCACCAGCAGGGCTGCGGTGACGGCCAGCCCGGCGGCGGCCACGGCCAGTCCGGCCACCCCGCTGTTCGTGATGGACATGGCCAGCCCGGCCAGGCCGCCGGCCACCCAGGCCAGCTGGTGGATGGTCTCCGACGCGGCCAGGGTCGAGGAGCGGACTTCTTCGGGGACCTCGCGCTGCACGATCGAGTCGAGGGCGAGCTTGGCGAGCACCTGGCCGAACGCCGCAACCAGGGCCACGGCGAGCGCCGCCCACAGGCCGAAGAACACCGCGCAGACGGCGGTGACCACCGTGGACATGCAGAGCAGCACGAAGAGGATCAGGTGCGGGGCGCGGGCCTTCAGCAGTGCCCCGAGCCCGGTCCCGATGAACCCGCCCGCCCCGGCGGCGGCGATCATCGCGCCCAGCGCGAGCTTGTCGCTGGTCCCGGGAAAGTGCACGGTCCGGAGCAGGAACGCGAGAAAGAAGATCATGTAGCCGGAGAAGGCCCGGAGCGCCGCGTTGCCGCGCATCGCCTCACCCACGACCGGGCCCACGCTGCGCAGGGTGGCGGCCCACCGGGCGCGCCGCGGGGGTGCTGCGGCGGGTGGCGGTGCTGCGGCCGGTGGCGGTCCGGCGGCCGGGCGGCCCGTCCCAGCCGGAGTGGGCCCGGCCGCCCCCCGGGCCCCGGCTCGCGGAGTGCTCGCCTGCGGGATGGTGGCCCCCGGTGCGGCACCGGCGGCTGGCCCCGGGCTGGCTGGGCCGGGTCCGTCCCCGGCGGGCACGTCCCCAGCCGCGGGCGTAGCGGCCTGCGGGTCCTGCTGGTCCACCCGGGTGGGCAGCCTGATGCCCAGCGCGATGGCACCCAGATAGGCCAGGGTGCCGACGCGCAGCACCCAGGTTGCCCCGGCAGTGCCGCCGCCGGCCAGGAAGGAGACCGCGGCCGCGGCACCGACCCCGAGGGTGGACGCGACCAGAGCCGCGAGCGAGATCCGGGCGTTGGCCGACACCAGCGTGATGCTGGCCGGGAGCACCCGGGGGGTGACCGCGCTGCGGGTCACCCCGTAGGCCTTCTGCAGGACCAGCACGCCGAACGCGGCTGGCAGCAGGGTCACGGTGTCGCTGTGCTGGACCGCGCCCGCCATTCCCCAGCAGAGCAGGCCCCGGGCCAGGAGGGTGCCGACCATGATGTAGCGGCGCCCGTCCCGGACCCGGTCCAGCATCGGCCCGATGAACGGGGCCAGCACCGCGAACGGCGCCATCGTGATGAGCAGGGTCAGCGCGATCCGGCCCCGGGCCTGGTCCACCGACGTGCTGAAGAACAACGTCCCGGCCAGCGCGACCGCCACGAACGCGTCGGCCGCCGCGCCCGCCGCGGTCAGTTCGATGACCCGGTCCAGGCCGGTCCGCCCGCCCCCGGAAGCCTGGGTCAGCCGGCGGATGACCCGGCCCGTGCCCCGGGCCGAGGAGGCGCCGGCCCGCCCGGTCGAGCGCAGCCCGGACGCGAGACTGCCCGCCGCTCGCCTCGCTTGCGGCCGCGCACCGGACAGTCCCATGGTCCCAGTATTCTGCGTTCTCAGGGGTCAACGGCCCCGCACGGGCCGACTTAGGCCGGCCGAACAGTTTTATGTCGCACAGTGGGTGCCCGGATGGGGGACAATTGCTCAGCGTGAGCCCAGGGCGTGCACGGAGCAAAGAACCGGACGAAGCCTGCGCGCAGGCGGTCGACCTGGCGCGCGGCGCCGCCGAGGAGATGGCTGGCCCCGTCGGGGTGGGGGAACACCTCGGCGTGACAGCTGACGGTGACCGGGTGGTGACGCATCGGTTCAGCTGTCTGGATCCCGCCTACCGTGGCTGGTGCTGGGCTGTCACCGTGGCCCGGGCCTCCCGGGCCAAGAACGTGACCATCGACGAGACCCTTCTGGTCCCGGGACCGGAGGCGATCCTCGCGCCGGACTGGGTGCCCTGGAAGGAACGAGTGCTGCCCGGCGATCTGGGCGTCGGAGACCTCCTCCCGGCACCGCCGGATGACGCCCGGCTGGTACCGGCCGCCTCGCTGGAGGGGGACGACGGTGTCTCCGACTGGGGCGAGACGACCTGGGCCATGCCCGGGACAGAACCGGAAGACCTGGTTCCGGTCCCGTCCGCCGAGCCGCTGGCTGAAGGCCTGGACGACGAGTACGACGTCGCACCGGAAGACCTGGACGGCGCCGAGACCGTCGCGGCTGTGGTGGTCACCACGGGAGCCAGTGCCGCGGCAACCAGCCGTGACACGAGTGCGGAGCAACGGGGCAGCGCCACCGAAACCAGCCGTGAAACGAGTGCGGAGGAACGGGGCAGCATCACGGGCGCCGACACCGCCGGAGCGGACGTCGGGCGCCAGGACGTCCTGGGGGACCGGCCGCCCCGCGCCCGGGTGCTCTCGGCCATCGGCCGCGACGACACCGCGCTGCGCTGGTACACCAGTGAGCACGGCCCGAAGTCCCCGCTGGCGAACGCGGCCCCAGGACTGTGCTCAGGGTGCGGGTTCTTCGTGCGGCTGGGCGGCCCGCTAGGCCGCGTGTTCGGGGTCTGCGCGAACGAGTACGCGCCCGACGACGGCCGGGTCGTCTCCGTGGATCATGGCTGCGGCGCGCATTCCGAAGGGGTAACCGCGGCGACCGCGGACCAGCCCCTGCCGGTCATCGACGAACTCGGTTATGACCTGGTGGACATGCCCGGCGTCTCGGTCGAGGAGACAGTCTTCGAGCCCCTCGAGCACAACTAGCTCGACCACAATTAGTCAGGCCGGGTCTGGGCCCGCCGCTGCGCCTGCCGGGCCCGGGCACGCTTCAGCCGCGGCACGTACCACAGGCCGAACAGGCCCAGGCACAGCCCCACCGCGCAGGTCCAGATCCACCAGCGATCGGCCGGGGACAGGTGGTCGCGCAGCACCAGGAGGCTGACCAGCCCGATTGCCCACGCGGCGGTGATGACTGCGGTCACGAGCTGGTCATTGGCCTCGAGCGGGGGCGGCGCGGGCCGAAGTTTCCTGCTCACCTGACCCAGGCTAACGGGCTGGCCATGGTGTACTGGAGCCACGCCCCGTTGGGGGTGCCACCCGTACGCCTTGCTAACGGTTTGACGGAATGCTGCCGGCCCGCATATCGTTAGCAAAAGTAATGACTCAGGCTAAAGACAATGACATCCTCGGGGACTACGGCCGACGCGGGCCTGGCGACAACGCTCCGGATCTCCGTGAGCCGGCTGGCCCGCAGGCTGCGGGTCGAGCGGACCGTGCCGGGCCAGTCGGAGCCGGTGCTCTCGGACACCCAGTTCGCAGCCCTGGCGACGCTGGAGAAGCACGGCGCGATGAGCCCGGGCGAGCTGGCCGGGCACGAGCGGGTGCAGCCACCGTCGATGACACGCGTCATCGCCGCGCTGGAGGAGTGGCAACTCGTCACGCGAGCAGCACATGCCTCCGACCGGCGGCAGGTGGTACTGACGGTAACCCCGGCGGGCCGGGTCCTGGTAGCGAAGGCTCGCCGTCGCCGCGACGCCTGGCTGGCCAGGCGGCTGAACGAGCTGACTCCGCAGGAGCGGGCGACGCTGCGGGCGGCCGCGCCGATTCTGGAGAAGCTCAGCCAGTCCTGACCCCTGATGCCCGGGCCGGGCGGTCCAGCGTGGCGACTTTCCGTTCCTTCGGGACCCGGAACTACCGGCTCTTCGCTATCGGCCAGGTGGTCTCCAACAGCGGCACCTGGATGCAGCGGGTGGCCCAGGACTGGCTGGTTCTCGAGTTGACCCACGGCAGCGGTACCGCGCTGGGCATCGCAACCGGGCTGCAGTTCCTGCCCATGCTGGCCAGCCCGTGGGGCGGGGCGGTCGCGGACCGCTACCCCAAGCGCCGCATCCTGATGCTGACCCAGACCGCCATGGGGCTGCTCGCCCTCATCCTGGGCGTCCTCGCGGTGACCGGGGCGGTGCGCATCTGGCAGGTCTTCGCGCTGGCCTTCGGGCTCGGCCTGGCCACGCTGGTGGACAACCCCACCCGCCAGGCGTTCGTCACCGAGATGGTCGGCCAGACCGACATGCCCAACGCCATCGCCCTGAACAGCGCGATCTTCAACCTGGCCCGCATCGCCGGGCCGGCCGCCGCCGGGCTGGTGATCGGTGCGGTGGGCACGCCGGCCGCCTTCTTCGTCAACGCGGCCTCCTACGGTGCGGTGCTGACCGGGCTCAAGCTGATGCGGCCCGGCGAGTTGCATCCGGCCGAGCCGGTGCCCCGGCAGCCGGGCCAGCTCCGCGAGGCTTTCGCCTACGTCTGGTCCCGGCCGCAGCTGCTCATGCCCATGATCCTCATCTTCTTCGTGGCGACCTTCGGGATGAACTTCCAGGTCACTAACGCCCTGATGTCCCGGCAGGTGTTCCACACCGGGGCCACGGCCTTCGGCGTGGCGTCGGCCGTGTTCGCGGTGGGCGCGCTGGCCGGGGCCCTGCTCGCGGCCCGGCGCAGCCAGCCGGGCCTGCGATTGCTGGTGGCCGCCGCGTTCGGTTTCGGCGTGCTGGAAGTCCTGACCGCGCTGATGCCCTCGTTCTGGCTGTTCCTCGCCATGCTGGTGCCGACCGGCCTGATCTTGCTGACGCTCAACACGGCGGCTAACTCCACGGTCCAGATGAGCTCGGCGCCGGACATGCGCGGCCGGGTGATGGGGCTGTACATGCTGGTGTTCCTGGGCGGAGCGCCGCTCGGGTCGGCCCTGGTCGGCTGGGTGGGGGAGCAGTTCGGCCCGCGGATGAGCCTGCTGGCCGGCGGGGTCATCTCGGCGGTGGCCGCGGCGGTCATCGGCCTGCTGCTGGCCCGGCGGCGCGGGGTCGCCGCCCGGGACTACCTGCGCCCGGACGCGCTGGCCCGCATGGTGGCCTGAGCCGTTTCTCAGCTGAGCCCGTTTCTTAGCCCGGTGCGCGTTCTTACCCTGCGCACGGGCCGGTCCCGGGGGGCTGGTGCTACGAATGGGCTATGAGGCTGTTCGTCGCGGTCGCCGTGCCGGTGCACGCGGCCGACGAGCTGGACGACGCGGTGGCGCCGCTGCGCCAGTCGTGGCCTGGCCTGCGCTGGACCGGCCGCGATGCATGGCATCTCACGCTGGCGTTCCTGGGCGAGGTGACCGAGCCGGTCTGTGCCAGGCTGGTGCCGCGGCTGGAGCGCGCCGCAGCCCGCCGTCCCCGGCTCCCGCTGTCCCTGGGCGGGGCGGGGGCCTTCCCGGCTGCCGCCCGGGCCCGCGTGCTGTGGACCGGAGTGCAGGGCGAGCCGCGCGCTCTCGCCGCCCTGGCCGGCTCGGTGGCCGCGGGAGCGCGCCGGGCGGGCGCACCTCCGGCCGAGGAGGGCCGGCGCTTCCGGCCGCATCTGACCCTGGCCCGGTGCCGCGAGCCGGTGGACGTGCAGCCGCTGGTGGACCGGCTCTCCGGGTACACCGGCACCCCGTGGACCGCGGGGGAGATCTACCTGATCCGCAGCCACCTGCCCGGCGGCCGCCCGCACGACCGGCCGCGCTACGAGACCCTGGGCTGCTGGGCGCTGGCCGGGTCGCCCGTGCCCGGGACCTAGGTGCCTGGGGCGTAGGGCCAGGGGCGTAGATCCCGGGGCATAGGCTGCCTGATGTGAACCGCACGACCCGGTGGCTGCTCCCGATGGTGCTCGCGATCCTGATCGCAGGCGCGCTGATCGGCGCGGCCGTGCGCTGACGCGGCGCCGTTCCCGGCCGCAAACCCCGGGGTCTAGAGCCGCTCGATGACGTAGTCGATGCAGGCGGTCAGCGCCTCCACGTCGGCGGGATCCACCGCGGGAAACATGCCGATCCGCAGCTGGTTGCGGCCGAGCTTGCGGTACGGCTCGGTGTCCACGATCCCGTTCGCCCGCAGCGCCGCCGCCACGGCGGCAGCGTCCACGCTCTCGGTGAAGTCGATGGTGCCCACGACCTGGGACCGCTGCGCCGGATCGGAGACGAATGGGGTCGCGTAGGGCGACTTCTCGGCCCAGTTGTACAGCCGCGAGGAGGAGTCGGCGGTCCGCGCCACCGCCCAGTCCAGGCCGCCCTGGCCGAGCATCCACTCCACCTGGCCGGCCAGCAGCAGCAGGGTCGCCACCGACGGGGTGTTGTACGTCTGCTGCTTGGCGGAGTTGTCGATGGCCACCGGCAGCGAGAAGAACTCGGGGATGTAGCGGCCGCTCGCCGCGATCCCGGCGGCCCGGTCCAGGGCGGCCGGTGACATCAGCGCGAGCCACAGCCCGCCATCGGAACCGAAGCACTTCTGCGGCGCGAAGTAGTACACGTCACACTCACCGACCTGCACGGGAAGACCACCCGCGCCGCTGGTCGCGTCCACGATCACCAGCGCGCCGGGGTCGGTCTCCCGGACCCGCCGGACCGGCATGGCCACCCCGGTCGAGGTCTCGTTGTGGGTCAGCGCGTACGTGTCCACGCCGGTCTCACCGCGCGGGACCGGGTGGCCGCCGGGCGGCGAGGCGATCACGGTCGGGTCATCCAGCCACGGGGCCGCCTGGACCACCTTGCTGAACTTGGCGGAGAACTCGCCGAACGCCAGATGCTGCGACTTCTGCTGGATCAGCCCGAACGCGGCGATCTCCCAGAACGCGGTGGTGCCGCCGTTACCGAGGACGACCTGGTACCCGTCCGGCACCGCGAACAGCTCCGCCAGGCCGTCGCGGGCCCGCCGGACCAGCGAGCGGACCGGGGCCTGGCGGTGCGAGGTGCCCAGGTACTGGGCACCTGACGCGGCCAGCGCGGTGAGCTGCTCGGGACGGATCTTGGAGGGCCCGCAGCCGAAACGTCCGTCGGCCGGCCTCAGGCCCGCAGGAATGGCGATGTCGGTCACGCATTCAGCCTATCCAGGCCCGGGGAGCGGGCTGGCTGGCTGCGGCCCGCCCCCAAAGGATCTTCAGACCTCGCCGAGCACCTGGTCCGCGCCGGGGACGTCAGTGACCGGGCGGGACGGCGGGCCCACGTAGCGGGCACTCGGCCGGACCAGCCGCCCGGTCTGCTTCTGCTCCAGGATGTGCGCCGCCCAGCCCGCGGTCCGCGCACAGGTGAACATGGACGTGAACATGTGCGGCGGGACCTCCGCGAAGTCCAGCACGATGGCCGCCCAGAACTCCACGTTCGTGGCCAGCACCCGGTCCGGCCGCCGCGCGTGCAGTTCGGCCAGGGCCGCCTCCTCCAGGGCCTCGGCCACCTCGGCCCGCGGCGCCCCGAGTTCCTTGGCGGTCCGGCGCAGCACCCGCGCGCGGGGATCCTCGGCGCGGTACACCCGGTGCCCGAAGCCCATCAGCCGGTCCCCGCGGTCCAGGGAGGCCTTGACGAACTTGACCGCGTCGCCGGTCCGCTCGACTTCCTCGATCATGGACAGCACCCGCGCGGGCGCACCGCCGTGGAGCGGCCCGGACATCGCGCCGACCGCGCCGGACAGGGCGGCGGCGACGTCCGCGCCGGTCGAGGCGATCACCCGGGCGGTGAACGTCGACGCGTTCATGCCGTGCTCCGCCGCGGAGGTCCAGTACGCGTCGACCGCCTTGACGTGCCGCGGGTCGGGCTCACCCCGCCACCGGATCATGAACCGCTCGACGATGTTGCGGCCCTCGTCCACCCGCTCCTGCGGGACGGGGGGCAGCCCGGGGCCGCGGGCGGACTGGGCCACGAAGGACAGCGCCATGACCGAGGCCCGGGCCAGATCGTCGCGCGCCTGCTCGTCGTCGATGTCCAGGAGCTGGCGCATGCCCCAGGCCGGGGCCAGCATGGCGAGCGCGCTCTGCACGTCCACCCGGATGTCGCCGGAGTGCACCGGGATCGGGTAAGGCTCGGCCGGGGGCAGGCCCGGGGCGAACTTGTTGTCCACCAGGAGCCCCCACACATGCCCGAACGACACGTGGCCCACGAGTTCCTCGATGTCCACGCCCCGGTAGCGGAGCGCCCCGCCCTCCCGGTCCGGCTCGGCGATCGTTGTCTCGAAGGCGACGACGCCTTCGAGCCCAGGCACGAAATCGGACATGTGCTGGTCCTCCGTGGTCCTTGTGAGCTGCTTGTCCTCGTGAGCTGCGTGGAGCGCGTCCCGGGAGGTGGTACCGCCCGGTGGCTGCCGTTCGTGTCAGCAGGGTTAATTCAACCCTGCAGGCACAATAATCCGATAGATCCCCTGACCGTGACGCTGGGCATGCTAGACGGGTGCGTCAGCAGGCCAGGGGATGTGTGAGGATCTTTCCCGTGGAACCCTCCCGTCATCCCCAGGCCGGTCCTCCGCTGGATGAGGCTGCGGCCCCGGCCGACCCCGTGACGCTGTTTGCCCGGTGGATGGACGATGTCGTCGCCGCGGGCCTGCCCGAGCCCACCGCCATGGTGCTGGCCACCGTCTCCCCGGCCGGCCACCCCCGGGCCCGTACCGTACTGCTGAAGGACTACGGGGCGGCGGGTTTCGTTTTCTATACCAATCGCAGGTCAGCTAAGGGGCGCGCGCTGGCGGAGCGGCCGTACGCGTGCCTGGTGTTCCCCTGGCACCCGATCCAGCGGCAAGTGATCATCGAGGGTCCGGTGCAGGCCCTGTCCACCAGCGACAGTGAGCCCTACTTCCACTCCCGCCCGCGCGGGTCGCAACTCGGCGCGTGGGCCAGCCGGCAGTCGTCCGTGCTGGCGTCCCGGGCGGAACTGGAGGCGCGGTACGCCGAGCTGGAAGCGCGCTGGCCCGAAGGGACGGCCGTGCCGATGCCGGAGTTCTGGGGCGGCTACCGTGTGCTGCCGGAGGTCATGGAGTTCTGGGCGGGGCGGCCAAGCCGCCTGCACGACCGGCTCCGCTACCGCCGCGACGGCCAGGACTGGGTGCTCGAACGCCTGGCGCCGTAAATCCCCTCCCCAGCCTGATTACGGGGCGGCGCCGGGCCTTCACCCATTTGCCGGGCCGCGATTGCGCTCAGCCGGCATAGCATCAGGTGAGGAGGGAGGCCTGGAGACGGTGCATGGGCTCATCGACACCACCGAGATGTACCTCCGCACGATCTTCGAATTGGAAGAGGAGGGCATCGTCCCGCTGCGGGCACGTATCGCCGAGCGGCTGTCGCAGAGCGGACCGACGGTCAGCCAGACCGTGGCCCGGATGGAGCGGGACGGGCTGGTGAACGTGGAGGGCGACCGGGTGCTCGCCCTGACTCCGGCGGGCGCGACCCTGGCCATGCGCGTCATGCGCAAGCACCGCCTGGCCGAGTGCCTGCTGGTCGGGGTGATCGGGCTGCCCTGGGAGGAAGTACACGTCGAGGCGTGCCGGTGGGAGCACGTGATCTCGGAAAACGTCGAGCGCAGGCTGGTGGAGCTGCTCGACTATCCGGTGTCCTGCCCGCACGGGAACATCATCCCCGGGCTAGAGGAACTCGGCATCCCGCCGGACGCGCGGAAGCGGGCGGTCGCCGCAGGCGAGGAGCGGGCCGAGTCGATGACCGCCGTCGCCACGAAGATCGCCGGCCTGGTAACAGTTCTTAGGATCAGCGAACAAGTCCAAAGTGACCCTTCCCTGATGCTTAAACTCAAGCGGATCGGGATACAACCCGGACGCGAGGTTACGCTCGCGGCGAGTGACGAGGGTGTGCGGGTGACCAGTGAGGACAGGGTCGGCAGTGTCACGGCGGAGTTGCCCCGCCTGGTGGCCGCCCATGTCTTTGTCTCCAGGCGCTGAGGATGACCCCGGTGACTGAGTCGGCAACGGCCGCTGGGTACGACGCCTACCTCCCGGCCCAGACCATTCTGGCCCAGATCTCTGCGGCCGTGGTCGTCACCGACCGCCAGGGCAACCTGCTCTACGCCAACCCCTTCGCGGCCGCACTGTTCGGGTTCCCGAAGAAGGGCAAGCTGCTGGGCCGTCCGGTGCTGTCCCTGGCCTTCTCCGGCGCCGACTCCGGGAAGGCGGCCGAACTGGCCAAGCAGGTGCTCCGCGGCCGCGGCGGGGACGGCACGTTCGCGGTCCTGCGCGCCGACGGCTCGCGCGTGTTCGTCCGCGCCCAGGCCATGCCGCTGCGCCACCCCTCCGGGTCGATCGACGGCATCGTGATCCTGGCCCGCGAGGCCAGCCGGCGCAGCAGCAGGCGCGAACGCGACCGGGTCTCGCTGCTCGAGCGCATCGGCGAGCAGCTGGCCGGGTCGCTCGAGTTCGGCACCACCCTGCGGCACGTGGCCGAGATCCTGGTCCCGCAGTTCGCGGACCACTGCATCATCGACCTGTTCCAGGGCGACAAGCTGATCCGCCAGTCGCAGATGAACGTGGGTGGCTGGATCCCGCCGCCCGGCAGCTGGGCCCAGGTCGGCGACCCGATCAAGTACCCCGAGGGCCATTTCTCCCAGCAGGCCATGGCCCGCCTGGAGGCCGTCCTGGTCGAGAACCTCGACGAGGTAGCGCCGCGGGCACCCAGCTCGCCCAGCCTGGCCGCCGCCCAGGACATTGGCCTGCGGTCGGTCGTGGCCGCCCCGCTGATCGCCCGGGGCGAACTCCTCGGCGTGATCTCCCTCGCCCTGTCCGGGCTGACCAAGCGCCACGAGCAGTATTACGACGCGGACGACCGCGAATTCCTCAGCGCGGTGGCCAGCCGGGTCGCGGTGGCCATCGACAACGCAATGCTGTTCGAGGAGGAGCGGCGGACCGCGCTGGCCTTCCAGACCAGCCTGCTGCCCCAGCAGCTGCCCCAGCTCGACGGGCTGGAGGTGGCCTGCCGGTACGTGCCGGCCAAGCCGCTGGTGACCCACGGCCAGGGCATCCAGACCCAGGTCGGCGGGGACTGGTACGACATCATCCCGCTGTCCGCGGGCCGGGTCGGCATCGTCATCGGTGACGTCGAGGGCCGCGGGGCCCGGGCGGCCGCGGTCATGGGCCAGCTCCGCGCCGCGCTGCGGGCGTTCGCCCAGGATGACAAGCCGCCCGCGGAGATCCTGCGCAAGCTCGACGAGTGGTGCCGCACGCTCAGCCCGGCCAAGGGGCGCGCCGATGACCCGGGCGCGCCCGATCCGCCCATGGTCAGCTGCACGTACCTGGTCTACGACGCGTGGTCCCGCACGCTGTCGTTCGCCAACGCGGGCCACGACGCGCCGCTGCTCATCGTCGGCGGCGAGGTCGGCGAGCTGGAGATGGAGCACAAGGGCGTGCTGCTCGGGGTGCGCGGCAAGGGGTTGCCCGCGCTGCCGACCTACCGCGAGGAGACGCGTTATCTGCCCGCCGGCTCCGGCCTGGTGCTCTACACCGACGGGCTCACCGACCGGCGGCATCGCCCCGACGGCATGGGCACCTATTCCGAGGATGACGCCCGGCTGATGCTGCACCAGTCGGTGCGCCGGGTGGCGCACGGCGACGTCGAGCTCATCGCGCAAGCCGCGCAGGAGGCCGTCCCGGGGGACATCGACGACGACATGGCCATCGTCGCGATCCGAACGTCGCCGGTGGATCTGGCCTCCTGGGACTGCACGTTCCCGGCCGAGCCGATCAAGGTCTCCGAGGCGCGCCGGCTGGCCGAGGCCACGTTCCGGTCCTGGGGGATGGAAGGCGAGCAGGTCGAGCTGACCTGCCTGCTGGTGTCGGAGGTGGTCACCAACGTCGTGCTGCACACGGCCGCCTCGCGTCCGCCCCGCCAGGCGCTGACCCTGGAAGTAGCCGGAACGGCCGCCCAGCATCCGCCCGGCCTGATCGCCGGGTGGGAGCCCGTCCCGTTCAGCGACGATGGCGCGGCCGAGGAGGGCAAGACGTTCACCCTGAGGCTGCGCCAGGGCGGCGAGGCGGTGTGGGTCGAGGTGTTCGACCACGACCTGCGGCTGCCGCGGATCCGCAGCGCGGGTGAGACCGACGAGGGCGGCCGTGGCCTCTACCTCGTAGATCAGCTGGCTACCCGGTGGGGTTCCCGGCCGACCCGGGACGGCAAGGCGGTCTGGTTCGAGATGCCGCTGCGCCACGAGCCGGTGGGCTGAACGTGGGGCGGCAGGCTTACTTGCCCTGGGTCTGGTAGGCGTACAGGGCCAGCACAGCCAGGATCACCACGGTCATGATGATGAGCCAGGTCCGGGCGGTCGCGTTGCCCATCCCCAGGCGGCGCCGCGCCCGGGTCAGGAAGAACGTGACCAGGGCGGCGATGAACACCAGCAGGATAATTCCGGTCGTCATCCCGGCCTCCGAGAATCGGGTTCCGGTGGCCGGCCGGGGGGCTGCCGGGTCGGCCACTGGTAACGAGCATAAGGCCGGCCAGGGCACCGATCCGTTGCGCAGGGCGAGCGGATCCAGGCTGACCGTCCCGTCCGGCTGATCCACACACTCGCGGAGCTTGCGCAACACCGCTACCTGACGGTCCAGCGCCTGGATCCGGTCCTCCACCAGTTGTGCCGCCCGGGCCCGCTGCCCGGGGGCGATCGTCCGGCCCAGGGCCAGCCGGGCGAGCGGCTTGACCTCCTCCAGCCGGAAACCCAGGTCCTTGAGGGCCAGGGCGGTCTCGATGTAGCCGCAGTACTCACGTGGGTACTTGCGGGTGCCGCCGCTGGTGCGCCGCGGTTCGGGCAGGATCCCGAGTTCCTCGTAGTAGCGGATGGTCCGGCTGCTCACGCCCGCCGCCTTGGCCAGCTGGCCGATGCTGACCAGTCCTGCGACGTCATCGATGGTGTTCATGGTCGTGCGTTCCCCCGGGTCTGCCCCTGCGTGTGCCGTCCGCTGGCCACGCGTTCGGATGCGTACAGTAATCACTCATCACGGATAGTAGCGATTACGATCCGGCGCGAGAGTGATTCCCAGGTCAAGCGGGCCGCGTGGAGTGCGACCGCTTCTGGTGCATGTTCGGCACCTAGTTGTCGAGGAAGGAATATTCATCTTAAATTAGAGGTTTCTAGTAATAAAGAGATGAATTAACCTGGGACTCAGAGATGAGCCCATGGTGTCACCGGAGGCGAGTTTCATGTTGCTGACCAGTTTTGACCCCTTCACCAGGGACTTCGACCTGATCGTCGAGCGGGCCTTCGGCCCCGCGTGGTCCACGTTCCGCCCGGGCACGGCCGCGGGCATGCCCATGGACGCCGTCCGCACCGAGGACGGTCTCACGCTGCGCTTCGACCTGCCGGGCATCGACCCTGCCAGCATCGA
>DASQRM010000267.1:0-2164 GCA_035642895.1 Streptosporangiaceae bacterium | reverse complement strand
TCCTGATGTGGTGGGAGTACGTGATCGCGGCGGTGGTAGTGATCATTGCGGTGTACGGCTTCATATCACTGGTCAAGGTGCAGACCCACCGGGTGTCAGACAAGACAGACAACACTGCTGAAGACGTGTACGACCGCTACGCCGAGTCGTCGCGCCAGCAGCACCGGTACGCGCGGCAGCATGGTGGCGAGTGGAGAAACGAGTAGCGGGGGCCGTGACGAAGATCAGGCCTGCGCCGGGACATCCCCGGTACACAGGCAGAACGGGTGCCCGGCCGGGTCGGCGTACACGCGGAAGTGCTCGCCCGGCTGGAAATCGAACTTCGTAGCGCCGGCAGCCAGGACCCGCGCCTCAGCCGCGTCCGCATCCTCGACGTCGAAGTCCAGATGGGCCTGCATGGACGAGGCCGGGTCGGGCCAGCGCGGCGGGACGTAGCCCGGCGCGGTCTGGAAGTCGATCCGGCCACCTGGACCCTGGACCGTGGCCCAGTCCTCGTCGAGGTACGTGACCTTCCCGCCGGTTATCTCGGCGTAGAAGGCGGCCAGTACGCCCGCGTCCGGGCCATCGAGCGCGACCGAACCGAGCTTGATCGAGTCAGACATGCGTCCTCCCAGGAACGGCGGACCCGTAGCAGGCCGGGTACGGCGGGCCGGCGCGGCAGGCCGGGTGCGGCAGGCCGGCGTAACTGCCCGCTGGTGCATTATCCCGGCTTCCGCTCACGCCACCTGGCGCGTACGCTGAAGCGGTTGAGGAACGCCCGTCTAGCGCACGGGACGGGCGGTCAGCAGGGGGATGCGGCGCGGGGGTTGGCTCTGGGGTTGAGCACGGGGGATTCAGCAGGATAGCCGCACAGGCGGTGAGCGCAGGAGTACGCGTCCACAGCCTGTGGGTAAGTTTGTGGCGTCCCCCGCCCGAACTGCAGAGTACTATCCGTAGCCCTGTGGAAAGTCCCGCTGCCCACCCCGGTGGGCAGATCTGGGCGGTGAGTCCCCGAGTTCCTCATGTGGTCGAGGCACTTCCGTAATGCCGTAGGCACTGCAATACTGCGTTTATGCCCGCTCTCAGCGTTGCGTTGCTCAACCTCAAGCCGGGCACGGGCAAAACCACCTCCGCCGTCTGGCTGGCCCACATCTTTGCCCAGTCCGGGCGGACCGTGCTGCTCGTGGACGCGGACCCGTCCGGCAGCGCCCTCGAATGGTCCGACCTCGCCGCCATGGACCCGGGGCTCCCGCCCCGGCTGGCCTTCCCGTTCCGGATGGTGGCCCTGCCGTCCCGCAGCCTGCACCAGCGGGTCGCCGAGATCGCCCACCCGGACGACGTGGTGATCATCGACGCCCCTCAGCTGGAGGACCACGCGGGCATCGCCCGGTCGGCGATGCGCTACGTCGACGAGATCCTGATCCCCTGCGCGCCGAGCCCGATCGAGATCAACCGCACCACGCCGGTGCAGGAGGAGATCAGCGAGGTCGAAGCGGTCCGGGAGCGGCCCGCACGGGCCGCGATCCTGCTGAACCGGTGCATCGCGCGGGCGCACTCCACCTCTAGCGCCCGGGAGGTGCTGGCGGGCCTAGGCTATGACGTGCTGCGAACGGCCGTGCCGAGACGCGAGGTGTACGCCCAGAGCTTCGGTGTGCCGATTCCCGAGATGGGCCGCGAAGTGTGGCGCGGCGTGGTCCACGACCTCATCGAGCGATGCGTTCCCCTCGGGAAGGTGCCGTCATGACAACGGAGCGGGAGCGACGCAAGGCGCAGATGGCGGCCGCCGCCGCGAGGCGCACCCAACCTGGGGCCGGGCCGGCCGGCAAGACGGCGATCCGGTCGAAACCCGTGCGGATCACGCTCGACCTCAGCCCGGAACTCTACCGGGAGCTCACCCTGTGGGCCCACTCGGCCGCGATCGAGCTGGATGTACCGCGCGTCGCCCTGGCCGACGCGGTCCGCGCGATGATCAGGGTCACCACGGAAAGCCCGGACGAGGTGCTGGACCGGCTGCGCCGCGACCGGGAGCAGTAAGCCCGGCCGTTGTACAGTGCAGGCCTGCGCAAGTCCCTGCCAGGTATGCGGAGGATGTCGTGGCCGGACCCAAGTGGAGCGATCTCAGCCCGCGCACCCAGCGGCTGATCGTCATCGGAGCCGCCGTGGAAACCGGCCTCAAGGCGGTGGC
>DASQRM010000266.1:0-17843 GCA_035642895.1 Streptosporangiaceae bacterium | reverse complement strand
CACTCGGAGTGGGGCTCGGACTCGGGCTCGCGTTGGACGTGGTCAGGTTGATCCAGGTGCCCTGGCTGGCCAGGTTGTAGCCGTCGTTCCAGAGCTCGAATCCGGTGCCGATGTTCTGCAGGCAGTCCGTGGGCGGCAGGTAGTTGCTGCCGTAGTCCCAGTTGGCGTCGTTGTTCTGGACCCAGGTGTAGAAGGCGCCCACGTCCAGGCCGGAGACTCCCCAGCTCGTCGGGTGGACCGCGGCGAACTCGGTCTTGTAGTCGTAGATGCCGCCCTGGAAGTCCCGGACGTGCAGCGTGTACCAGAGCCGACCGTCGATCCTGACCGGGTTAGCGCTGGCCAGGCCGAGCTTGGTCAGCGTGTTCGAGGTGTCGAGGTAGATCGCGATGTTCGCGTTCGACGCCGGGTTCGCTCCCGAGCAGGAGGCCGAGAACTCGTTGTCGATCAGGGCATCCCACATGCTGTCCGGCGCCGCGTTCCAGATGTTGTAATTCCAGGAGACGATGGGATCCACGCCGCTGGACACCAGGGCGGGCAGGCCGCTTTGCCAGGTGCAATAGCCGCCCTCGCAGCCGATGTTGGTATCCGGGAATGCGAGCACGTTGCCGTTGAAAGCCGCTGTGGGCGTGTTCTGCACGGTGAAAGAACCCGCGTACCCATTCGTCGTACCCGGCACATACAGGCAGACGTTGTCACCGCCCCAGTTGCTCGCGGTGGTCACGGCCTGCTGGTTGCCGGAATTGCCGGTGGCATTGCCCAGGTGGGTGAGCGCCCAGGTAGTGCCGGCTCCTGAGTCGCATGACGCGGCCATCGCGGGCGCGGCCGTGCTCACGAGCAAGCCGCCCAAGGAGACAGCCAGCGCGGCAGCGGCCGCTACCAAGGGTTTGCGTAGCCGGGGTCGGCCCAACATTGTCATCCTTCGCGGTGGAGTGACGCGGGGGATTAGCACATTAGCGTGATCGTGGGCTAGTCCGCGGCGGACTGGCTCATTTTGATCACTAACATGACGCGGCAGCTGGGTGACTGGTTGACCGGATGGCCGTGTTATCGCGCAGCGTGACCGGATCCCCGGGAATCTGCAATCGGAAATCCCGCGCGAACGAGCCGACGCCGAGCGGCTCCGCCCGGGGAGGTGTTTACTGCGTGTGGCCGGGCACTGCATTGCTGTCGGGGTCCAGTCCGGAATGACGGAGGCTCATTGTGGCACAAATGACGCAATTCACCATCGGGGCGCAAGCCCGCTGTACCGACGGGGTGTGCGGCGAGGTGACCCGGGTGGTGGTGGACCCGGTCGCCGAGACCGTCACGCATCTTGTGGTCGAGCCGAAGGGCCGCGAGGGACTCGCCCGGCTGGTACCGCTCGACCTGGCCGACGCGTCCGCGGGCGACGTGCGGCTGCATTGCACCCTGGCCGACTTCGAGCACCTCGACCCGGCTGAGGAAACCCAGTTCGTGCCCGGCAGCGGCGGGTACGCGGCCTATGGACCCCAGCAGGTGAGCGCCTGGCCGTACTACGGCCTTACCCCCGATGCGGGAATGCCGGGCGGCGTGGACCTCGGCGCGGCCGGGTTCTCGCCCACCATCACCTACGACCGTGTTCCGCTCGGTGAAGTAGAAGTGCGGCGCGGCGACCCGGTCGAGGCCACGGACGGCCGCATCGGGCACATCCACGGACTGGTCGTTGACCCCGTGGATCATCAGGTGACCCATGTGCTGCTGCAGGAGGGGCACCTGTGGGGCCGCAAGGACGTCGCCATCCCCATCAAGGCCGTGTCCCGGGTCGGGGACACCATCCGGCTCAACATCAGCAAGCACGAGGTGCAGGACCTGCCGCCGGTGGACTTCGCTCGCCACCCGGAGTAGGCGGCGCAGTCGGTGAGTGGCCGGCGGGGCGGGTGTGTGGCCGGCGGGCGGGGTGAGTATGCGACGGGCGGGGTGCGTGGCCGCCGGGGGGGTCAGGTCTCGCCGGGCTGGGTCCTGGTGATCTGCACCGCGTTGCCGCACCCCGAATGGTGGCCGAGGAAGCTGCGCACCAGCCCGCCGTACTGGTGCTCCCCCTGGTCGATCACGGCACTGGCCCCGCATCCATCGCAGCGCAGCTGCGTGGCACTGGCTCCCCAGGCGTCGTCGGCGGGCCCGGAGCCAGTCCCGGTATCCGGCAGATCAGGGTCGGGCAGGTCGGTGTTCGGGACGGCTGAACTGGGCATTCCCGCTCCTCGGTGACCCTAGGTGCGCGGGCCGTCCATCACGGCCTGCTTCCCCGGGCGCCATTTCGAACCTAATCCCCCCGGCAATGACCGGCAATTCTTTTTAAGTATTACTCAGCATCCCCGCAGTTTGCGTGCCGACCGGTGACATCCGTGCTGGCCTAGGCGGAAGGGTCGCGACCCGGACCGGACTTTGCCCATGCTGAATGGATTGCCGGTGGCAGAGAGCGTGCGCCTGGATACGGAATTATCTGTGCCGGACCTCACCGTGGCCGGATGGCGGAGCCGCGGGGTCCTGACGTCGGGGCCTGCGGGGGCGCAGGCCCGGATGGGGGCCGCCGGGCTCCGGATGGCGCGACCACGGCACCGGCGCCGCCGCCCGCACGGCGATCCTCATCGGGCCGTCCAGATTTCCCCCGGTGTGGGGCCTCGCCCCGCCCGGCCGCGCCCGTTACATTCGTCTTCATGTTCGAACCGGCGGATGTCCTTGACGGGCTCAACGACGACCAGCGCCGGGCGGCCACGCATCAGTCCGGGCCGCTGCTGGTCCTGGCCGGGGCGGGCACCGGCAAGACCCGGACCCTGGTCGCCCGGGCGGGCTGGCTGCGCAGCCAGGGCACGCCAGCCAGCCGGATCCTGCTGCTGACCTTCACCCGCCGGGCCGCGGACGACATGCTGGCCCGGGTCACGCCGCGCGGCGCGAGCGCCGCCGACCGGGTCGTCGGCGGCACCTTCCACGCGGTGGCCCATCAGATCATCCGGGCGCACGCCGAGTCGTTCTCGCTGCCGCCGGAGTTCAGCGTCATCGACCCGCCCGACGTCACCAACCTGATGGACACCCTCCGGGCCGAGAACGGCCTGGTCACCAGCCAGCGGCGGGCCCCCCGGGCCGGCACCTGCGCGGACATCTACACCCGGTGCGTGAACACCCGCGCCCCGGTGCCCGAGGTGATCAAGGCCCAGTTCCCGTGGGTGGCCGGCTTCGAGACCGAGCTGGCCGGCCTGTTCCGCGCCTACACCGCGCACAAACGCCAGCACGGCCTGGTCGACTTCGACGACCTGCTGCTGCTGTGGCGGGCCGCGCTGGCCGACGCGGCCGCGGGCCCGGTGCTGCGCGGCATGTTCGACGCCGTCCTGGTCGACGAGTACCAGGACGTCAACACGATCCAGGCCGACATCGTCCGGCTGCTGCGCCCCGACGGGGCGGGCCTGACCTGCGTGGGTGACGACGCGCAGGCCATCTACGCCTTCCGCGGCGCCGACCCGGCCCACCTGCGCGCGCTGGCCGCGGACTACCCGGGCCTGGAGGTCATCCGGCTGGCCCGCAACTACCGGTCCAAGGACGCGGTGCTGCGGCTGGCCAACACGGTCCGGCCCCAGTCCGAGGGCCTGGAGCTGGCCCTGCGCGCCGAGCGCGGGACGGGGGCCCGGCCCCAGCTGGTCCGCTGTCACGACGAGGCGACCCAGGCCCGGGAGATCTGCGGCCGGGTGCTGGAGGCCCGCGAGGCCGGGGCCGACCTGCGCGACCAGGCCGTTCTGATGCGCGCCGCCTCGCACAGCGACGTGCTGGAGATCGAGCTCTCGGTCCGGCGCATCCCGTTCATCAAGTACGGCGGCATCCGGTTCACCGAGGCCGCCCACGTCAAGGACTTCATGGCCGCCGCCCGGGTGGTCACCAACCCCGCGGACGACCTGGCCTGGTTCCGGCTGCTCCGGCTGCACGAAGGGATCGGGCCGGTGCACGCCCGCCGCTTCATCGGGGCGCTGGGCCTGGGCGATCCGCAGCTGTGGGAGCACTGGAAGGATGCGGTCGAGGTGCTCCCCGCGCGGGCCCGCCCGGCCGTGGCCGACACCATGGCCTGCCTGGCCGACGCGGCGGGACGGGAGCGCACCGCGGACCGGGCCACGGGCATCCTGACCGCGCTGGACGCCCCGATCCGCGAGCGCTACCCCGACGCCGGGATCCGGATCGCCGACCTGCAACGCCTGGTCGACGCGGCCGCGACCCGCCCTTCGCTGCACGACGCGCTGGTCGAGCTGGCCCTCGACCCGCCGGTGTCCGCGTCGGACCTGGCCGGCCCGCCGCGGCTGGACGACGACTACCTGGTGCTGTCCACGATCCACTCGGCCAAGGGACTGGAATGGCCCGTGGTGCACCTGCTGCACCTGGTGGACGGGGCCGTGCCCAGCGACATGGCCCTGTCCAGCCGGGCCGGGCTGGAGGAGGAACGGCGGCTGTTCTACGTGGCGGTGACCCGGGCGCGGGATGAGCTGTACCTGTACGCGCCGCTGCGGATGCATCATCACCGGATGGCCAGCGACGACCGGCACGGCTACGGCCAGCTGACCCGGTTCCTCGACCCGACCGCGCTGGCCGAGTGCGACGCCGTGGACGCGACCCCGCCCGAGCCGGTGCTGCCGAAGATCGGGCCGCTCGCCGCGACGATCGACGCCGCGCTCGACTCCCTGTTCGGCCCGGCCTGAACCTGGCCGCGGCAGGCCGGCTGACCGGCCGCGGCCAGGCTCAGCGGGCGGGCAGCTGCCCGCGCACGTAGGCGGCCTGACCGCCGTGCTGCAGGTCGTCGGACACCACGCTGACCAGCCGGACGCCTAGCGTGACCGGCGGATCCCAGTGCTCGTCCACCACGCGGTCCAGATCCGCCTCGCCCAGACCCCGCACGTACTTGACCGTGTGCCCGAACACGGCCTCGTGGTATCCGACCAGCAGGTCAGCGGACGCGCGGACCGCCGCGACCTGCGCGCTGCTGTGCCCGTACCCGGTCTCGGCCTGCGGGAACGGCAGCCCGAACCGGTCGGCCCAGCCCTCCGCCATCCAGGCCTGCTCCGTCCCCGCGACGTCGGCGACGTGGTCGTCCTGGATCCGGGTCAGGTGCCAGATCAGCCACGCGATCGAGTTGCACCGCTTATCGGGCCGGAACGCCAGCTCGTCCTCGGAAAGCCCGCGCACCGCGCCCAGCACCACCCCTTGGATCCGGCCGAACTCCTCGGCCAGCAACTCGCCGATGTTCACCAGCACACCTCGCTTCCGTGGGCCGCAACGCTCGGGCCGGCTCGGCTCCGCAGCCGGCGTGCATCGCACCCCGAGACCCTACTTCCCTAACGCCTTTCCGGCCCGCGCACCCGCCCCGGTCACGACGGCTTGCGGGCCAGGAGGCGCCGCGGGCGGCTCAGCCCCTGGCGGTGCCGGGACATCCCGGCCCACGGGTCGCCGGCCTTGGCCAGCCGGGCCAGCCGGTCCGGCAGCGCGCGCAGGGTGAAACTGTCCGCGGCGAGCGCCGGGTCGGCCACCTCGTCCCAGCTCACCGGGGTGGCGACCGGGGCGTGCGGGCGGGCCCGGACCGAGTACGCCGCCACCGCGGTCTGGGCGTAGGCGTTGCGCATAATGTCCGCGTACACGCGGCCGTGCCGGGCCTCTTTACGCTGCTCTACGGTGACCAGATCCGGTTCGGCCGCGGCGAGCACCTCGGCCACCTGGCGGGCGAACTCGCGCACCGGGTCGAATTCCTCCCGGCCGTTCAGCGGGACCTGCACATGCAGACCCTTGCTGCCGGTGGTCTTCACGAACGCGGCCAGCCCCAGGTCCTCGAGGATCTCGCGCAGCCGCAGCGCAGCGGTCCGGACCGCCTCGAAGTGGCCGCCGTCGGGCGGGTCAAGGTCGAAGATCAGCATGTCGGGCCGGTGCAGCTGGTCCGAAGAGTCGTCCTCACGCCCGACCCGGCTCAGGAACGGGTGCAGCTCGATGCAGGCCTGATTGGCCAGGTAGACCAGGTCGGCGGCCTTGGCGCAGACCACCTGGCTCAGCTTGCCGCCCTGCTTGCCCACCTCGACCCGGGGGATCCAGTCCGGGAAATGGCGGCCTACGTTCTTCTGGAAGATGCGCTCCCCGGTGATGCCGTCCGGGTACCGGGCCATGGCGACCGGGCGGTCACGCAGGTAGGGCAGCATCACGTCGGCGGTGGCCTGGTAGTAGCCGATCAGGTCGCCCTTGGTGACCCCGTCGCCGGGGAAGAGCACTTTGCCGGTGTTGGTCAGCGCGACGGTCAGCCTCCCGACCTTGACCTGCTCGCGGGTCGTGGTGCTAGCCACTTTGCGGAACCTCCCGGATCACGTCGGCCGGGCTCTTGTCCCGGCGCAGTCCCTGGAACCTGGGGTGGCGCAGCTCCCCGGCCGTGGTCCACTCGCTGAAGCCGACCTGGCCGACCAGCCGGGGCTTGACCCAGTGCACCCCGGCTTGGCGCGGGCTGCCCCGGTCGAACGGGCTGCGGTCCTGCTCCAGCTTGGACAGCTCGTCGTACAGCCGGTGCAGGGTCTGCTCGTTGAACCCGGTCCCCACCTTGCCCGCGTAGACGAGCTGCCCGTCGCTGTCGTAGACGCCGAGCAGCAGCGCGCCGAACCCGATCCGGCTGCCTCGCGGGTCGGTGTACCCGCCGATCACGAACTCCTGGTTGTTCTCGCACTTGAACTTCAGCCAGTCCTTGGTCCGGCCCGCGACGTACGGGGCATCGGCCCGTTTGGCGATGAGCCCCTCCCAGCCCAGGCGGCAGGCCTCGGAGTAGAACTCGACGCCGTCACCGATCCGGTGCTCCGTGTACCGCAGCGGGTCGGCGAAGTCCAGCAGCTGGGCCAGCCGCTGCTTACGCTCCCGCAGCGGCTGCGGGCGCAGGTCGGTGCCGTCGGCCCACAGCACGTCGAAGATGTAGTACTGGACCGGCACGGTGCGCACCAAATCCGCGGACGGGCGGGCCACCTGCATCCGCTGCTGCAGCTGGGCGAAACGGGTCTGCCCGTCGGAGAACGCGACCACCTCGCCGTCCAGCACGAAGTCGTCGGCCTGCTGAGCCAGGAACGCCTCGACCAGCTCGGGGTAGGTGCTGCTGACTATCTTCCGGTTGCGGGTCATCAGGCGCAGCTCGCCGCCGTCGCGGAAAGCCAGGCAGCGCTCACCGTCGAGTTTGCGTTCGTAAAACCAGGCGGGGTCGGAGAACCGGTCCCGGGTCAGCGTGGCCAGCTCCGGCTCGAACCAGTCTGGCTTGCCATTGCTTCCGGACATCGTGGAGCGTCACCCCCGGTGGTGTCGTTGATGCTCTATTCCCCGCTGCAGGCAGCTCACCCGCCAAGCGTGCCTTATGGCCGGGCGGGCGGGGTGCGCGGGGCAGCCGGCGCGCCCGCCCGCGCCCCGGCGACCATGATCACGGTCAAAATGGGGCGCCATTAGTCAGATATTGCACCTCATCACGGGGGTGCTGGGCCCGGCGGGGGCGCCGGGTGGCGGAGTGCCGGGCGGGCCGGGGGGCTGGGCGGGGCGCCGGGTGGCGGAGTGCCGGGCGGGCCGGGGGGCGCTGGGCGGACGGGGCGCTAGGCGGGCCCTCGGGCTAGGTGGGGGATTGACAGGGTCTGTGGCTAAAAGGTCTAATGTCTCAACCTTTAGTCTTTTGGATGGCCGGTGCTGAGTTCCCCTGATCCCGCCCAGCTGAGCGCCCTCGACCGGGCGATCGACGACCTGGCCGAGGACGCCTTCGCGTTCCTGGAACGGCTGGTTGCCGCGCCGAGCACGGTCGGCGCGGAAATGCCGGCCCAGCGCGTCGTCCGTGACCAGCTGGACCGGCTGGGCTTCGAGACCTCCGTGCTGCCCATCCCGGCGGATATCGCGGCGGACCCGGTCGCGGGCGTGCCGCAGCAGCCCTACACCGGGCGGGGCAACGTGGTGGGGCACCTGGCCGCCGGGTCCGGGCCGTCGCTGCTCCTCAACGGGCATATCGACGTGGTCCCGGCCGAGGCCCCGCTGTGGTCCGCGCCGCCGTTCCAGCCGGCCCGGCGGGACGGCTGGCTGGTCGGCCGGGGTGCCGGCGATATGAAGGGCGGCTTCGCGCTGGCCGCGCTGGCCCTGGGCGCGCTGAACGCGGCTGTGTCCGGCTGGCTGCGGGGCCGGCTCAGCTTCGCCTCGGTCATCGAGGAGGAGTGCACCGGCAACGGGACCCTGGCCGCGGCCCGGGCCGGGGTCCTGGCCGACGCGGCCGTGCTGCTCGAGCCCACCGACCTGGGCCTGCTACTCGGCGGCGTGGGGATCCTCTGGACCGAGATCACCGTGCGCGGGCTGCCTGCGCACGCCGAATCGGCGCACCGGGCCGTGAATCCAGTGGATGCCGCGTTCCGGGTGACCGGCGGGCTGCGGGCGTTGGAGAAAGAAATGGCCCGCCAGCTTGAGGATCCCTTCGCGCGGGTTGACGGCGCATGCGCGGTGAACGTCGGGACGTTCCGGGCGGGCGACTGGCCGTCCAGCGTGCCCGGGCAGGCCGTCCTCGGGGTCCGGGTCGGCTTCCCGCCCGGGTGGACGCCGGACGAGGCACTGAAACGGGTGGCGGACGCCGTGGCCGCGGCGGCCGCGGCCGACCCCTGGCTCGCGGAGCACCCGCCCCAGGTGCGCGCGACGGGTTTCCGGGCTGAGGGGTACCTGCTCGACGGGGGACACCCGCTGGCGGCCGCCGTGGCCCGCGCGCATGAGGCGGCGCACGGTGCGCCGCCCCGGCAGTTCGTGCTGGGCAGCACCACGGACGCGCGGATCTACCTGAACCAGTTCGGGGTGCCCGCGCTGGCCTACGGGCCGCGGACCCGGAACATCCACGCCACCGACGAGGCGGTCGAGCTGGACAGCATCGTGGCCGGGGCCCGGACCCTGGCCCGCTTCCTCGCCGGGTACTACGCGGCGGGCGGCCTGGCCGGGGGGACCCCGCGGTGAGCGGCGGTGCTAGCCCGGGGGGACGACCCCCCGGAACCCCCCGCGATCGCTGGCTCGGAGGGGACACGCCTTCGGCGCGCCCCGCCTCGCCAGCAGATGCACCACAGGGGCTGCTCAGCCCGATGACGGTCCGCACCACCGGGGAGCGGATCGCCGAGCGGTTCGTCACCGCGATCGCACTCGGCCAGTTCGTGCCGGGCCAGCGGCTGCCCACCGAACGTGAGCTGGCCGCGATGCTCAGCGTCAGCCGGGCCACGGTCCGCGAGGCGATCGCCCGGCTGGCGGAGGCGGGGTACGTCACGGTCCGCCGGGGCCGGTCCGGTGGCACGTTCGTCACGGACGGCTGGGGCCCGGACTCGGACGAGATGATCCGCCGCACGCTGGGCGGCGAGTGGCACGAAGTGGAGCTGCTGCTGGATTTCCGGCAGGTCATCGAGCAGCAGATCGCCCGCACGGCGGCGGTGCGCCGGACCGACACCGACGTGAAGGCGATCAAGGCGGCGCTGGCGGACTACGAGCGGGCAGGTGCGGACCGTGACTCGTCCCGGATGGCCGATCTCGCGCTGCACCGGGCCATCGCAGACGCCACGCACAACCCGCACCTGACCAGCCTCAGCCTGAGCATCAGGCACGACATCAGTTTCGGCTTCGAGGCCGAGCCGTACAGCCCCGAGGTGCGCGGCCGGGCCCTGGCCCAGCACCCGGTGCTGGCCCAGGCCGTCATCGACGGGAACCCCGGCCAGGCGGCCGCGCTGGCCGCCGAGCACTTCTCGCTGACCGAATCCATGCTGCGCGAACTGCACGCGCGGGTGATGTTGCGAGCCGGGACACCACCCGGGACACCACAGGAGTAGCCAATGCCATTCGCCGCCGTCAACGGAATCGACGTGCACTACCGGGTCGCCGGAGCCGGGCCCGAGACGATCGTGCTGGTCAACGGGCTCGCCGACGACCTGGAAACCTGGGCCTTCCAGGAAGCGGAACTGACCGCGGCCGGGTACCGGCTGCTGATGTTCGACAACCGGGGCATCGGGAAGACCAGCAAACCCGCCGGGCCGTACTCGTCCCGGCTGCTGGCCGACGACGCCAAGGCGCTGGTCGATCACCTCGGCGTCACCGATTTTCATCTGCTCGGGGTGTCCATGGGCGGGATGATTGTCCAGGAGTACGCGCTGGCCTACCCGGAGGACCTCCGGTCGGTGATCATGGCCTGCACCTACGCGGCGCCGGGGCCGTTCTGCTCGCGGATGTTCGCGATGTGGGCCGATGCCGCCCCGGTGCTGGGCATCCCGTTCGTGATGCGTGACGTCACACTGTGGGCGTTCACCACGGACTTCTTCAGCAGCAGGCCCGCTGAGCTGGCCGAGTTCGAGACCGCGATGCGGTACATGGACCAGCCGGTCCCGGCCTACCTCGCCCAGCTGGCCGTGATCCAGCAGCACGACACCACCGGCCGGCTGGCCGGGATCGCCGTGCCCACCCTGGTCCTCGCGGGGGAACAGGACATCCTCATCCCGGTCTCGCTGTCCCAGGAACTGCACGAGGGCATCGCCGGGGCGGAGTGGCAGACCGTCCAGGGTGGCCACGCCTGCCTCTGGGAACACCCCGCCAGTTTCAACAACGCCGTTGCCGACTTCGTCCGGCGCCACGGAAAGGCTGACTTATGTCCATGAACACCGGACCTCTCGGCGACGCCGGCACCGCGACCGTCGCGCCGCCCTCGGGCGCCACTCTGCCGCGCGGCGAGATCGGCCTGCTCGGCGTCCTGATGCCCGGCCTGGCCCAGGTCGCGCCCGCGTTCAACCTGTTCTTCACCACCGGGCTGATGGCCGCGTTCGCGGGCGCGTCGGTCCCGCTGGTCTTCCTGATCAGCATGGTCGGCCTGATCGCCACGGCGGCCAGCCTGGCCCTGTTCTCCGGGGTGTTCCCGAGCGCCGGGTCCTTCCTGACCTACATCGCCCGGTCCATGGGCATACGGACCTCGGTCGTCGTCGGGGTGATCACCCTGCTCGGCTACATCATCGCGTTCGGCGGGATCTACATTTTCGTCGGCCAGTACATCGTGCAGAACGTGCTGGGCGATCCGCACATCTGGGGCATCACCCAGATCGTCACCATCGCCTACGGCGTCCTGGTGGTCCTCCCGGTGATCATCGGCCTCAAGGTCGGCGTGCGCACCACCGTCGTGCTCTACGCGTTCGAGGTGGTGCTGCTGCTGGCCCTGGCCATCACGGTGCTGGCCAAGGGCGGCGCGCAGGGGCTGTCCGCCACGCCGTTCCACTGGCCCGGCGGGTCCGGGACCAAGGACATCTTCATCGCGTTCTCGCTCGCGGTGCTGGCCTTCGGCGGGTTCGAGGCGGCGGCGCCGCTGGCTGAGGAGACCCGCAACCCGCGGCGTAACGTGCCGCTGGCGGTAATCGGCACCGTGGTGATCAGCGGGATCCTGTACGTGTTCTGCTCGTACGCGCTGATCATCGCGTTCGGCCCGGGCCATATCGGCGCGCTGGTGGCGGACCCGAACCCGTTCCACACCGCCGCGACCCAGTTCATCTCGCCGCTGGCCCCGCTCATCACCTGGATCTTCCTGACCAGCGTGACCAGTTCGTACGTGGCCGCGAACACGCAGACCGCGCGGGTCATCTTCGCCGGTGCCCGGGGCGGGTTGTGGCCCAGGACGCTGGCCTCGGTCAGTCCCCGGTTCCGCACCCCGTGGGCCGCGGCCATCGCGTTCGTGGCCCCCAGCATCGCGATCGGGGTCATCTCGACCGCGTTCACCGACCCCGGTACGGCCGTCGGCCTGCTGAGCACCTACGGTATCCTCGGCCTGGTCCTGATGTACCTGATGGCCAACATCGCGCTCATCGTGCAGTGGGCCAGCTTCCGCCGGGCCGGGGTGCGCAAGAACGTGTGGGCCTGGGTGGTGACCCCGGTCATTGGGGTGCTGGTGCTGGCCATCCCCATCTGGGGCGACCTGCGCCCGGGGCAGCCGGCGCCGTATAGCTACCTGCCCTGGCTGACCATCGCGCTGATCGCCGCGGGCATTATCTACATGCTGGTCCTGGGCGCCGTCCGGCCGCGGGCCCTCGAGAGCGCCGTGGCCAACCTGGAAGGTGAGGTCGGGGCCGCGTCCGCCCTGTAATCCCCGCGCCCCCCGGCCTCTTTTCATGATCACGGTCAAAAAGGGGCGCCATGCGTCAGATATTGCACCTGATCACGGAAGCGGCCGGCGGGCGCCGGGCGGGCGGGCGCCCCGGCGGCTCGGTTAGTGGGAGTCGCGGGTTACCTCGTGGCCGCTCGAGCCGACCAGGAAGTCCAGGTCGGCGCCCCGGTCGGCCTGCATGACGTGGTCGATATAGAGGCGCTGCCAGCCGCGGTTCGGGCCGGGCAGTGCCGCGATCATGGCCGGGGCGGGCTCGCGCCGCGCGAGTTCCTCCGGCGGCACGTCGAGATCCAGCCGGCGGCCGGGCACGTCCAGCACGACCGGGTCACCGTCCCGGACCAGGGACAGCGGGCCGCCCGCCGCCCCCTCCGGCACCGTGTGCAGGACCACGGTGCCGTACGCGGTGCCGCTCATCCGGGCGTCGCTGACCCGCACCATGTCCCGCACGCCCCGGGCCAGCAGCTTGGCCGGGATCGGCATGTTGCCGACCTCGGGCATGCCCGGATATCCGCGCGGGCCGCAGCCCCGCAGGACCAGGACCGAATCTTCATTAACGTCCAGGTCCGGGTCATCCAGTCGCGCCCGCATGTCCTCGATGCTGTCGAACACCACCGCCGGGCCCCGGTGGACGAGCAGTTCTTTGGTCGCAGCGGCGGGCTTGATCACCGCGCCGCCGGGCGCCAGGCTGCCCCGGAGCACCGCGATCCCGGCCTTCTCCTGCAACGGGGCGGACCGCGGCCGGATCACCGTCTCGTCCCAGATCCTGGCTTCACCCAGGTGGGCGGCCAGGGGGCGGCCGCTGACCGTGACCGCGTCCGGGTCGAGCAGGTCCGACACCTCACGGAGCACCGCGAGCAGGCCGCCCGCCCGGTACAGGTCGTCCATCAGATAACGCCCGGCCGGGGCCAGGTCCACCAGCAACGGCACCGAGGCGCCGAGCGTGTCGAAGTCCTCCAGGGACAGGGGTACCCCGGCCCGCCCGGCGATGGCCAGCAGATGCACCACGGCGTTCGTCGAGCCGCCGATCGCGGCCAGCGCCACGATGGCGTTATGGAACGAGCCTTTGCTCAGGACCTGGCTCGGGATCCGCCCGGCGGAGACCAGCTCGACCGCCAGCTTGCCGCTGGCGTGTGCGGACTCCAGGAGCCGGCTGTCCGGGGCCGGGGTGCCCGCCACCCCGGGGAGCGTCATGCCCAGCGCCTCGGCCATGCAGGCCATGGTGGACGCGGTGCCCATCGTGTTGCAGTGCCCCTTGCTGCGGATCATCGCCGATTCCGAGGCCAGGAAGTCCTGCTCGGCCAGGGTGCCGGCGCGGACTTCCTCGGACAGCCGGAACACGTCTGTGCCGCAGCCGAGTGGCACGCCGCGGAAGTGGCCGGTGAGCATCGGGCCGCCTGGGACCACCAGGGCGGGCAGGTCCACCGAGGCGGCCGCCATGAGCAGCGCGGGGATGGTCTTGTCGCACCCGCCGAGCAGCACCACGCCGTCGACCGGATTGGCCCGGATCATCTCCTCGGCGGCCATCGCGGCCAGGTTGCGCCACAGCATGGCGGTGGGCTTGACCAGGGTCTCGCCCAGCGACATCACCGGCATGTCCAGCGGGATGCCGCCGGCCTCCCAGATGCCGGCCTGGACGCTGGCCGACACCTCGTTCAGGTGCTTGTTGCACGGGGTGAGATCGGAGGCGGTGTTCGCGATCGCGATCTGCGGCCGCCCGGTGAACGCGCTGCGGGGCAGGCCCCGTCGCATCCAGGCCCGGTGGATGTAGGCGTCCCGGCTGTTCCCGCCGTACCACTGGTCGCTGCGGTAGCGCACTCAGCCGCCTCTTTCCCGGCCCGCTGGCGGGCCCTCGCCTGACGCCCGTACTGGGCCTCATCGCCGGCGGGGGTCACTTTCCGCCGGTCCCGGGCCAGGCTAACCCGTCGCCGCGGGCCCGGCCATCCCCGAGGTGCCGCCGCTGCGTTCCCTGGCCAGCCTGGGCCTCACGCAGCCGGACCGCTCGCCGGACCGTTCTCGGACCGTGCCGCCGCCTGGACTGGAAGGCGAGATTTGCAAAGTTAGCCTTACAAGGTTAGACTTCTAATATGGTTAGCGAGGCTAACATCCACGAGACCGCCGCGGCGCTGCAGCTCAGCGTCGGCCTGCTGAAGCGCCGGGCCCGCGAGACGGCCCGGGACGGGGAGCTGAGCGGCCCGGAGATGTCCGTGCTATCCCGGCTGGACCGCAACGGCCCGGGCACCACCGCGGCGCTGGCCCGGTGGGAGCAGATCACCCCGCAGGCCGTGGGGGCCACGGTTGCGGTGCTCGAGGCCCGGGAACTGATCGCGCGGGCGCCTGACCCCGAGGACGGGCGGCGCTCAATCCTCACGATCACCCAGGCCGGCGAGCGTGCCCTGCGGGCCGGGCGCAACGCGCTGACCGACCTGATGGCGGGCGCGCTCTCCCGCGGATTCACGCCCGGGGAAATCGATCAGCTGCGGGTGGCCGCGCCGCTGATCGAGCGCCTCGCCCAGCTCATCTGAGAGGAGGACATGTCTCAGCCAGCCCAGTCCCAGGCGGCTCAGTCGCCGGCCGCCGTGACGGACGGCGAGCCGGGCACGAAGCCCTTCTCGTGGCGGTTCACCACGCCGCTGTTCATCGGCTCGGCCCTGAACCCGATCAACAGTTCCCTGATCGCGACCGCGCTGGTGCCGATCGCGGCGGGCGTGCACGTCTCGATCGGGCAGACCGCCGTGCTGGTCACGGCCCTGTACCTGGCCAGCGCCATCGCCCAGCCGACCGCGGGCAAGGTGGCCGAGGTCTTCGGGCCGCGCCGGGTGTTCCTGGCCGGCATCGTCCTGGTCCTGGCCGGCGGCCTGCTCGGCGGATTCGCCCGGGACCTGCTCACCCTGCTGGCCAGCCGGGCGCTGATCGGCCTGGGCACCTCCTGCGCCTATCCGACCGCGATGCTGCTCATCCGCAGACGGGCGCAGCAGTCCGGGATGGGCACACCGCCCGGGGGTGTCCTGGGCGGCCTGCAGATCGCCGGCATCGCGACGGCCGCGCTCGGCCTCCCGGTCGGGGGCGTCCTGGTCGACGCGCTGGGATGGCGGGCGGTGTTCTTCGTGAACGTGCCGGTCGCCCTCATCGCGCTGAGCGCCACCCTCCGGTGGATCCCGAAGGACGCACCGCCCGAGGGGGCCCGGCGGGCCCGCGACATTGGGTCCCGGATCGACGCGGGCGGCATCGCCGGGTTCGCCGTCGCCATGACGGCCCTGCTGATGTTCCTGTTCTCGCTGCCGAGGCCGGACTGGATCATGCTCGGCGTCACGGTCGCGGCGTGGGCCGCGCTGGTGGCCTGGGAGCTTCGCGCCCGGAGCCCGTTCTTCGACGTGCGGCTGCTGGCGTCGAACCTGGCCCTTACCCGCACCTACCTGCGGTTCGCGCTCGTGCTGCTGTGTGTCTACATCGTCCTGTACGGCATCACGCAGTGGCTCGAGGCCGGCCGCGGGTTCTCCGCCATCGGCACGGGGCTCCTGCTCCTGCCGATGACGGCGATCTCAGGCGTGATCATCGCCCCTATCTCCCGGCGGAACCTGGTCAAGGGACCGGTGATCGCCGCCGCCATCGCCTGCCTGGCCGGGTCGGCCGGGGTGCTGTTCCTCGGCTCGTCCACGTCGATCGTCTGGATCATCGTCATCACCCTGGCCTTCGGCATCGCGATGGGCGCCGGGGCCAGCGGCAACCAGACCGCCCTGTACACCCAGGCCCCCGCCGACCAGCTCGGCACCGCCTCGGGCCTGCTGCGCACGTTCGGGTACGTGGGGTCCATCGCCTCGTCCGCGATCACTGGGATCGTGTTCCACAGCGGGGTGTCCGACCACGGGCTGCACATCATCGGGTGGATCATGGTCGGCGTCAGCGCCGTCCTGGTGCTGGTCAGCCTGGCCGACCGCACGCTGCACAGACCTGGCCAGACAGAAGTCTCCTGAGCAGCAGGTCACACCTTCAAGCGCGCACCAAGAGAGCGGTATTTGCTACACTGTAGTGCATGGTAGCTCCAACTAATGTTCGCTTCCCGGAGTCGGTTGATAGAGGGCTAGCCGACTATGCCCGCCAGTCCGGCGCGAAGAAGTCAACCGTCGTGGTCAGCGCGGTGCGTGAGTGGTTGCGGATGCAGGCTCACCCTGGGGTCGTGTTTGTCGCGACCGTCACGGGCGAGCGGCGCGCGGCCCTGTCGGTCGGTCCTCAAGTCTGGACTGTTGCCGAGGCGTGGCTTCAGCATGACAAGGAGGAGCGAACGGCCGCAGTGGTGGCCGAGGCTCTGGGCCTGACCGTTGCTGATGTTGAGAACGCGCTGGCCTACTGGGCTGACTTTCCGGATGAGATCGATGACCTGATCAGCCGTCACCGCGCTAGTCAGGACGAGGCGCTGGCCGCCTGGGAACGCCGCCGGGCGCTCGACAATGCCTAAGCGCGCCCAGATCCGGTTCCTGCTGGATGAGCACTATCCGGGCTGGCTGGCCGAGGACCTGGTCGCCGATGGGGTTGAGGCCGTCGCGTTAACGGCGCACCGGCCGGGCCTCCGCGGCGTCGATGACCAGCGCGTGCTCGAGGCCGCCGTGGCGGCGCAGCGGGTTGTGGTCACCGAGGACGTCAGCACCTTCAGTGCGGCAGCGGCTCTCGTTCCGGATCACCTCGGGATCGTGTACTGCCACCATGCGCGGTTCCCGCGCACCAGGCCGGGCCTGGAGAGACTCCGCAAGGCCCTGGTCGTGCTGGCCGCAGATCCCCCAGCGGGCCTCGGTGAGCATCCGGTCGTCTGGTGGCTTGCTGAGTGACCTGGACCCGTGGCTCGCCGCGGGTGGAACGAGGACGGCTACCTTCGCCGGGGCAATCCGGCCGAACTAGCTGGCCGCAGCGCAGGTGATGCAGGTGCGGGCGGCGGGGCGGGCGGCGAGCCGCTCGGCGGCAATCGGCCGGCCGCAGCGCTCGCACCGGCCGTAGCTGCCTTCGCGAAGCCGGTCCAGGGCGTCGTCCAGCTCGGCCAGGTGGTCCCGGGCTTGGTCGAGCAGGGCGGCCAGCTGGGCCCGCTCGAACGCGATGGTGGCGCCCTCGGGATCATGCTCGTCATCGGTGGCGACCCCCGCGGATGACTCCACGATGCCGTCGAACTCGCGGCTGACCGCGGTGATCCGGTCCAGGGTCTGCTGCCGCTCGGCCGCCAGCGCCCCGCGGATCGTCGCGGCCACGTCGGGCGGCAGGCCTTCGGGGATGTCGCTGGTCATTGCCCCCACCGTAGACCGCACCTCAGCCACCCACCGTCGCCGCCCACGCCGGGAGCCCCTCGTCTGGCCCCCACGTCCGGACCCCCACGGCCGTCCCCACGGCCGGGGCCCCTCGTCGGAAGCTGAGTGCGCACGTAGCCTGGAAGCACCCTGCGGTACGGCCCGGAATGAGGCGGACGATGGCGGCAGCGAGCATGGCGGCACCCGAGCCCGGCCCACCGGCGGCACCGAACCCGGGCACCCCCACCCCGGGCACCCCCACCCCGGGCACCCTGTTCCGCGGCGTGGGCGTCGCGCTGGTCACCCTGTTCGACGCCGGCGGCGAGGTCGATGCCGCCTCGACCGGCAAGCTGGCCGCCGGCCTGGCCGGGCGGGGCATGGCGGCGGTGCTGGTCAACGGCACCACCGGGGAGGCGGGCACCCTGACCGGAGCGGAGCGTGCCGCGCTGATC
>DASQRM010000265.1:0-2520 GCA_035642895.1 Streptosporangiaceae bacterium | reverse complement strand
GACGGCCGGCGCCGGCCATGCCCGGCGCCTGCTGCTGGGCACCGCGCAGCAGCACCAGGACGGCACCGCACCCGCGGTCACCCCGGCCACCCTGCAGGTCCGCGACGTCCTCGGCACCGACGGGGACACGGTGCTGTTCACCGCCTCCGCGGCAGATCCCACCGCGATCGGGCTGTGGCTGTACCAGGCGGGCAGCCTGGAAGAGATCAGCCCGCCCGGAGGCGTGCACGCGGGCACCCGGGCCGGTCGCACCACCGTGATCACCAGCCGCACGCTGGCCGGTCCCGGACCGGAGGTCCGGGTCCTGACCGACGCTCCCGCCGCCGCGGGGACAGGCCCGGCCGCCACCGAAGCGGCCCAGATCGCCGTGCTGGCCGAGGCGCCGAACGTGCCGGTCCCGCACCCGGACCTGTTCGCGGCGGGGCCCCGGGAGATCACCACCGCCGTGCTGTTCCCGTCCTGGCACCAGCCGGGCACGGCCCGGCTGCCGGTCCTGCTCGACCCGTACGGCGGCCCGCACGCGCAGCGGGTGCTCTCGGCGCAGGGCGCGTTTCTCACCTCCCAGTGGCTCGCCGAGCAGGGCTTCGCGGTGCTGGTGGCCGACGGCCGTGGTACGCCGGGCCGCGGCCCGGAGTGGGAGCGGGAGGTCTGGCACGACCTGGCCGGGCCGGTGCTCGAGGACCAGGTCGAGGCCCTCCAGGCGGCCGCGGTCCGCCACCCTGACCTGGATACCAGCCGGGTCGCGATCCGCGGCTGGTCGTTCGGCGGTTACCTGTCCGCGCTGGCCGTGCTGCGCCGCCCGGATGTGTTCCACGCAGCGGTGGCGGGCGCCCCGGTCACCGACTGGCGGCTGTACGACACCTGCTACACCGAGCGCTACCTTGGCCACCCGGACGATCAGCCGGAGGTGTACGCGCAGTCCTCGCTGCTGGCCGACGCGCCCCGGCTGGCCCGCCCGCTGCTGTTCATCCACGGGCTGGCCGACGACAACGTGGTGGTCGCGCACACGCTGCGGATGTCCTCCGCACTGCTCGCCGCGGGGCGGGGCCACATCGTGTTGCCCCTGTCCGGGGTGACGCATATGACACCGCAGGAGGAAGTGGCCGAGAACCTGCTGCTGCTGCAGGTGGAGTTCCTGCGCGAAGCGCTGGGGATGGCCGGTCCGGACGAACAATAAGACCCGGTGTAGCGAGAGTCACACGCAGCGGGCGACGCCACCCGGCCTAGTGGTGGTATGCATTTGAATAAAGTTTCAGTGCACGGCGCGGGCGGGTGCGGGGGCAGCCGGCAGACGCGGAAGCACCCCACTTAGCTCAAGGGCGGAGACGTCACCGATGACGCAGGTAAGCCAGGCGCCGGAAAGCCAGGCGCCGGAAAGAACCCGGGCGCAGATACCGGACCGCACGCTGCGCAAGGACAACTGGCGGCGCGCACCGATCATCACCGCAACACTGCTGACCATCTGGGTCGCGTACGCGACCGTCCGGGTCTTCATGGGTCACTGGTATTTCGTGCCGCAGTACCACTACCTGACCCCGTTCTACTCACCCTGCGTCAACGGCGAGTGCGTGCCCGGCTCGTCCAGCCTGGGCACCTGGATCCCGGCCGTGCCGCCGATCATTCCGTACGCGTTCGTGTCGCTGCCGTTCGTACTCGGGTTCCGGCTGACCTGTTACTACTACCGGCGGGCCTACTACCGGGCCTTCTGGCAGTCGCCCACCGCCTGCGCGGTCCGCGAGCCGCACGCCACCTACAGCGGCGAGACGCGGTTCCCGCTGATCATGCAGAACCTGCACCGCTACTTCTTCTTCATGGCCCTGCTGATCTCGATCCTGAACACCTACGACCTGACGCAGGCGTTCCGCGGACCGGACGGCAACTTCGGCCTCGGGCTGGGCACCTTGGTCATCGGAGTCAACGTGGTCTTCCTGTGGGCCTACACGCTGTCCTGCCATTCCTGCCGGCACATCACCGGCGGCAGGCTCAAGAACTTCTCCAAACACCCGGCCAGGTACTGGGCCTGGACCCAGATCTCGAAGCTGAACACCCGGCACATGCAGCTCGCCTGGATCACGCTTGGCACGCTGATGCTGACCGACCTGTACATCTTCCTGGTGGCCGCCGGGGTGTTCAGCGATCCGCGGATCTTCAACTGAGGCAGGCAAGGCAATGACGGACATCGAACGGCTCCCCTACGACGTCGTGGTGATCGGGGCCGGCGGATCCGGCCTGCGGGCGGCGATCGAGGCGCGCCAGGCGGGCAAGAAGACCGCGATCATCTCCAAGTCACTGTTCGGCAAGGCGCACACGGTCATGGCCGAGGGCGGCTGCGCCGCCTCCATGGGCAACGTGAACCCCAACGACAACTGGCAGGTCCACTTCCGCGACACCATGCGCGGCGGCAAGTTCCTCAACAACTGGCGGATGGCCGAACTGCACGCCAAGGAGGCGCCGGACCGGGTCTGGGAGCTGGAAGCCTGGGGCGCCCTGTTCGACCGGACCAAGGACGGCAAGATCAGC
>DASQRM010000264.1:0-2008 GCA_035642895.1 Streptosporangiaceae bacterium | reverse complement strand
CAAGGGTCCTGGCGAGCATCGCATCGTAGGCGGGATCCCCGACCGGGGGGATCTCGCTGTGCGCTGAGGAAGGGAAGGTCGGCATGTCATCCCCGCAAGCTCCATCGCCGTTCATCGCGTTACTCCCGCCGGGGACAGGGTCTGGGCCAGGCGGCGCAGGCCCCGGTGGGCGGCAACCCGGACCGCGCCCGGGCTCCGGCCCACTATCCGGCCCACCGCCTCGTTGTCCAGGCCGGCCAGCATCCGCAGCACGATCACTTCCGCCTGCAGGGGCGGCAGGGCCAGCACCGCCTCGAGCACCGCGGCCGTGGCCAGGTTTTCCAGGGCCAGCGCCTCCGCATCGGCGGCCCGGGGTTCCCGGCCGTGCGGCACGTCATCGAGCGGGGCCACCGGGTGACGGGACCGGCGGCGGCCCTCATCGATGGCACGCCGGCGGGCGATCGTGAACAACCACGATCGCCAGGCCCGCTCGTCCCCCTGGAAGCCGGGCAAACCCCGGCAGACCTGCACCCAGACTTCCGCCGCGACGTCCTCGGTCGCTTCAGGCGCGGCCACCCGCAGGTAGCGCAGCAGATCCGGGTTACCGTCACGCCACAGCACCGAGAACGCGGCTTCGTCGCCCGCCTGGGCGGCTGCCACAACCTCCGGAAAGTCGTCACCGATCACAGGTGGGAGTATCGAGACCAGCTCACCGCCCCGCAGCCAGATTGCCAGGATCAGACCCAAATATCCCTGTGATGGCCCAGTCTGCTGCCGCGGCCGGAGTAACGCGACGACACCCGGCGCCGCTCTTGAGGGGGGAGCGGGGCGCGAAACTCTGGCGGAAGGTGGCGCATGCGGCATTTCATCGGGATCGCCCTGGCGATCGTCATGGCGGTCGTCCTGTTCCTCGCGGGCACCTGGGGATCTCTGCAGCTGCTGCGCAGCTCCCTGTCCCCGATGCCGGCCGGGAGCAGCTCCCTGGTCTCCGACCATCGCACGCTGGCCGCGCTCATCGCGGTAGCGGGCACCGGGATGCTGGCCGGGATCCTGGTGGCCGCGCCACGGATCTCACCGCTCGCCGCCGGGCTGCCCGGCCTGCTACTACTCGGCTTGACCGTCCTGTACGTGGTCAGCACCCAGCGCGCTATCGACCTGATCCCCCTGAAGTCACACGTCTACGGGACAGGTCTTGAGGCCATGCTCCGCACCGGGATTCTCGGGACAGCCGGACTGGCGATGGTCATTCCGCTGTTCGTCCCGTCTAGGTGGCGGACCCGCCGCCCGATGGCAGAGGTCGCTGAGGCCAGCGACTTCTTCTCCGGCCTGGCCCAGGCCACCGGACCGCAGGCCCCGGAGGAGCCAGCCAGCGATCCCCAGGCGTACCAGCCCGGGATGGCTGAACCCGCGCCGGCTTATCACCATGGCTGACCAGCGCCCATCGCCTCCGCACCTGCCGGCTGGCGGCCTTTCCGGAACAGGCCTGCCGCCCGCTGCTGACGTTGACGTGCGCAAACGCGGAGTGTCCCGGCCCCGTGGGCTGTCCGGCGGCCAGCAGCAGCGTGTGGCGCCTGTGAGGCGAGAGCTGGTCTCAGGTCTGGATGCCAGCGGCCCGGGCGAGGCGGCGGACCAGTTCCCCCGATAGCCCTGGCGCAGCCGGCCCCCGGTGGTGTGGCCAGCAACGGCCCGGCCAGCTGCCGGGCAGCCCGGGCTCGGCGGGCCCGGTCGGCGAGTTCAGCATCGAGCGCGGCCGGGCCACGTGGCCGCGCCCACGATGACGTGCTTGCCCGGGCGCCCTCGTTGTGGCGGGTAGCGGCCGTCGGCGGCGGGCTGAACACCCGTCCTGCGTAGTTGCTGCGGCGCTGGTGAGCGCCATCGCGGGTGCCCCAGTACGACCAGCCGGCTCCAGTTGAAGGAGGTGGCGATGTCGCCGACCCTGGACCTGGCACCCGCTCAACAGGGGCGGGCAGCTGTGAGGAGGGCGGGGCAGCCCAGGAGTCCGGCGGGGCTGACATCGGTGCGGATGGCG
>DASQRM010000263.1:0-15487 GCA_035642895.1 Streptosporangiaceae bacterium | reverse complement strand
GGTGACCGCGGCGATCAGCTCGGTGATCACCTCACGGCAGTCCCCCACGATGGGCACATCGGCGCGCCGGTTCTTGGAGATCTCCGCGGGGTCGATGTCGGCGTGCACCACCGCGGCCCCGGGCGCGAAGCTGTCCAGCTTGCCGGTGACCCGGTCGTCGAACCGCGCGCCGAGGGTGACGAGCAGGTCCGACTTCTGCAGCGCACCCACGGCCGCCACCGTGCCGTGCATGCCGGGCATGCCCAGGTTCTGGCGGTGACTGCCCGGGAAGCCGCCCCGGGCCATCAGCGTGGTGACGACCGGGATGCCGGTCAGCTCGGCCAGCTCGAGCAGTTCCTGGCTGGCGCCCGCCTTGAGGACGCCGCCGCCCACATAGAGCACCGGGCGGCTGGCCCCGGCGATCAGCCGGGCGGCCTCGCGGACCTGCCGGGAATGCGGCCGGGTCACGGGGTGATAGCCGGGCAGGTCGAACACGGGCGGCCAGCGGAACTCAGTCTCGGCCTGGAGCGCATCCTTGGCCACGTCGACCAGCACCGGACCGGGCCGGCCAGTGGAGGCCACGTGGAACGCCTCGGCCACCGTGCGGGCGATGTCCTCAGCCTTGGTGACCAGGAAGTTGTGCTTGGTGACCGGCAGCGTGATGCCGGAGATATCAGCTTCCTGGAACCCGTCGGTGCCGATCAGGTTGCTCGACACCTGGCCGGTGATGGCGACCACTGGCACCGAGTCCATGTAGGCGTCCGAGAGCGGGGTCACCAGGTTGGTGGCGCCGGGCCCCGAGGTGGCCATGCACACGCCCGGGCGCCCGGTCACCTGGGCGTATCCGGTGGCTGCGTGCCCGGCGCCCTGTTCGTGGCGGACCAGGATGTGCCGGACCGAGGGCGAGTCGAAGAGCGGGTCGTACAGCGGCAGGATGGCGCCGCCCGGGATGCCGAACACGACGTCCACGCCCAGCTGCTCCAGCGCCGCGACCAGGGCCGAGGCACCCGTCATGCGGGTACCGGCGGCGGCAGCGGGTTCGCTGCGCGGTGCCGCGTCACGGTGGCCCGCGTCATGACGTTGGCCACCATCGGAGCGTGGCCGTTCGCCGGGCGCGGCGCCCGGCTGGGCCGGCCCGGAACCGGCTGGGCCGGGATGGGATTCCGCCGCATCGCGTGACGCGGCTCGTGCTGCTAGGTCGCGCGGCGTGGGGCTGGGGCCCTTCCGCGCCGTGCCTGCCAGTCCGGAGCCCGGGGGGGCCGCGGTCGTCTGGTCGGTCATCGCAAGCTTTCCTCGTCTGCGGTGGGTAGCTGATGGGCAACAAAAAACCCTCGGCGCCTTATGGCGGACGAGGGTAGCGCGCAGGTAGCTGGACTAAGTCAGCTGCTTGCGCGCCTGTCGAGTACGAGCACGGGATTACCGGACACGGGTATCACTCTGGCCCAGTCCCGGGCTGCCGTCAAATTGACCGCGCATTCGTCTCAGCTGGCGAGATGAGAAGCGGGCGAGATGACATCGCCGAACGGCAGCTCCCCGCGGGCCGGCCCACGCTCACCAGCCAGATCGTGCTCACGGGCCGGCCCGTGCTCGCTGGCCGGCCCGTGCGCGGTGGGAAGGCCTTGGAGACCGGCGGGCGGCACGGGCCCGGCGACGAACGTGCCCATCCCGAGGACGCAGCCCATGGCCGCCAGCAGATCACGCTGCTCGGCCCGTTCGATTCCGTCCGCCGCCACCGGGATGCCCAGGTCCCGGCCGATCCGGACCAGCGCCCTGATCAGGGTCTCGGCCGCAGCATCTACGCCCAGGCCGGCCACCAGGTCCGGGCCGATCCGGACCAGGTCCACCGGATGGTGGCTGAGCCGGGCCAGCGACCCGTACCCGGCCGCTGAGATGTCCACGGCCAGCCGGACGCCCCGTTCGCGCAGCTCACCTAGGCCGCGCAGGACGACGTCACCGCCCTCCCCCAGCACCTCGGGGGCGACTTCCAGGATGAGGGCAGCCGGGGCGAGCCCGCTGTCCGCCAGCGCCTCCAGCACCGATGCACCGAACGGGGCCATCATCTGCAGGCCCGGGCAGCGCAGCCACAGGCTGGCCTCCCAGCCATCCCGCCGCCAGCCGGCGACCTGGGAGCAGCACTCACGCAGCATCCAGTCGCCCAGCGCGCTGGTCACCCGGGCGGTCTCGGCCGCCGCCAGGAACTCCTGGCGCGGCACGTCGCCCCCCTCCCCGCGCCAGCGGGGTACCGCCTCGGCGCCGATGATGCGGGAGCTGGCCAGGTCGGCGATGGGCCGGTACTCGAGCGCCAGCGGGATGGCGCTCGCCTGGTCCTCCCTGGGCTGGCCCGGGCCGGACTGATCCTCCCCGGACTGGCCCTCCGCGGACTGGCCCTCCCCGGACTGGCCCTCCCCGGACTGGCCCGGGCCGAGAGCCCGGCCCAGCTGCGCCGCAAGGCTCAGGTGCCGGGCATCCACGTGCGGCACGGAAGGGAAGACTTCCAGCCGGCCGCCGCCGGACTCCTTGGCCCGGGACACCGCGGCGTCGGCGTTGCGCCAGACGTACCCGGCCGGGCTGCCGTCCGCGAGCGCGACTCCCACGCTGGCGGACAGGGCCATACTGCGGTCGGCGGCGCGGAACGATTCGGCGGCCACGCTGGCCAGGATGCGCTGGGCCAGCTCGATGACCTCCCCGGCGGAGGCAGCGTCCCGGATCAGGACCGCGAACACGTCGCCGCCCCAGCGGGCCACCGTGCCGCGCGGCGGCACCACGGCCCGCAGCCGCCGTCCCACCTGGGCCAGAACCAGGTCTCCCGCGCTGGGACCGACGGCGTCGTTCACGCTGGTGAACGCGTCCAGGTCGACCAGGATGACCCCGGCTACGCCCGGGCCCGGTCGCTCCAGGCTGAGTACCTCGCGGGCCTGCTCCTCCAGGTAGGCGCGGTTGGGCAGCCCAGTCAGCCCGTCGTGATAGGTCAGGTGCGCGATCTGGCGGCGCAGCGCCACCTGGTCGCTGACGTCCCGCGACGTGACCAGCAGCCGGTCGGGGGCGCCCTGGCTCCGGTGCCGCGAGATGGTCGCCTCCACGTACCGCCAGGTCCCGTCGGCCGCCCGGACCCGGCAGGAGTAGCGGACCTGCTCGCCCGGTCCATCAGTCGCCGGAGCGCCAGCCACCGACGTGGCCTCCTGCACCGCACGCAGCCCGCCCAGCCGGTCTTCCGGGTGCACCAGGTCGGTCAGCACCTGGCCTTCCAGGCCGGCCGGGATATACCCGTAGTCGCGGACCGCCGGGCTCGCGTAGCTGATCGCGCCGGCGTAGTCACAGACCAGCACGACGTCGCTGATCCGGTCGGCCAGCTCGCGGAACTGATGGCCCGACTCATGCCAGAGCCTGGACCGGATGCTGTCCCGGTGCACGAGGATCAGGACCCGTGCGGTCAGGGCGAGCAGCATGGTCCCGGTGACCAGGGCGAGAACCGGCTCGGGCGCCGGGCTGCCCGCCAGCACCCAGCCGATCAGCACCAGCGCGGCCGCCGCCGCGGTGACCCCGGCGAGCGCGGTCGAGGCGTGTGCCCCGGCCCGGGTGAACTGGCCCGCATCCCCGGGGCCCGCCCGCCACGAGCCGCCCATCCAGGGGGCGGAGCCCAGGACGAGGAACCCGGCGATCAGCAGCACCTGGGAGGCCGCGCCGGGATGCCCGTTGCTGACCTTCGCCCCGACCGCGAGCATGTCGCTCGCGGTTACCGCCAGCAGGGCCAGGACGGGAGCTACGCCGCGGCGACCGGCCGCCGCCGCGAGAGGCAGCACCGCGCCAAGTACGAGCAGGTCAGCGAGGGGATGGATCAGCTCGGCGGCGAACGTGCCGGGATCGTCACCCGCGTGCACATAGCCGGCGCTGAGCACGGTGACCCAGCCGATGATGAACAGGGCGGAGGCCACGACGTAGCCGTCCGCGCAGCGCGCCATCGCGGTGCCGATCCGGGCCCGGTGACGCTGGGCCAGCGGATGACGCGCCGACTCGCGCCGGGATCCCAGGCTGACCAGCCCGGTAACCAGGGCGGGGAGCGCCAGCAGCCCGGGCAGATCGGCGCCGGTGAACGGGAACGTGGCTCCGGCCGAGGCACTGGCCAGCACCTGCTGGCCGATCGCCCCCGCCCCCCAGAGCAGCGCGGCCAGCGCGAAGAACCGGTACGCACGCCGGACAGAGCCTGCGTGCCGGTTGGCACCCCGCCACAGACTGACTGCGGTCACGGCAGCGACCAGGGCCACCACCGTGGTTGCTGCCTGTGCGGCCAGGCTCATCGCGGGTCACCCGATACTTGCGGGTGCACCGAGTCTCCTTCCGCTGCGTGTGGTCCGCTGGCTACGCACCGGTCCGTGTGGCCAGCGGCGCCTTGTGGGGCCAGGCTGACAATTCCTGCGCAACCGAACTAAAGACTCACGGTCACCAGGACAGGCGGGGCGCCCGCACGGTGTGCTGCGGGACCCGCCAGCGGGCTGGTCGCGGTCATCGCCAGTGAACGATGCTTCTCACTTTAGGCCCCTTAGGTCACACTTCGATTGAGGTAGAGCGTCCAGCGGGAGACATCTCCCTGGCCGCGGCGGGCCGTAACCTGGCTATACCTCATTGACCTGGGGTAATTGCCGGAAACCTTTCCGTAACCTGGCGCTATTCTTAATAACTGCCGGAGATGACATTCAGCAGCGGCGCGCCATTGAGAAATCTCTCGGCCTGATCCCGGACATAGCGGATCATCCGGGCGGTCGAGACGGGGGTGGACGCCGCCTCGTGCGGCGTGATGAATACGCCGGGCATCGTCCAGAGCGGATGACCGGCCGGGAGCGGCTCCGGGTCGGTCACGTCGAGGACGGCCCGCAGCCGCCCCTGCCGCAGCTCCGCGACCAGCGCGTCGGTCCGCAGCAGCGTGCCCCGGGCCGCATTGACCAGCAGCGCGCCGTCTTTCATCCGGGCCAGGAACGCCGCGTCGGCCATGCCGATGGTCTCGGGTGTCACCGGGGCCAGCAGCACCACCACATCCGCCCCGGGCAGCAGCCCAGGCAGGTCGTTCACGGTGGCCACGCCCGGGCGGGCGGTGCGGGCTACCCGGGCCACGTGCACCTCGAAGCCGGCCAGCCGGCGCTCCACCGCCGCACCGATCGACCCGTACCCCACGATGAGCACGGTCTTGCCCGCGAGGCAGTCGGTGAAGTGATAGTTCCACCGCCCGGCGGCCTGCTCCCGGGCGAACAGCGGGAACTCGCGGAGCGCGGCGAGCATCGCGCCGACCACCCATTCCGCCGTACTCGCGTCGTGCACGCCGCGCGCGTTGCAGAGGGCGACCCCGGAGGGCAGGCTGGCCAGCAGCCGGTCCACCCCGGCGGTCAGCGTCTGCACCACGGCGAGCCGCGGCATCTCCCGCATCGCCGCGATCCCCGGGGGGCTGGGGAAAAACGGCGGCACGTAGAACACGACCTGGTCCACGCTGGGCGGCAGCGGCGCGCCGTCGGGCGCGACCACCTCCACGTCGGCACCGGGCAGCCCGTCCAGTCCCGCGGCTACCTCGGCCGTGGGCACCCAGATCAGCATGGGCAGATCAGCATGGTCCGGTCATCGTGGACGCGGCTCAGCCGAGGCGGTCGAGGATGAGTTCCCGGACCCGGCTGGCGTCGGCCTGGCCCCGGGTGGCTTTCATCACCGCGCCGACCAGAGCGGCGGCCGCGGCGACCTTGCCGCCCCGGATCTTGTCGGCGACGTCCGGGTTCGCGGCGATGGCCTCCTCGACCGCGGCGGACAGGGCCGCGTCGTCGCTGACCACGGCGAGGCCACGTCCCTTGACCACCTCGTCCGGCGTTCCCTCGCCGGCCAGCACGCCCTCGATGACCTCCCGGGCCAGCCGGTCGTTGACTGCGCCCGAGTCCACCAGCTGAGCCACCCGGGCCACATCCGCGGGCGTGATCGGCAGGCCGCCGAGTTCCGTGCCGGACTTGTTCGCCGTGCGCAGCAGCTCACCGAGCCACCACTTGCGGGCGTCGGCCGGCGTGGCTCCCGCCGCGACCGTCTCCGCGACCAGGTCCAGCGCGCCCGCGTTGCGCAGCGCCGCCATGTCCAGCTCTGACAGGCCCCACTCACGCTGCAGCCGGGCCCGCCGGGCCGCGGGCAGCTCGGGCAGCTGGGCCCGGACACTCTCCACCCAGTCCCGGGACGGTGCGACCGGAACCAGATCGGGCTCGGGGAAGTAACGGTAGTCCTGCGCCTCTTCCTTGCTCCGGCCCGGCGAGGTGGTCCCGGTCTCCTCGTTGAAGTGCCGGGTCTCCTGGACCACACGCTGCCCGGCGTCGAGCAGCGCGGCCTGCCGCGGGATCTCGGACCGGACCGCCCGCTCCACCGAGCGCAGTGAGTTCACGTTCTTGGTCTCGGTCCGGGTACCCCATTCGGCGGCCCCCCTGGGCGCCACCGAGGTGTTCACGTCACAGCGCAGTGAGCCCTGTTCCATCCGCACGTCGGACACCCCGAGCGCGCGCAGCAGGTCGCGCAGTTCCGCGACGTAGGTCCGGGCCACCTCGGGCGCGAGTGCCCCGGCCCCGGCCACCGGCCTGGTGACGATCTCGACCAGCGGGATCCCGGCCCGGTTGTAGTCCACCAGCGAGTACTCCGCGCCGTGGATCCGCCCGGTCGACCCGCCGACGTGCATCGACTTGCCGGTGTCCTCCTCCAGGTGCACCCGCTCGATCTCAATGCGGAACGGCCGCGGCTGGTCCCCGGCGGAGGGGTCGTGCACGGTAATGTCCAGCCATCCGTCCGTGCACAGCGGCTCGTCGTACTGCGAGATCTGGTAGTCCTTCGGCATGTCCGGGTAGAAGTAGTTCTTCCGGGCGAACCGGGCCTGGGTGGCGATGGTGCAGTTCAGCGCCAGCCCGATCTTCATCGCGTACTCGATCGCGGTCCGGTTGGTGACCGGCAGCGAGCCAGGCAGGCCCAGGCAGACCGGGCAGACCAGGGTGTTGGGCTCGCCGCCGAACTGGGCCGGGCTGCCGCAGAACATCTTGGTCACGGTGCCGAGTTCGACGTGCGTTTCCAGGCCGATCACCGGGTCGTACCGGGAGACGGCGTCCTCGTAGGGGACCGGCTCCATGGCCGTCTCGTCAGTCATGCGCTGCTCCCTCCGGGGTGGGCCCCGCCCGGCGCCGCGGTACCGGCCGCCGGGGCAGCGCCCGCGGGGGCACCGGGGGCGGGCAGCCCGGCCGGCCCGCGGATCACGTCCAGCAGCGGGCCGCCCCGGCGCTGGGTGAGCGCGGCCTCCACGGCCGCGGCCACCCGGTACACCCGGTCATCGGCCAGCACCGGCGCCATGATCTGCAGGCCGACCGGAAGGCCGTCCTCGGGCGCGAGCCCGCACGGCAGCGACAGCGCCGCGTTGCCGGCCAGGTTCGACGGGATGGTGCACAGGTCGGCGACGTACATGGCAATCGGGTCGTCGGCCCGCTCGCCGATCGGGAACGCGGTGGTCGGCGTGGTCGGCGAGATCAGCACGTCGACCTGCTCGAACGCCGCCTCGAAGTCCCGGGTGATGAGGGTCCGCACCTGCTGGGCCTTGCCGTAGTAGGCGTCGTAGTACCCGCTCGACAGTGCGTAGGTGCCGAGCATGATGCGCCGTTTGACCTCGGGGCCGAAGCCTACAGCCCGGGTCAGCGACATGACCTCCTCGGCGTCGCGGGTGCCGTCGTCGCCGACCCGCAGCCCGTAGCGCATGCCGTCGAACCGGGCCAGGTTGGAGGAGCACTCGCTGGGCGCGATCAGGTAGTAGGCAGGCAGCGCGTACGTGAAGTGCGGGCAGGACACCTCGACGATCTTGGCGCCCAGGGACTCGAGGAGCTCGACGGCTTCGGTGAACCGGGCCAGCACCCCGGGCTGGTAGCCTTCCCCGCCCAATTCCGGGACCACCCCGATGCGCAGGCCGCTCACGTCGGCCTGCCGGGCCGCGGCCACCACGGGCGGGACCGGCGCGTCCACCGAGGTCGAGTCGCACGGATCGTGCCCGGAGATGGCCTCGTGCAGCAGCGCCGCGTCCAGCACGGTCCGGGCCAGCGGCCCGGGGGTGTCCAGCGACGACGCGAACGCGATCAGCCCGTACCGGGACGACCCGCCGTAGGTCGGCTTGACCCCGACGATCCCGCACACCGAGGCGGGCTGCCGGATCGAGCCCCCGGTATCGGTCCCGATGCCCAGCGGCGCCTCGAAGCCCGCGACCGCGGACGACGAGCCGCCCGAGGACCCGCCGGGCACCCGGGCCAGGTCCCACGGGTTGCGGGACGGCCCGAACGCGGAGTTCTCGGTGGACGACCCCATCGCGAACTCGTCCATGTTCGTCTTGCCCAGCAGCACGACGCCGGCCTGGCGGAGCCGCCGGGTCACGGTCGCGTCGTACGGCGGCTGCCAGCCCTCCAGGATGCGCGAGCCGGCTGTGGTGGGCATGTCCGTGGTGGTGAACACGTCCTTGAGGGCCAGCGGCACACCGGCCAGCGGACCGAGCACGTCCCCGGCCGCCCGGCGCTCGTCGATGGCCCGGGCAGCGGCCCGGGCGCTGTCCCCCGCCACATGCAGGAACGCGTGCAGCTGGCCATCGGCCGCCTCGATCCGGCCCAGGTGCGCCTCGGTCACCTCGAGCGCGGACACCTGCCCGGCCCCCATCGCCGCGCTGAGCTCCGCAGCGGTCATCCGGGTCAGCTCGGTGGCCGGGTCCGGGGCGGGCATGGCTTCGCCCGGCCTGGTCTCGTCGTTCACGATCAGTCCTCCGACAGGATCCGCGGGACGCGGAACTGCTGCTGCTCCACGGCCGGTGCCTGGTCCAGTGTCTTGTCCGCGCCGAGCGGCGGGACCACCACGTCGTCACGGAACACGTTGGTCACCGGGACCGCGTGCGTCATCGGCGGGATGCCTTCCGCGGCGACTTCCTGGACCCGTGCGACGGCGGCGATGATCTGGTCGAGCTGGCCTGCGAAGTGACCGAGTTCCTCGTCGGTCAGGGCCAGTCTCGACAGCCGGGCCAGGTGGGCCACTTCAGCGCGGTCAATGGGCATGGAGCCATCCTAGGGCCGGGGCCAGGGCGGGCTGACGGAATTATGGCCGGGCCGCGGCGTCCAGGCAGTCACCCTCGGGCACCGAGGCCGGCGCCGCCGCAATCGCCCCCGGAGCCCCCGCCGACGCAACCGGCCCGGAAACCCCCGCCGCCGCAACCGCCCCGGGAGCCCCGGTCGCCGGAGCCGGCCAGGACGCCCCCGGCGCCGGAGCCGGCGCGGGATGCCGGCCAGCCAGCCAGGCAGCGGCGGCGGTCGCGTTGAGCGGGCGGCCGAACTGCCAGCCCTGGGCCACGTCGCAGCCCATGGCCCGCAGGCTGTCTGCGACCTGCGGCGACTCGACGCCCTCCGCGACCGAGCGGATGCCCAGCCCACGCAGCAAATGCACGGCGGAGCGCACGATCAGCTCGGTGTCCGGGCTGCTGGCCACGCCGGCGATGAAGGACGGATCGATCTTCACCTCGCCGATGGACATCTCCTTCAGCCGGCCCACCGAGCAGTACCCGGTCATGAAGTCGTCCACGCTGAGCTCGATGCCGAGGGCCCGCAGCGCGTTCAGGCCCGCCGCGATGTCGGCGGCCTCACGGTTTAGCGCCCGCTCACTGATCTCGAGCAGCAGCACGCCCGGGGGCAGGCCATGCCCGGCGAGCTCGCGCTCGATCGTGGCGGCCAGGCCGGCGCCGAGGAGGTCGCGGCGTGAGACGTTCACCGACAGCTGGACCGCCAGCCCGCTGCTCCGCCAGGCCGACGCCTGGCGGAGCGCGAGCTGGACCACGTGCACGGTGAGCTCCCGCATCAGGAATGACTGCTCGGCCAGCGGGATGAACTCGGACGGCCCGAGCAGCCCCCGGTCCGGGTGCTGCCAGCGCAGCAGGGCCTCCATCCCGGCGGCCTGGCCGGTGGCCAGGAACACCTTGGGCTGGTAGTGCAGCTCGAACTCGCCCCGGTCGATGCCGCGCCGCAGGTCGCCGAGGAGAGACAGCCGCGCCGGGGAGTAGTGGTCCGCACGGGCCACGTAGGTCTCCACCCCGGTCCGCCGCTGCTTGGCCAGATACATGGCCACGTCCGCGCGCTGCAGGAGCCCTTCCACCGTCACGGCGTCGTCCGGGAACATCGCGATGCCCACGCTGGCCTCGATCTCGAACGTCATGCCCTCCAGCCGCACCGTCTCGGCCAGGGCGGCCCGCAGCCGGGCGGCCACCTCGGCGGCCACCGTCATGGTCCGCACCGCGGGCAGCAGCACCGCGAACTCGTCGCCGCCGAGCCGGGCGACCACGTCACCCGGCCGGACACTGCGGGCCAGCCGGTAGGCGATCACCTGGAGCAGCCGGTCACCCAGCAGATGCCCGAGGGTGTCGTTGACCTCCTTGAACCGGTCCAGATCCAGGAGCAGGAAGCCGCACTTGGCGCCGGTGCGCCCGGCCTGGGTCAGGGCGTCGGCCGTCCGGCGCAGCAGCAGGGTGCGGTTGGGCAGCCCAGTCAGCTGGTCGTGCAGCGCCTGATACTCCCGGTTCAGCGACATGGCCGCGTTGGCGTAGATCGCGCTGAGCGGCAGCAGGAACAGCAGGAGCAGCAGCACCGAGCGGTTCATCGCCACGACCACCAGCGGCGCCGCGGACAGCAGGGCCAGGGTGACGAACGCCTGGTAAGGCAGCGCCCGGCGCAGCGTGGCCAGCAGGGACGCCCGCGCGTGCAGGGCCCCGGCCACACCGACCAGCACGAAGTTGCAGGTGAAGTAGGCGGCTGCGGCCAGGCCGACGGCGCCCAGCTGGGTCCCGGCCGGGACCCAGGGCCGGGCCGGCGTCGGGTCGACGTGCGCGATCGCGAGGACCGCCGCCGCGGCGGCCAGGCTGAGGGTGAGCTGGGCGACGTTGAAGAACGCCCGGAAGGGCGCCCGGCGCGCCGAGAGCGCGACCACCAGCGTGGCGATCGCCCGGAGCACCGCGGCCACCGGGAAGCCCCAGTAGAGCAGGGCGGCGAAGCAGAAGGTCACCGAGACGGCGCCGGCGTCAGGCCCGGATTTGCCCGGCGTCACGATCCGCTTGAGCTCGCCGAGCAGGGCCAGGGCGGCGATGACCCACAGCAGCGGCTGCTCCAGCAGCCCGGAGATCCCCGAGCCAGGCAGGCCGTGCACGGCGACCAGGAAGGCGCCCAGCCCCGCCACCGTGACGGCGGTGATGTAGTTCCAGAGCGGGGAACCGATCCGCGGACCGATGTCCCTGGTGTCGTTCGGATCCCTCATGGTGTCCTCGTGCCGCAGCCAGCCGGGGATACGCGTGGCTCTCTCAGCAGGGTACGGCGAAAGCCGTACTTCGCGAAGCCAATCGCACACTATCCGTTACGATCCATTGCCGGATAACAACGATTTCGCAGGTCAGAGCGCTGTGCGCCACTGAATCAATTTCCCGGGCCGATCGACCCGTCATTATCACTGGTCACCTGCGGACGCAGGAGCCCCGGCTGCATCAGGGATCGCGCCCTCGGCCTGCGCCGCCTCGCCCGCCGCGGCCGGGCCATTGTCCAGCAGTATCTGGAAGGCCGCCTCGTCGAGCACGGGCACGCCCAGGGTGAGCGCCTTGTCGTGCTTGCTGCCGGGCTTATCGCCGGCGATCAGGAACGACGTCTTCTTCGATACCGACGAGGTGACTTTCCCGCCCCGGGCCTGAACCGCCTCCGCGGCCTCGTCCCGGGTGAAGGCGTCCAGGCTGCCCGTGATGACCACGGCCACCCCGGACAGCGGGAGGCCAGCTCCGGGGTCTTCGGGAGCAGGCGGTGGCGTCCAGCCGGGCGTAGCCAGCTGGACCCCGTTCTCCCGCCATTTCCGCACGATCTCCTGATGCCAGTCCACCCCGAACCACTCGATCACCGAGGCCGCGATCGTCGGGCCTACCCCGTCCACCGCGGCCAGTTCCTCCGCCGACGCGGCCGTGATCGCGTCGAGCGAGCCGAACTGGGCCGCGAGCGCGCGCGCCGCGGTGGGGCCCACGTGCCGGATAGACAGGGCGACCAGGATCCGCCAGAGCGGGCGGCGCCGGGCGTCCTCCAGGTTGCCGATCAGCTTGCCCGCGTTCACGGTCAGGGTGCCCTGCTTGTTCACGAAGAACGAGCAGGTGGCCAGGTCCTCGTCCGTCACCGAGAACAGGTCGCCCTCGTCGGTGACCAGCCCCGAGTCGAGCAGCGCGGTCACCGCCTCGTACCCGAGCACCTCGATGTCCAGGGCGCCCCGGCCGGCCAGGTGGAAGAGCCGCTCCCGCAGCTGGGCCGGGCAGGCCCGGGTGTTCGGGCAGCGCCAGTCCACCCCGCCGTCCTCCCGGACCAGCGGTGTACCGCAGGCCGGGCACACGGTGGGGAACTCGAAGGCCCGCTCGCCGCCGGTGCGCACGTCCACCACCGGCCCCACCACTTCGGGGATCACATCGCCGGCCTTGCGCAGCACGACCATGTCCCCGATCAGCACGCCCTTACGGGCCACCTCGTCGGCGTTGTGCAGCGTGGCCCGGTCGACCGTGGACTGGCTGACCACGATCGGCTCCATGAGCGCGAACGGGGTGACCCGGCCGGTCCGGCCCACATTGACCTGGATGTCCAGCAGCCGGGTGTTGACTTCCTCGGGCGGGTACTTGTAGGCGATGGCCCAGCGCGGCGCCCGGCTGGTGTGGCCCAGCTGGCGCTGCAGGTCGAGCCGGTCGATCTTGACCACGACCCCGTCAATCTCATACGGCGTGTCGTGCCGGTGCTCGCCGTAGCGCGCGATGTAGTCCCGCACCCCGTCCAGCTCCGGCATCACCTGGAACAGCTCGCTGACCGGCAGTCCCCACCCGCGCAGCCGCTCGTACCAGCCGGAGTGGGTTTCCGGGGGGTCACCGGTGGCGAGCCCCACGCCGTGCACGATCAGCTGCAGGGCCCGGGTCGCGGTGACCCGCGGGTCTTTCTGCCGCAGTGAGCCCGCGGCCGAGTTGCGGGGGTTGGCGAACGGCGGCCGGCCCATCGCGGTCAGCCGCTCGTTCAGCTCATGGAAGGCCGCCACCGGCAAGAACACCTCACCCCGGACCTCCAGCGTCTCCGGCACCTCAGGGCCGGTGAGCCGGAGCGGGACCGAGGCGATGGTGCGGATGTTCGGGGTCACGTCCTCCCCGGTCGTCCCGTCCCCGCGGGTGGCCGCGCGGACCAGCGCGCCGTTCCGGTACACCAGGTCCACGGCCAGCCCGTCGATCTTCAGCTCGCACAGATAGGGGCCGGTCCCGCCGAGCCGCTGCGCCCGGGCCGCCCAGGCGTCGAATTCCTCGGCGGAGAACGCGTTGTCCAGGCTGAGCAGGCGTTCCAGGTGCTCGACGGCGGTGAACTCGGTGGATATCGCGCCCCCCACCCGCTGGGTAGGCGAATCGGGGGTGCGCAGCTCCGGGAAACGCTCCTCCAGCGCCCGGAGCTCACGCATGAACGCGTCGTACTCCGCATCCGAGATCGTCGGCGAGTCCAGCACGTGGTAGCGGTGATTGGCCTCGGTGATTTCCGCGCTCAGCTCGGCGTGCCGGTGCCGGGCCGCCGCGTCCACGGCGGACCCGGGAATCCCCCCGGACTCCTCCGCCTGGCTCGCGGGACGGCCATCTGTTCCAGCGGGCTCGGTCACGGTGCTTCCTCCTCTATCAGCTCGGGGAGCATCCGGGCCGCCTCCCGGCAGGCGGCCAGCGCGGCCCGGGGGTAGTCCGGCGGGGCACCGGCCAGTCCGCAGGCCGGGGTGATCACCACCTGGGCCGCGATACCCGTCGCGCTGATTCTTGAAGCACCGGTTCCTGAAGCACCGGGCTGGCGGGCGGCCGGCCACCCCATCTGCCGCCACAGCTCCACGATCCGCTGAGCGGGGGGCTGGTCGCCGATCGCGTTTCGTTGCGGAGAATCAGCGGCGGGAGCGGGGCCGTTGGCCCGCGGCCGGCCGGCCGGTGCTGCCGCGTGGGAAGCTGGCGCCGGCGTGGCCGGTACCGCGCCCACGAAGATCCCGAGGCCCGCCTCGACCGCCTCGGCCAGCACTTCTTCCTCCCCCCGGCGGAGCACGCCGAGGTCGATCCCTGCCCCGTCCGCGCCCGCGCTCCTGATGATGCCAAGGGGCGCCGACATTCCGCAGCAGTGCACCACGGTGGGGGCGCGCGCGGCGGACAGCACCGCGCGCAGGCCCGACTCGGCGTCCGCCTCCTCGACCGGCCGGACCCGGTTCAGCCCGCTCGCGCTCGGCACCCCGCCGTCCAGCACGGTGGGCAGCGACGGCTCGTCCAGCTGGAGCAGCAGCGTGGCGCCGGGCACCCGGGCGCGCACCCCGGCCACGTGCGCGGCCACCCCCTCGGCCAGCGACGCGGTCAGGTCCCGGACGGCGCCCGGGTCGGCCAGCACGGGCTCCTGGCTGCGGGCCAGCTCCAGGCTGGCCGCCATCGTCCACGGCCCGCAGACCTGCAGTTTCAGCGGGCCCTGGTACCCGTCGGCCACCTCTTCCAGCGCGTCGAGGTCGCGGGAGAGCAGGGACTGCGCGCGGCGGACGTCCCGGCCGGGCCGGTCGGCGAGGCGCCAGCCTCGGGTGGTCGCGTCCACGGACAGGTCGATCAGCAGCCCCGCGGTCCGGCCGACCATGTCCGCGCCCACGCCGCGGTTGGGCAGCTCGGCCAGGTGAGGCAGGTCCGGAAGCTCATCGACGATGAACCGCATGGCCTCCAGCGGGTCGGTGCCGGGCATCGACCCCACGCCCGTGGCGGATTGCGGCGGCCAGGGATAAGGAGCGCCAGTTGCGGAATCTTGCACGCTGCCGAGCTTAGTGTTCGGGACCACTAGCTCCGGCTGAGCTGCGCCGACCGGGTTGAGCTCCCTACCTTTCCCTAACGATGGCGCGGCGCGGATGCCGTTACATGAGCGGGCCGACCGGGTCCGGACAGCGATCCGCGCCACACCATGCCCCGGCGATGGTGTGGCGCGGATCCCCCGGTGTCAGGCCGGCCGGGTCCCCCGCGGGCCCGGCCGGCCTGGTTTGCGGCCGGCTAGACGAGCATCTCCGGCCGTCGTTCGAGGGTGGGGTCGAGGTCAGTCCGCCGGCGGACCCACAGGCCGGTCACCTGGCGGGCGCCCTGGCTGGCCAGGCCCGGGGCCTTGCGGGTGAGTGAAAAATTCCGCTCCTCCCGGCGGATTCCCCAGCTCACGAGGAGAATGCCGCCGACTGCGGCGCCTGCTACGAAGATCACGATTCCGACGAGGAGGAGGGTGGTGGCCATGACAGTTCCCCTTACTTCTGGCCTCCGGCGCTGGTGACGCCGTCCTGCTGGTGCCTCGCCTCCCGGTATGGGTGGCCGGGGTGAGACGGCTGTTGGGAATTGAATGACTCATCCGTGTGCGCCCAAGGAGTCCGACTGCTAGGATGGTCCTAGTCATCCCAACCTTTGGTACTACCAGAGCTATAACCCCCC
>DASQRM010000262.1:0-70763 GCA_035642895.1 Streptosporangiaceae bacterium | reverse complement strand
GGAGCCCCCTTACGGAATCGAACCGTAGACCTTCTCCTTACCATGGAGACGCTCTGCCGACTGAGCTAAGGGGGCGAGTCTTCATATGTCTGACCTGGGATTTCGCGCCTCCCGGCGCTCAGCTCAGGTCTGTACAGCGGTCCTACGGGTTGCCCGCTCTGGGCCTTCGAGAGCTTACCGTACCTCCCGAGCCCGGGCGTCTTCACCCTATTGCCGGCACCATGCGTGCCGACGCCGGGGATGGGCAGTGTCCGCCGCGATCCTGGCTGACGGGATGCCCTCGTCCGTCCGCAACGTCCACGTTGAACCGTACTGGCGCTCATCATGGCGGAGCCTGAGCGTATGGCCCGGACGTCCGCAGCGACCCGCTACCGCTCGATACTGCAACTCTCCAACTGGCTGCGGAGAGCGAGATGAACTCATTCTTCATGATCAGATGAATCCGGGCCAAGATCTCGGAGAAGCCGGTCCAGTTGCCGTCCCGCAGCCAGATCCTGCTGGCCACCCGGTCGGCCCGGCGAGTCCCAGAACGGGCCTGCCACAGTCTGACCGGGTCGGCGCTCACATGGACGCAGTCTGAGCGTGACACCGCGGCGGGTAGCGCCTAGACAGCGGCCTGAGTAACGCAACTCCACCACACCGCCAGGAGCACGTCCACGAGTATGAGCCGCGGGATGGCCCGATCGACCGTCCCCAAAATGCGCGGCACCGACCGGCTGCACGCCCATCAGATTGCCCAGGCCGAGCCGTGGTTCAGCGGGTAATATATTTCGATATAGGTACATAATTAAATCAAGGCTGGCCGTACAAGGACTCTGCCATGTCAAATTCAGGCCAGTCCGGCCTCGCACCCAGAGTTCCATCCTGGACTGTTACCCGGCGCGCTCTGCTAACGATGCATGCTGCACGTACATGGACCCTTGCGGTGACCGGGGTGATGGGTCCAGTCTGGATTACCTCTGACAGGCTCGCGCGTTGCCCGGGTCATGATCCTCGGGTACGGCAAGGGAGGCAGCAAATGTTAATTCCGAAGCTCGCTGCTGCTGTGAGTGCTTTGTTCCTGATATTCGCCGGGGCAGGAACAGCCATGGCCGCACCATCGGCTGACCCGCCGGCTACGGGCACGCTGGTCACGGTCGGCAGCCCGACAACTCCATTCTCGCAGAACAAGCAGAACGAGCCGGCCGTGGCGCTCGACGCACACAATCCTTCGGTGGTTGTGGCCGGCTCCAACGACAACATCGACATGGAGGCGTGCAACGCGGGCGATCCGACAACGTGTCCGTTCACGCCCGGAGTCGGTGTCTCGGGAGTCTATTTCTCGTTCGACGGCGGCCATTCGTGGACACAGCCAACCTACAACGGATGGAGCGCGCGGGACTGCGTCGGCCCAGCCGCATGCGTGCCGCACACCGGGGCGATTGGCACACTCCCCCATTACTTTGAGAACGGCCTGGTATCTGATGGGGACCCAGGCGTCGCATTCGGGCCAAAGCCAGGCGCGAATGGTACGTTCTCGTGGGCGAACGGCAGCCGGTTGTACTACTCCAATCTGACCTCGAACTTCAACACCACCAAGCGCACCGAGACCTTCAAGGGCTTCGAGGGAATCGCTGTCTCGCGGACCGACGATCCGCAGGCGGCCGCCGGCGGAGACGCGTCAGCCTGGATGGATCCCGTGGTGATCTCCAAGCAGAGTTCAACGACGTTCTCCGACAAGTCGCAGATCTGGGCCGACAACGCCCAGAGCAGCCGGTTCTTCGGCAACGTCTACGTCTGCTGGGCGAGTTTCCGCAGCAACAGCCGGGGCCAGGCGCTGCCGACGCCGCTCATTGTCGCCCGGTCCACCGACGGCGGCGGCACCTGGGTGCAAAAGCAGGTTGGCCCGGCCACCGACAACGGCATCAACGGCCAGCCTGACGGGTGCACCGTCCGCACCGACAGTCAGGGCAACGTGTACGTGTTCGGCGTCGGAAGGCGTAGCGGCACCTCGTACCAGATGATGTACAAATCGACCGACGGCGGGGCGCATTTCACCGGCCCGGCGCTGCTGGCCCCGGCCGTGGATCCGGGAGTCATCGACCCGGTCATCGGCCGGCCGGTGATGGACGGCGTGGCGGGCGCGCGTAACGACCTGGCCTTCGCCCCCAGCGTAGATATTGCCAACGGCGCGCCCAGTGGGACCGACGCTACCAACCAGATCGTGCTGACCTGGGCGGACGGCGCACAAGGGCTCAACCATGAACAACTGCTGATGATGAGTTCCACTAACGGCGGAGCCTCGTTCACCGGCCCCACAGCGGTGCCGCTCATGTCTGGAGACCGGCCCTACTACACCGCGCCGGCAATCTCCCCCAACGGTACCGACGTGTACATCACCTACAACGCCTTCACTAACCCCTACCGCAACGACACGAGTTCCGCGCGAGGCCTGATCGGGGTGATCCTGCACGCCGACGTGTCCGGCGGGACCATCGGCGGTTTCAGCACACTGGCCCGGGGGGTTACCGGTGACCCACGCGGCTCGTCCCAGAACGACCTCCAGGCCGAATTCCTGGGCGACTACGTCTACACCGCCGCCACCCGCGCCGGTGCAGTCGGGGTCTGGAACGACACCCGCAATGCAGCGGACTGCCCAGCCATAGACGCCTGGCGGTTGTCACTGCGAACTGGCACATCGGTCCCCAGACCGGCCCCGCAGACGGACTGCCCCCAGACGTTCGGAAACTCCGACATCTATGGCGCCGCAGTCTCCGACCCCACACCCTGAAACCACCATCACAACCCGGGGCCCCGGCGGTTGCCGGGGCCCCGGGCCTACCCACGCTGGGCCCCGCGGCGCTCGGCACAGTGCAGCAACGCCCGAATCCACAGCCAGCGCCATCGGCCAGCACGCGTCCAATCCGCAGGATTCTCCGGGAGCTACGGTTACTTCCACCCCGGCCACCCTGGAGGAGATGAACCCTCTCCACGGCCCAGTTGATCCCGGTAACGACCGCCCAGCGCCCTTGATGGACGGGGCACAGATGAGCGCTGCCTGGTAATCGCACGCTAGCGCCGGCCGGCTCCGGCCCAGGCCATGTCCTGACCAATCACAGCGGCGCGACGGCTGATTTCCGTACAACACCAACATGGGCATGGTCTCCGCCCACCTTTCAGGGACGAGACCACGCTTTGATGTGACTTGCGCCAGATTTCCAACTCAGTGAGCGAGCGACTCTTAGAGCGTCTAAGTGTGCGCACAGCGCTCGGCTGCCACCTGCATTACCGCAGGTCAGTACAGCGATTCGAACGGGATACTTACCATTGAGACGCTCTGCCGACTGAGCTGAGGGGCGAGTCTTAAGGTGTCTGACCTGCGATTTCGCGCCTGCAGGCGGTCAACCCAGGTCGTGCACTGCGGTCCTACCTGAGCCTCATCGCCAACATCCACCGCGAGCACTCGGTCGTGTGGTCACCTGCCACGGTGCTCGCCGGAAACCTACCGGCTCGAGGAGGCCACGCACTGTGTGTCCTGGTCCTCGGAGTCGGTCTGCCAGCGCCGCCGGTCAAAGTTGCGTCAGTGATCAACAATCTCCGGCCACCAGAGCGTTAGTCGTCTGGGCCGCCGCCGCGTCGCTGCCGCCAGGAACCCGGGAGCCGGGGCGAGACGATGAAGTACAGCTGGACGATGGCCAGGGCGATCACGCTGGCCGGGGTGCTGATCAGGCAGATCAGCGCGGCCAGCGCGTACAGGGTCTGGGCCATCAGGATCCGGCGCCGGAAGGTGCTGAGCCGCGAGTGCGCCTGCCCGGTCCGGTCGGGCAGAAACGCGGTGCGCCCGTACCGGGCGCTCCACTCCAGCCCGGCGCCGAGCAGCAGGATGTTGAGCCAGTACACGCCCACTGCCAGGCGCAGGTGGACGTAGTGCGCGAGCAGCGCAGCGGAAAATGGGAGCAGGGTTACCACGAACAGAAACCCGATGTTGATCCAGGTGAGGCTCCGGTCACAGCGACCCAGAATGCCCAGCAGGGTGTGCTGCGCCAGCCAGAACGTGCCCAGCATGGTGAAGCTCAGCAGGTACGCCGCGAAACTTGGGCCCAGCTTCAGCAGCGCGCCCCAGAGCGTGTGGTCAGAGGATGCCAGCGCGGCACTGGCTGGCACCCGCACGTCGAGTACCAGCAGCGTCATCGCGACCGCGAAGACGCCATCACTCAGGGCGGTCAGACGCTCCAGGCTCTGGCCGGTGAATAGGTTGTACGGCTCGCCCATACGGTCATGATGTCGCGGCTGAGGCTGGCCGGTCGCCGTCCACTGAATCAGCCACCAGGAAAAGGAGAAGAACCCATCTGAACCGGGATTGCCAAGAATGCTCTGAGTACTGTTTGCTGGCGATCAACGGCGACCCAGAAGTCCGGGCTCGGAGCGACGGCCTCTCATTGCGGCCAGCGCAGCAAGGCTAGGGCAGCACCCGTGGGACGGCTCGGGTGTCTTGCCTGACCGCGCGGCGGGAGGTGTCTCATGACCGCAGTGGCCAGCCAGGATGTTCCGGGCCGGCAGCATCAGCTGGCCCGGCGGCTGCGGGCCGCGGTGCTGGGACCGCGAGGCGGGGGCACAACTCGGCGCAGAGCCTCCGATGCTTTCCGAGTGGGAGTCGCCATCGCCGTGGTGGCGGTATCCATCCCGGTCATGCGGGCTAACTCGGCCGTCGAACTCCGTATTGTGCACGCCCTGACCCCACCCCCCACAGCGATCAAGTGGCTGATCACCTCGGTGTTCTGGCTCGGCTCCGCCGGGGTGATCGTGCTGCTGATCATCGTCGGGTTGCTGATTCCGCGGCTGGCCGCGGTCCGATGGACCGCTTTGGCTGGCTTGCTGACCTGGGGCGTGTGTGCCCTGCTGCAGGTGTTCCTCGGGCCGGCGGCTGGCCGGCCACCGACCGCCACGCTGACCGGAGTCAGCACCAGTTATCCCGTCACCCAGCTCGCGGTCACGATCGCGGTGGTCGCAACCGCGCTTCCTTATCTGAGCCGTCCGGTCCACCGGCTGGTGTCGTTCCTCGTCGCCGTGGCCGCGCTGGCCGCGGTCTCCGGCGGGTACGCCCTTCCCGTCAACGCGGTCTCCAGCATGGTGCTCGGCTGGGGGGTGGCCGCCGCCCTGCACCTGGCTGTGGGCTCACCGCTCGGCCTGCCATCGGCGGCGGAAGTCACCGAGTGGGTCGCAGACCTGAACCTCACGGTGAAGGACATAACCCGCTCCCCTGGCCAGGTCTGGGGGGTCGAGCAGTTCACCGGCCAGGACCAGGCGGGCGGGACGATCGAGCTGGCCGTCTATGGCCGCGACGCATCCGACGCCCGGATGCTGGCGAAACTCTGGCGGTTCTGCCTGTACCGGGACTCAGGACCCACCCTCATCCTCGACCGCATGCAGCAGGTCGAACACGAGGCCTACCTCACTCTCATGGCGGGACGCGCCGGCGTCCTCGTGCCTGAGGTGCTCGCCGCCGGCCGTTTCGGACCCAGCAATGACGCAGCGCTGGTGACCAGACTCCCGAACGGCCCGCCGCTCTCGCAGGCCGCCGACGCCACTGTGGCTGACACCACTGTGGCTGACACCATCGTGGCCGACGCCACTCTCGATGAGCTGCTGCTGACGGTGCTCCGCCTACGCGCGGCCGGCATAGCCCACGGGGCACTTGGCTCTGACACCATCATCCTGGCCGCCGAGGGCATTTGCGTGCGGAGCTTCCGCCGCGCATCCTCGCCGGCTCCGGCCAGCCGCCTGGATAGTGATCTGGCGGCGGTTCTGGCCGCGATGGCCGTACGGGTGGGCATAGAGCGCACCGCCGCCGCAGCCGCCCGGGTGCTAGACGCAGACCTGGCCCTCAGCGCCCTCGTGCACTTGCAGCGCGCGGCGCTGGACCCAGCCACCGTGGCCGTCCTCCAGCACCAGAAGGATCTGCTCCCCAGGCTGCGGACGGCGGTGGCTAGTGAGACGGGCATCGAAGTGCCCAAGCTCTCCGAGGAGAAGCGGATCAGCTGGACGAACCTGCTATTCGCCGTCGGCTCCCTGATTGGCATCTGGGCCATCATTGGCGTACTTTCCGACGCCAGCGGCTCCCTTGAGGTCATTAAGGGTGCCAGCTGGGGATGGGTGGCGCTGGCGTTCCTGTTCGCTCAGCTTCCGGTGGTCTCCGAAGCCTGGGCGCTCATCGGCGCCGTAGTCGGCCAGCTTCCCTTCGGGCGGTGCGTCGCGCTGGAGACTTCGAACACGTTCACCTCGCTCGTCGGTGGCAACGTGGCCGTATTCGCACTCCGGGTCAGGTTCTTCCAGCGCCAGGGATATGACGCTGAAGCAGCTGTCAGCTCGGGAGCCATCGTGTCGACCGCGAGCTGGACCGCCGAGACCCTGCTCTTCCTCGCGGCCATCGGCTTCTGCGCCGGGGACTTCCATGTCCCGTCGAACTCCGGCGGCAACCAGGGGATTGTCTGGATCGCCATCGCGGTCATCCTCGCTGTGGGGATCGCCTTGGCCCTGATCGCACTGGTCCCGCGGCTCCGGCGGCTGGCTAGCCGCCAGATCCGGCCGCACCTGCTGACCATCTGGGTCAACATCAAGGCGATCGCCACTGAGCCTCGCAAGATTTTTTACGTCCTGGCCGGCTCCACCCTGGCCCAACTCCTCGTCATCCTGGCGCTCGGCGCATCGCTGCACGCAGTCGGGGAGCAAGCGAGCATCGCCACCCTGATTACCGTCAACACGTTGGCCGCCATTATCGGCGGCGCGGTACCGGTACCCGGCGGCGCCGGTGTCGTCGAGGCGGGCCTGATCGCCGGGCTTACCAGCGCTGGTATCCCTCAGGAGCAGGCGGTCGCCGCAGTATTCATCCAACGGCTCTTCACGGCTTACCTCCCCCCGATCTGGGGCTGGGTCACCCTGGCCTGGATGCGCCGACGCGAATACGTATGACCGGCCAGCACCAGCGGACCGGGCTCCGCGCCGCAGTCCCGGCCGTGAGCGTACCGATGATCGGCGACCAGCCACCCGAACGGGGAGCTACCCGGTCACCCGGACGGGGAGCCACCCGACGAGCCACCCGAAGAGGAAGCTACTCAGCGTGCAGCACCCGTCCGGCCGGTGATCTCGCCGCCGCCACCGCGGGGACGATGGCAATCGCGATCGCAGCGACGAGGACCCCGGCAGCGAGCGCCGCGATGAGCCAGCCGGGCAGCACCGGGACCGCCACCACCCCGGCGTCAAGGGCGAAGACGCGCCAGACCGCTCTCCCGGCCACCAGGCCCAGCGGTACGCCGACCACGATCCCCACCACCGCCACGGTCGCGGCCTGCCAGAACACCACGGCCGCGACCTGGCCGCGGACGAACCCGAGGGCCTTCAGCAGCCCGCTGTCCCTGCGCCGCCGCCACACGCTCACCGCCAGCAGGTGAGCCAGGGTAGCGGCGCCGCACAGCGTCACCACCCCGCCCAGCAGCAGCGGGAAGTTGGCCGACTCCCCGAAGTTCACCAGCGCCGTCGGGACGGTGGGGCGGGAGGCCTCGCCCGGGTACTGACGGATGTGCCGGGCCAGCGCCGCGCTCCCGGCCGTCCCAGGCACGGCGTGTACCAGTACCAAGTCCGGCGGATGGGCCGCGGCCGCGCGGCGGCACTTCGGCTGGGCGGGCGACGGCGGGCACTGGGCCGCGGTGTATCCCGCCGTGGTCAGAGCCGCCCCGGTGCCAAGTCCCCCGGTCCCGAAGTCACTGGGGAACGACACCAGCCCTACCACCCGGAAGGGTGCGCTGCGGGCGGCGCCGCCCGGGGAAGTCACGCCCACCTGGACCACGGATCCGAGGTGCGCGCGGGCCTGGCGCATGGTGGAGGCGCCCAGGGCTACCTCGCCACGGCCGGCCGGAAGCCGGCCGTCAGCGGCCGACAGCAGCAACGGGCCCCGGGGTGCCGCAGCGGCGAGTCCCCGCACGCTGACCTGGTTGACGGTGATCGCGGGCGCTGAGATCAGCGTGATCCGGTCGATCGCCGGATCGCGTTCCAGCCCGGTGAGCAGGCCGGTCCCGGCCGATCCCCCCGGCCCCGACCAGCTGAAAAACGCCTGGAACGGGTCTCCGTAGAGCTCGGGTGAGGCGGTGAGGCGGGACAGGCTGGCCCAGAGCACGGCGGTCGCGCACAGCCCGGCCACCGCCAGGATCGTGCCGGCCAGCGCGGTCCGGACCGGGACCGCACGGGTACCGCGGCCCCGTTCCAGCGCCTGCCGGATGCCCAGCACGGCGACCGTCGGCGCGCCCACCACCGCGGCCGCGCCGCCCACCACCGACGGCCGGGCCGCGCTGACCATACGGCCGGAGCCGCGCGTCCGGGCACCACGCAGTGCGGGCGCTGCCCCGAGCGCCAGCACCACGGCCACGGCCGCCACCGCTCCCAGGCCGGCCACCGGCCAGTCGAAGGTCAGGCCGGGGGCGGGGTCGGCGAGCCGGGCCTCGCCTACCGGCGCGAACGCAGACGCCAGCGTGGCCAGAACCACCCCGCCCCCCACCCCGGCCAGCGCCACGATCAGGGTCCGCAGCATGCCCAGCGCAGCAGACTGCCGCGAGCTCAGGCCCAGCGCGGACAGGATCGGCTGGTCGGTATTCTCCGCAGCGGTCTGCCGGGCCAGCGCCTGGGCCGCCACCACGGCCGCGACCACCGCCGCGAGCGCAGCCAGCACCCACCAGCCGACGGCCTGGGGGCGGATCGAGGCCGTGATCGCCGCCGCCGTCGCATCGAGATCCTGAACTCCGGCACCGCTGCGTCCGCTGGCCGCCGCCTCGAACCTGGCGAAGTCCGCCGGTCCGTGTCGGAGCCGCACATAGTAGAACGGCAGGGCCGGGCTGCCGCGGGTGGCCGCGGCAAACGCCTGGGTCGGGTAGAGGTCGTAGGCGGCACCCTGCCCGGACGGGAACTCGCTCTCGGCCGCCGCGACACCCACCACCCGCAGCGCGATCGTGGGACCGGCGGGCTTGGGCACCGGGCCGCCGGCCAGGGCCTTGAGCACCGCCCCCCACTGCGAGGCGGCCGCCATCGGGATGCGGATCACCGTGCCGGGCCCGATCCCGTAGTCGCGCTGGAGCGTGAACGAGGCCAGCGTCTCATGGACGGACGCCTGGTCAGGCATGCGGCCGGAGACCAGTTTTACCACCCGGCCCAGGGCCGCGGCGGGCACCTCCCGGATGGCGAAATCGCCCTGGTCGATCTGGCGCCCGCAGGAGCACCATGGTTGACCGTGGAAGGGCGCCCGGATCGGCGTCACCAGGGACACCTCGCGGAGCGTGCCAAGTTTCGGCAGCGGCTGGACGCTGTAAACGATGGCGTCGTAGCCGTGGCTGGCGGCGAACCGCGGGAAGGCGGAATCAGCGCGGTGGCCGGCCGTGACGGCCGCCAGCACGACCCCGGTCCCGATCGCGGCAACCAGGCCGAGCAGCATCCAGGACCGCCAGTAACGGCGGGCTCTAGCCGCCAGCACTAGCAGGATCGCCCCCATCGCCCCTCCCCCGGCTAAATATCCCGCCGCGGCGAGCAGGGGGAAAGGATGGCAGCCGCCTGGCCCTCGCGGGTGTTAGGCGCCAGCCGCTCGCGGGTGCTAGCACGACCTCGAGGCCGCGCGAGATACATCCACCGCGGCGGAACCGAACTCATCAGCCAGCCGTCCAAGTCCTCGTGGACGACACACGCGCCGCGAAACTTTCAGCCGCCCGGCCTCGCCACCACCGCGTGCAAGGAGATCCGCAGCTCCGCAACCCGCCCCGGGCCAGCGCGTGGCAGGCAGTCCACCAGCAAGGAGCCAGGCAGTCCACCAGCAAGGAGCCAGGCAGTGAGCCAGCCGGGCCGATCGCGGGATAAGTCATGACATCGCCCAGATCGGGACTTGCCCTATCTAATATTCTGGCGGTGAGGCAGGCAGGCCCTGTTGTTCACCAGCGGTCCGCGTGGGCACATGTGTTGAACTCCGACAGCTGGGAATGGTTTCGGCGCACAGGCGATCTGATGAATCAGAGGACACGCGAGGTCTCGACGAAGATGACCATGGCGATGAAGGCGCGGCCATGAAATCTGCCCGATCTGGATCATCAGCGTTCGGGATCGTGGCCGGCGCGGCCCTGGTCTCTTCCGGCATCGTGGGCGGTCTTCTTGGTGGTGGCACGGCCGCTGAGGCCGCCACGGTGAACCCGGCCGCCACTAACGTGTGCGGCCAGCCCCCGGCCAGGACCTCAGCCGCCCGCTCCGTCCCGGCCGGCCAGACGGCGATAGTCCTGGACGCGGTCTCGCTCTCCTCGGCCAAGTCCAGCAGTTCCCCGTCCCCCTCGGCGACCGCCAGCCAGTCCGCGACCACCAAAGCCACCAGCAGCGGCACCGCCACCAGCAGCGCCACGGCCACCGCCACCGCCACCAGCAGCGCCACGGCCACCGCCAAAGCGACCAGCAGCGCCACGGCCACCGCCAAAGCCACCGACAGCGCCTCGGCCACCCCGAGCAGCACCGCTTCAGCGAGCAGCAGCGCCTCAGCCAGCCCCAGCAGCAGCGCCTCGGCCACTCCCTCCCCCACTCCGACGGGGTCGGGCTCAGCAAGCCCGTCTCCCAGCCCGACCGGCAGCAGCCCTTCGGCCCAGCTCTGTCTCAAGGTTCAGCCCATCACGACCAAGTCGGGCGTGCATCCGGGCGGGACGGGCAGCTACGCGATCTGGGTCTGGCCCGCGGGCGGGGCGGCGAGCGGCGTCACGGTGACCGTCACTGGAAAGGTTGCCAGCAAGGCCGTCGCTCCTAAGTTCACCGTGTGTCCCACGGCCAGCGGGCGCACCTGCAAGGTAGGCGGGATCGCCAAGGGCACCTCGGACGAACTCCAGGCCACGATCGCCGTTCCCAGCGGCACCGCCGGCAAGCAGGCGACCCTCACCGCCACAGCCAAGTCCAGCAACGCCTCCGCTCCGCCTGCGGCCGCCGGCGCCATCAAGATCACCGCAAAACCATCCGCCAAGCACTCCCCTTCGCCGTCCCCGACGCCTACTCCCACGTCGACCGGCACGGGCCTCGGTGCCACGCTTCCGGCGGGGATCCTGCCCACCGTGCCCTCAGCCGAGATCGCGGGAGCTACGCTCGGCGAACTGCCCAACCCGACGACGTCCGCGGGCTCACCCGGCGGTCTCTTCCCGACCGTGTCGCCGCAACCGAGCGCCAGCCCCAGCCCGTACTCCGCGGTGCTGCCCAACGCCCGCGGCGTGCGGGTTACCGACGCGGCGGCGACGTTCCCGTTCAGCACCCGGCTGGTCGGTGGCGAACTGGTGGGCCTGGCCGTGCTCGCCGCGGCCCTGGCTATCGCGATCGTGCGGTTCTCGCTGCGCCGGCCGCGCGCGCAGCACGGCAAGGACGCGGCCAGCTGAACGTCGGCTCCACCCGCTGACCGCGATCCGGCGCCGCAACCGGCCGGCCAGCATGAGACGACGTAACCCGCCCGCGCGCGAGTCCTACCTGCCGACGTGCTCGACCATCGGCCGGAAGGCCCGCAACTGCGCGGCCAGCCTGGTCGCGCTCATCGTGGGTGAGGCCACCACGCCAAACGTGTCGTTGTCGGCCCAGGTGCACAGCGCGACGCTGCCCGGCACGCTGGCCTGGGCGTTGACGCATGCCGCCGACCCGCTGAGCGACCCCGCGCTGGTCTCGAAGGCGCCCTTGGACTGCTGGGTGAAGCTCGCGATGAAGCCGCCCGGCGAGACCCCGGACAGGTTGCCGCCGATAAACAGGATCATCTGCGGCGTCTTAGTGCTGGTGGCGCTGGTGCCGTCCTCGTAGACCGCCGAGACGACGTGGGTGGCCTGGCCGGCACTCTTGGCAATGACTTCCCGCTGCAACTGGCTTGCGTTCATCTGCTTCTCGAGTTGCGGCCGCCGGACGTAAGATCCCAGCTTTTCCGGCGTGACCAGGACGTGGTGCGGCCCGCCACCGATGAGGCCCGACTCCGCCGCGATCGCCGCGCCGCCCAGGACGACCGCCAGCCCGGCCCCGATCATGAGGATCCGGCGGCTGCGGCGCCGCCCTGGCCTGCGGCCCGACCGCGCCGCCCGGGGCGACCGCGCCGCCCGGGGCGACCGCTCGCCGTCGGCCGGGGCCTCCTCGTCGTGCTCCGGGGCCCGCTGCAGGGGCGTCTCCCGGACCGCGGCCCGGCGCGCGGGCGCTTCCCGTACCGCGGTCCGCCCGCGGGACTGACGGCCCCGGCCCATCTCGTCCGCCGCCCGCGGATCCGCGGGCGGCTGGATGGCCGAGGGTCCAGACGCCGGGCGGCGAGCGGGCTCGCGCTCTTGGCCGCGCCGGTCGTCAAGATCAAATTCCGGATCCGCAACGAAGCCCGCTGGGCCGCCGCGCCCCCGGCCGACTGGTTCGGGGGACCTGCGGCCGGCCGGGATGGGGCCGGAGTCGGTCCAGCCGGACGCGGTCCGGCCCGACGCGGCGCGGGCGCCGCCTACGGGACCGGGAGCTGGCGCCTGACCCGGCCCGGCTGGCCGGGGACTGTCCCAGCCAACCCCGGAGCCACCCGGCGCCCGGCCGTGACGGCTGGGGCCGGTCCGCTCCGCCGGGCGGTCCCTGACTGCCGGGGCCGGGCCCGCCTCGGGGTGGGATTCGGGACGGTGCCGGCGCCCACGCCGGGGCGCCGAGGTCCAGTCCGCGGCGGGCGGTTGTTCGGTGGCCTGCCCGGCCCGGCTGGAGCGGGCCCCATCCAGCCGCGACTGCTGGGGCGGCGCGGTCAGGTAGCCGTCCACGCCCGGCCCACCGGGCGGCACCGAAGAGTCACCGCGGCGTCGCCGGCCACGATCGGGTGCCTGGTCGGGCGCGGGCCTCGCACCACTCCGGGGACCGCGGTCGGCATAAAAATCACGCGGCCCGCCGGGCTCCTCACGGGGTGGTGCTGCGGTCGGCCGGCCCCGTCCGGGGGCCGGCTCGCGTCCGCGACCCGCATCGCGTCCGCCGGCATCCCGCCCGGGATCATGCGGTCCGCGCGGGGGGGCCGCCGGGTAACTCCGACGGCCCTCGCCGGAGTCCGTTCCCCGTCCCTGACCGGGGGCCGCTTCGCCCGGCGTGGCGGGCTGGGCGTAACCGGATCCTTCGCCTGGGGCGGCGGGTCGTGCGTAGCCGCGGGTCCCGTTGCCTGGTGCACCGGCACGTCCGTACCCGCCCGCTGTCTGACCCGGGCGGCTGGACCGGCGAGGTGCCGGCTCCCCGGGTGCGCCCGTCCGGTCGTTGCCGCGGGCTGCCTCCCCGGGCGGCCCGGCCCGCCCATAGTCGGCAGGTGCCGCCGGCCGGCCATAACCGGGTGACGACGACCCCGCCGGCGTGCGGGGACCATAACCAACCGCGGACTCACCTGGAGGGGCGGCCCGTCCGTGGCCGGACGACGCGTCTCCCGCGAGCCTGCCTCGGTTGCCGGGCGGGTCCGGGTAGTCCTGGGCGGCCCGCGAATCCCCGGGGGCCGCCCGCCCGCGCTGGCCCGGCACTATCTCGGGGTACTGCAACGGTGGGTACGCACGCCGGGGCCGGTCAGCGGGGTACTCGGGTCCGGGATCGACGGAGCCACGCGCCCGCCGCCCGCGCGGCGGTTTCTGCGGGCCCTGGTCGGTCATCTGTCCCCTTGCCGTGCCAGTGATGCGATCTTGCCGGACCGGGAGTCACCCCATCATGGGGCATCCCAGCGAGGCCCGCCACCGAGTCTGGCGGGCTCGTCCGGCGGGCCCGCAAGCGGCGAAATCGGACGGCCCGTACCCATTGACGTACTCCGGCCCGAGGCGGACCATGTCAGTATCCTGCCGACGGTATACAATCCCTGCTTCCCAAGGAGGGGACGCCGTGTACCACGAGCTCACGGTCTGGTCCCGCGGCATCATCATGGACAAGGAGGCGCGTGACGTCTCCTCGTGCATCGCGGCCGCGGCCCGCGCGCTCGGCTTCTACGCCGACAACGTCAGCGACTACGTAGACGACCCGGACCGCACCAACTGCCTGGTCCGCCGCTACGCCCGGTTCGGTGACTCCCCCATCGTGGACCGCTTCGTGTACGAGAATCCCCGGCCCGACTGGGTCGTCCTCGTGGAGGAGACGATCCTCAAGGCGGTCAACTTCCTCCGCGGCACCCCGGACGGCACCGGGGTCCTGGTCGTCAACTCCGCCCGCGAACCCGAGTACCTGCTGAAGTTCCTGCCCGGCCCGATGCAGGCCAAGCTGGCCAAGCTCGTCGTGGTGGACGCGGTCGGCCTGGCCGACCAGCGGGGCAGCAGCCCGTGGATGTTCGTCCGCGACCTGGGCGAGCTGGCCTACGACCGGATGTCCACCGAGGGCGCGGAGGAACGCCTCGCCATCGGGATGGGCATCGCCGCGCCGCTGATCGGCGCGCTGACCGCCGCGACCGGCGTGCTGCCCCTGGACGGGGTGGCCGACCAGGTCGCCGACCGCGACGCCATGTTCCGCGGCGTGGCCCACCACCGGGTCATCGAGTTCGCTCACGCCGCCCCCGCCCCCACCTCCTGACCCGACCCGCGAACTACCGCCAGCGCAGCCCGCCGAGGAGGCCCCATGTCCGTACGCGGCACCCGGATCCCGCCGCACCTGCAGCTGCCCATCGCCGGGGTGACCCCGCCCCCGACCGAGAAAGAAGGCCAGCGGCTCTTCCCCACCGGCAACTTCCGGTTCTTCCGGCCCGTCTACGAGGACAAGACGCCGCCGTGCAACAACGCCTGCCCGACCGGCGAGCAGATCCAGAAGTACCTGGACTTCGTGAAGCACCAGCGCTACCTCGACGGCTACCTCACGATCATGGAAGACAACCCGATGCCGTCGGTCACCGGCCGGGTCTGCTATCACCCGTGCGAGACGGCCTGCAACCGGGCCGAGCACGACGAGCCGATCGGCATCCGCAGCGTGGAGCGCTTCCTCGGCGACTACGGCCTGAACCTCCCCGAGGAGCCGGTCAAGGCCACGCTCCCCCCGCTGAACGGGACCACGATCGCCATCGTCGGCTCCGGGCCGGCCGGCCTGGCGGCCGCCTATCACCTGCGCCGCCTCGGGTACGGCAGCGTGATCTTCGAGGCACTGGACAAGCCGGGCGGGATGCTCCGGGCCGGGATCCCGCACTGGCACCTGCCCGAGGAGGTCCTCGACGCCGAGATCGCCAAGCTGCTGTCCCTGGGCGGCATCGAGATCCGCACCGGCACCCGGGCCGGCCAGGACATCAGCTGGGACGAGCTCCGCGACTACCCCGCGGCGTTCCTGGCCCTCGGCCAGGACGTGGGCAAGCGGCTGCCGGTCGAGGGGATCCAGTCCCGCGGCGTCGGCGGCGGCCTGGAGTTCCTCCGGGAGGCCGGGATGGGGCGCCCGGTCAAGGTGGGCCGCGAGGTGCTGGTCATCGGCGGCGGGAACACCGCCTCGGACGCCGCCCGTTCGGCGATCCGCCTGGGCGGGGGCGCGGCCACCATCGTGTCGTTGGAGAGCGAAGAAGAGCTGCTGATCGTCCCCGAGGACCTGGAGCAGGCCCGGGAGGAGGGCGTGCTGTTCTCGCCGGGCACCTCGGTGGTCCGCGTCATGACCCAGGACGAGCACGTCACAGGGGCCGTGGTCTGCGATGCCCGGCTGGCCCGGGACGACGACGGCGCGGTCCGCCCCGAGCTGATCCCCGGCACCGAGCGCGCGGTGATCTGCGACACGATCCTGGTGGCCATCGGCCAGGTCCAGCAGCTCGACTGGCTGCCGGACCACCTGAGCGACGCCAGCGGGATCATCACCGCGGACGAGCACGGCCGGGTGGAAGGCAACATCCTGGTCGGCGGGGATGTGATGCGCGGCCCGTCGATGGTGGTGGACGCGCTCGGCGACGGCAAGCGGGCCGCCCGGGACATCGACCGGCTGCTCACCGCCCAGGCCCTCGCCCCCGAGCCGGAGGTGACGATCATGCCCTATGAGGGCCTGAACTCGGCCTACTTCCGGCACGCGCCGAGGATCGAGGCGCCGCTGTCCCCCGCGGCCGAGCGGAGCCGCAGCCAGAAGGTCGAGGTCACCCTGGCCTACAGCGAGGAGCAGGCCGTCGCCGAGGCCGACCGGTGCATGAGCTGCGGGGTCTGCAACGGCTGCGACAACTGCTACATCGTCTGCCCGGACGTCAGCGTGCTGCGCGACGCCCGGGAGAACGGCCACTACTCGATCCGCACCACGTACTGCAAGGGCTGCCTGGTCTGCGTGCAGGAGTGCCCGACCGGCTGCCTGGAGAAGGTGCCCGAGATGGACTTCGACGCGCCCGAGGACGTGACCCGGATGGAGACCGCGTTCGCTCCCTACGACGGCGCGCACGCCGAGCAGTCCGCGTTCACCAGACAGCTGATCGAGGACACGATCGCCGAGTACGACGCGGCCCGGCGCCAGCCCGTGCCCGGCGGCGGGCCATCCCCGAACGGCCATCCACCAAACGGGCCGGGACCGAACGGCACAACCCAACCCCAAAACCTCCGCAACGAAGACCACGGCGAGGTGGCGCCATGACCACGGTGCATGTGGGCGGGGGCTCGCCCCAGCCGCCGGCCTACGGTCCCGGCCTGCGAACCCCGGCCGGCGAGCAGCGGCTCGATGAGCTGGCCGGCACCCGCAAGCGGCTGAACGGCTGCGCGGCGGCGGCCTACGCGGCGCTGTACGCCAACGTCGACGTGATCACCGCGTACCCGATCCGGCCGTACACCGCGATCATGATGAACCTGGCCCAGTTCATCGCGGACGGCATCCTGGACGCGGAGTACATCACCGCGGATGGCGAGCACGCGCAGCTGTCGGCCGCGTTCGGCGCCGGGTCCTGCGGGGCGCGGGCCTACACCGGTTCCTCCGGCGTAGGCGTCACCTACGCCTACGAGATGTACTCGATCATCTCGGGCGCGCGGATCCCGATCCAGATGACGATCGCCGACCGCACCCTGGACCCGCCCGGCGACTTCGGCTCGGAGCACACTGACGCGCTGTGCACCCGGGACATGGGCTGGCTGATGGGCTGGGCGGCCACCCCGCAGGAGGTGTTCGACAAGACCCTCATCGCCTACGCCATCGGCGAGGATCCCCGGGTGCTGCTGCCGCAGATGGTGGTGCAGGACGGGTACTTCGTCTCGCACATCTCCGGTGAGGTGGAGATGCCGGCCGCGGCGCAGGTGGACTCGTTCCTGCCGCCCTACCGGCTGCCGTTCCCGCTCGACCCCCGCCAGCCGGTGTCCCACGGACCGCAGATCCACCCGTCCCAGGGCCCGCCGCTGCAGCTGGAACGGGCCCGGGCCATGGAGGACGCGATCCCCATCATCCGCGAGAAGACCGACGAGTTCGCGCGGGTCTTCGGCCGGCAGTACCCGCACTTCGTGGAGGAGTACCGGCTGGAGGACGCGGAGATCGCGATCGTGATCTCCGGCGGTCACTCGGTGACCTGCCGGGCCGCCATCAACCGCCTCCGCGAGCAGGGCGTGAAGATCGGGATGGCCCGGCTGCTGTGGATCCGGCCGTTCCCCAGCGACGAGCTGCGGCACGCGCTGCGCGGGGTGAAGGCCGTGGGCGTGGTGGAGACCAACCTCGGCCTGGGCGGCCCCACCTACGGCGGGATCCTGGCCCCGGACGTGACCGCGGCGATGTACTACGCATCCAGCCGGCCGTACATCACCTCGTTCATGGCCGGGCTGGGCGGCGAGACCGTACCCACCGCCGAGTTCGAGTGGATGGCCGGCAAGCTGGCCCAGGCCGTCAAGCGCGGCGGTGTCGAGAAGGCCGCGCACTGGGTCGGATTCGAGGACTGATGACGAGCGACAGAGCACGAGGAGCGCACTGATGGCCATCGAAGTAACCCGCCAGTACCTCCCGCTACTTGAGGAGGAGGGCCGCGGCGCGGCTGCCGACGACCAAGCCGGCCGCGACCGCCACTACCTGCCCGACCTGCCCGACGAGGACCCGTACCAGGCCGGGCACCGGACCTGCGCGGGCTGCGGGCCGGCCATCGAGTACCGCTGGGTGCTCAAGGCGGCCGGCCAGGACACCGTGGTGGCCGGCCCGACCGGCTGCATGTACGTGGCCAACTCCACCTACCTGTGCACCCCGTACACGGTGCCGTGGGCGCACACCCCGATCGCCAGCGGCGGCTCGTTCACCTCGGGCATGGCCGCGGGCTACGAGGCGATGATCCGCAAGGGCCGTCACCCGGGCCCGTACCCCAACATCATCGTGATGGCCGGAGACGGCAGCGCCGCGGACATCGGCCTGGGCTCAATCTCCGGCGCCCTGTACCGCGACCACGACGCGCTGTTCATCTGCTACGACAACGAGTGCTACGCGAACACCGGCATCCAGGTGTCGCCGACCACTCCGTACGCGGGCCTGACCACGTTCACCCCCTTCGGCAAGGCGAACGCGGCGGGCAAGCAGCTGCCCCCGAAGAACCTGGCCAAGATGATGGCCGAGGGGCACCCGCACTGCTACGTGGCCACCACTACGGTCGGCTACCCGGTGGACCTGATGAACAAGACCCGCAAGGGCCTGAACCGCCAGGGCGCCGCGTTCATGCACTGCTACACGCCGTGCCAGAAGGGCTGGGTCTACCAGACCTCGATGACGGTCGAACTCGGCCGCCGGGTGGTGGAAGCCGGCCTGTTCCCGGTCTGGGAGTACGACCCGGAGGAGCGGACCTACCACTACTTCCACCCGCCGGTGCAGCGCCCGGTCACCGACTACCTGGCCATGCAGGGCCGGTTCGGCCACATGCTGCCCGAGCACGTTGCGGCGACGCAGCGGGCCGCCAACCTGAACTGGCAGGACATGGGCATGGACGTGCCCGCCGAGCTGCGCGAGGGCGAGGACCCGGCCCGGCACGCCCGGCTGAAGGAAGAGAGCTACTCGATGCCGCTGAACCGGGGGGTCGGCGCCTAGCCCGGGAGATTCCCCATGGCCGACCGATGGCAGATCAGCTTCGATCACGGTCACCAGCAGCGTTATCTGCCTGACCGGCGCGCGGTGCTGAGCTACGTGCTGTCCATCGGGCCGCAGGCGGCCAGCCCGCGGTTCGAGGTGTTCGCCGAGCGCGAGCCGGCCCTCCAGGCCGACGGCCGCCCGGCCGGGCGGACGTACGCTCAGGTCGATGTCATCGACCTGAGCCGTCCCGGTGAGGTCGAGCGGCTGCGTGCGGAGCTGGCCCGGCTCGACCAGGCCGGCCAGCCCGGCGTGGCGGGAGACCCGTCATGAGCGGCCCCAACGGGCAGCTGACACCCGGCCCGGGCGCCAAGATCATCCCTTTGATGCCGGGCGTGGCCCGCCCGTCTGGTGGGCGTCGCGAGGAGCTCCGCACCGCGGTGCTGCAGGTGATCACCCACCTGGTGATCGAGAAAGTGCCTGCTGACCAGCGATCACCGCTGTTCGACCAGGCTGCCGAGCTGCTCGACGAGGCCGGCTGGGGTCTGGATGAGCTGTATGCCGCCGCGGCCGGCGGCCCCGAACGCAGTGCCCTGTTCCGGGCGCTGGGACTGGAGACCTAGGGACCGCGGCGCTGCACGCCGCGGCGGCGCAGCGCGACAGCGGCCCGGACCTGGAGGCGCGATGGCGGATCAAAGACGATCGCTCTGCTGCCCTGGGGGACGACCCCCTGCTCCGCTTTCCCGGGGGACAACCCCCGGAGCCCCCGGCCCCGCCATCCGCCGGCTCGGAGGGAACACGCCTCCGGCGCGCCCCGCCTCGCCGACGAATCACGACTCGCGCGGCCCACCGCGCGAACGGGACCAAGGGCGCCGCGCGGACCGCTTACACACCCCCCGCGACGCCCCTGCCCTCTATCCGGCCTGGACTCCGGGGTGCAACCCGGAGCTAAACCAGCCGAGATCGATACCAACCTCCGCGGCGCCGCTCTCATTCCAGTGACACGGGCAGTCCGGTAACACGGGCATCCCGGGGAGCAGGGCATCCGCGTCGAGCAGCCCGCCCCGGCGTCCGCCGGGCCGGAAATCGAGCCAACACCGTCTCCTGCGAGAGGTATCGGTGCGACCCATGGGCGCAACCACCAGACAAGCCAACTACGAAGTAGTAACCAACGCGACCGGCCGGGTCTTCAGGGTCGGCGAGACACCACGGGACGTCCTTGGCCACGGCCGCTGGGTCCCGATCATGGCGGCCTGGCTGGCCATGTGCCTGGCCGGGCTGCTCGAGTACACCTGGGGCACCGTGGCCGGATCCCTCCAGGCCGCCCATCACTGGAGTCTCGCCCAGACGTTCTGGGCGTTCTCCTTCTTCGTGATCTTCGAGTCGTTCGTGCAGATCTTCACCGGGATCCTGCGCAACCGCGGCATCCTGAACGTCCGGTGGGCGACCATCATCGGCGGCGTGGTCTGCGGGATCGTCGGATACGGGCTGCTGGCCGAGTCGAACTCGATCTGGCAGGCCTACCTCGGTTACGCGGTCCTGGGCGGCATCGGCTCCGGGATGGTGTACTCCAGCTGCATCAACATCGTGGCCAAGTGGTACCCGGAGAAGAAGGGCTGGCGGACCGGGTTCGTGAACGGCGGCTGGGCCTACGGCGCGGTCCCGTTCATCATCGTGATCGGCGGGATCAACGGCGCCGCGATCAACATGACTCCTTCGCAGATCAGGACCTACATCCTGTGGCAGGGGCTGATCATGACGGTGGGCATCTGCTTCGCCGGCGTGTTCATGAAGGACCCGCCGAAGAACTGGTGGCCTAAGGAGATCGACCCGCTCAACTGGCACAAGCACAGCACCCGCGACCTGCGCAGCAACCCGCCTGCGCTACGGCATTACACCCTGGGTGAAATGTGGCGCACACCGCAGTCCAAGTGGATCGGGATCCAGTACGCCCTGTTCATCGGCTGTTCGCTGTTCGGCGTGGCCTACTACTACCCGTTCGCCAAGGCGATGGGCCTGGGCAGCGTGGCGGCGGTGGCCGGCTTCGCCGGCTTCGCGCTGACCGACGGCCTGGCCCGGCCGGTCTATGGGTACATCTCTGAGTTCATCGGCCGCCGGAAAACCATGGTCTACGCCTACTCGGGCAACGTGATCTTCCAGTTGGCCACGTACTTCGCGGGGGCGCACCACAACGCGCCGCTGTTCGTTATCTTCGCCATCATCTCGGGCGGCCTGTCCGGGGCGAACTTCCCCATGACCGCAGCGCTCGTCGCCGACTACTACGGCGAGACCAACAACGCCGTCAACTACGGCTCCATCTACGCGTTCAAGGCGCTGGGCGGCAGCTTCGCCGGCGGCGGCGCAGCACTGATCATGACCGGCACCCTGTACGGCACCGCGCACTTCCACTGGGTGCGGGGCTTCTTCTTCGGCGCCGCGATCGGCGCGCTGGCCGCGCTGACGGTCGGGTTCTTGTGCAAACCGCCGACGACGGAGCAGATGGCGGCAGCCGTACAGCGCTCCGCCGACGAGGAGTCCCAGAAGGCCAAGCCGGCCATCGCCTGAGCACCGGCCCGGCCGTTACCGTGATCGCGGTGGGCCCCCGGAACGGGGCCCACCGCGATCAGACTCCCTGGGGAGGGAACCAGGCATGCCCGGTAGCTATCCGTACGAGCTGAGGCTGCCGCTGGCGCCCTACCGGTTCGAGTGGCGGGACGACCCGGCCGTGGACGCGGAGAAGCGCGCCGGGGACGGCTGGGCCGAGGAGCGCTACACCCACGCGGACGGCACGGTCACGGTCATCCGGGAGTACGAGGCCGACGGCTCGTACCACATCATGTCCGACCGGGCCGAGATCGAACTGATCGACAACGCGGGCGACCCCTACGCCCCCGAGCCCATCAGCGTCGTCCGCCTCCCCTGATCACCGCCGGGCCGGGGCCGCCGCCCGTCAGTTGACGCAGCCCGGGATGGTATTGAGCGGGCTGCAGTTGTCCGGCTTGTTGCTGGTGACGGTCGACTGCGTCAGCGTGACGTTGGTGTTCCCCGTCGCGATTCCCCCGCCGCTGGAGGCTTTGTTGAACCGCACCGACGAGCCGGAGATCGTCGTGGTGCCGAGGTTGGATAGCCCGCCCCCGAGGCCTCCGGAAACGTTACTGACGATCTGGCTCCGGATAATGTGAGATATGCCGCCGGGCTGGGTGTTCAGGCCGCCGCCGTTGATCGGTGCCTTGTTACCGGAGAGGCTGCTTACGGCCAGCGTCAGCGTGCCGAAGTTGATAATGCCTCCGCCGCCGACGCCGGTGGTCGTGTCCAGGGACATCGTCGCGTTGTCGAGAATCGCGGTGGCGCCTGCGGAATTCGACAGCGCACCACCATTAGTCGCCATGTTCTTGAAGAACGTGACATTTCTGATGAAGAGGGAGCCCCCATTCAGGATGCCGCCGCCCAGCCCGGTGGCTTTCCCGTAGTTGATGGCGAGGTTGCTGACCCGCAGCGACGCGCCACTGTTCACCTCGAGGACGCGGAAGGACGAGAGCGCCGTAGTGCTACGGCGGATCGTGGTGTTGCCCCCGCCCACCAGCCCAAAGTTCCCCGTGATGGGCGGCAGGCCGTCGGTGGCCGAGGTGGGGGTGACGATGTTGTAGGTGCAGTTCGCGGCCAAGGCCAGCACGGCCGCGCCGCCGCCGTTGGCCGTGGCGATCGCGGCCTTCAGCGCGTTCACATTGCACGGCACATTAATAACTCCCGGCACCGCGGCCGTCGCCTGGGCCGCAGCCGCGGGCACCGCGAGCGTAAGCGCCGCCCCCGCGAGTGCGACGCCAGCCATAATTCCTGGCCGTCTCACAAATGAGCCCATGAGTCCCCCTTTGAGAATATCCGTTCCACCGTGGAGATGGAATTACCGCTGCCACATCACGGCATCGCCGAAATCATAGACCGGTAAATGGATCCTCAACAGTGGGTAAACGATGCTGAGATTATCGCGGAGGCGTCCGGAAATAGCAGTTTTGGGACTAAGGTAGCAACATATACCCGACCACGAAACCGTCAGGAAAGCGGCTATCCTTTCGCCCCGGCCCGCACTATCCGGCGAGAACCTTCAGCCGCGCCGCGGGTCGGGCTGGTGATACGCGGAACGGGTCCCCTCGGTGTGCTTGCGCGAGATCTCGGCGGCCCGCTCCTCGTCCTTCGCCTCGACGGCATCGATGAGTTCCCGGTGCTCCGCCCATGACTCCTGGCCGCGGAGCGGCGCGACCTGCCGGTAGTACCAGCGGACCCGGCGGCTGACGATGCGGGCCAGGTCGGCCAGTACGGCGTTGCCGGCCACCAGGGCGAGCGCGGCGTGGAACTCGTTGTTGGCGGCCACGACGCGCTCGGTCTCCCCCGACGCCACAGCGCTCTGCCCCTCGAACCAGATGGCCCGCAGCCGGGCTATCCCGCTCGGAGAGGCCGCGCGCGCGGCCAGCCGGGCCATCTGCACCTCGAGCAGCTCGCGCACGTCGAGCAGCTCATCAACCTCATGATCGGTGGGGACGTGGACGAAGGCGCCCTGGTTCGGCCGCAGATCCACCCAGCCTTCCGCCTCCAGCCGGTGCAGCGCCTCGCGCACCGGCTGGCGGCTCACCCCCAGCTGCCGGGCCAGATCGGTCTCGACCAGGTGCTCGCCGGGGCCGAGCCGGCCGCCGACCACCAGCTCGACCAGGGCCTCGTACACGGACTGGCGCAACGGCACAGGGCGCGCAACCGGGCTGATGAACACGGGCGGGCCGGCTGGCTGCGCGTCCGCGCTCACGATGCTCTCCCCATGATCATGCTCTCCCCATGCATTTAGCATATCGGCGGCTGTATCCAAAATGCGGTCTGCCCCGGGTGTCCCCCCGGGGTGTGGGCACCGGTGTGCTCCCAGCCGGACTCTGCAGGGCTCGGCGCGGGCCTGGCCCCCCCGCAGGCTGGGCTGGTAGACACGGCACATGGTGCTCCATGTGCGCGGAACCGTGCTGCCGGAGCGGGAAGAGCGCTCACTGTGGATCGACGGCGGAGTACTTCGCGAGGATCCCGTCGCGGGCGCCGAGACCGTGGCCGACGGCGGCTGGCTGCTGCCCGGCCTGGTCGATGTGCACACTCATCCCGGAGCGGAGCAGCCCGGCGACCCATTCGATGAATCGGTGCTGCGCACCGACCTTGCCGAGCATGCCGCCGCGGGTGTGCTGCTGACCCGCGCCCCCGGGTCCGCGGCCCGCATCCCGGGCTGGGCGCACGACGCCGAAGGCCTGCCCCGGGTCCGGTCGGCCGGGCCGTGCCTGGCCACTCCGGGCCGGTTCTTCCGGTCCTGGGGGCGCCACGTCACGGAGGCGGAACTGGCCGCCGCTGCCGCTGAGGAGGCCGCCGCCGCCCCGGGGGCCGCCGCCATGCCGGAAGCCCCCGGGCCGGCTGGCCGGGGCCAGGAGACGGCCTGGAGACCGGTCAGGGGACCTCCCTGGGAACCGGCCAGGCGGCCGTCACCGCGCCCGGCCCGGCTCCGGCCGCCGCGACCGGCTGGTGCAAGATCATCGGCGACTGGGCCTGGGACGAGCCGCCCGTCCCGCTGGCGGTTCTCCGCGGCGTGACCATGGCGGTGCACGCGATTGGCGGAAAGGTGTCGGGGTCACCGTGCTGACCGGCACCGACACGTACCCGTGCGGGACGGTCGCCGAGGAAGTGGAACGGCTGATCAGCGCGGGGCTGACCTGGGAGGCCGCGGTGGGCGCGGCCAGCTGGACCGCCCGGACCTGGCTCGGCCTGCCTGGCCTGACCGACGGCGCCCCCGCTGACCTGGTCATCTACGACGAAGACCCGGTGGCGCACCCGGACATCCTGCACCATCCCCGTCTGATCATCCTGCGCGGCCAGATCCTGGCCTGACCCCACGCACAGTCTTTGTGTCTGCCCAGAAAACACTTTCATCCCTCACGGCACAGAAATGCGCCCGTCCCCCACGGGAGGTGCCGCAGGAGACGGACGCTGGCATTCCTGTCGCGCGAAGGAATTTAGTAGTTGAGGCGGATTGAGGCGGGTTACGACGGTGGGCTCAGCCGTGATACATGTTCGGGGCGGCCCCAGTAGTCGCTGCAGACGCGACAGGAACAGAGTTAACACTGGCAAGGATCGAGGGAACGGCGACTGCGGCCCCAGAAAAGAGCGTTGCGGCGATCACCGATGCCGGTAATGCGACTTTTATGGCGAGTGCCCGCGCGATTCGCATGGCGCCTCCATAAGATAATGCCCGAGGGTGGTTACCCGTAATGGGCGGTCCTGTGGATAACCCGGCGCATGCGTTCCGGCAAGACCAAAGTACTGCCGCTTGACCTGGCTGTCTACCGAAATCCAGAAAATAAAAAAAGGTTTTTGAAATCCCTTTGGCTGCCTCTTTAGGCCCTAAACCCTTCTTTATTCCCCAGGCCAAGGTAATGCAACCTGGCTCGCGGGCTATAAACGACTAACTTGAATAGTAGAATTGCACAGCAAAGCTCAGTGCAATTGGCAGTGCAAATTGCATCTTGCTAACATCGCGTAAAATCTGGCATCCGCAGCGTCATGCGCATGATCCTTTCCCCGGGACGTCCAAGATCACGTTGTACCGCCGTTTACCAGGGCGAAAGCGCTTGTTCCCTCCATATTCGGGAGGTACGATCCACCTCGTGCCCGATGCCTCCTTAGCTGACCAGTTGGTCGGCCGGGATCATGAACTCTCGCGGCTTATCAGCTGCGCCACTCAGGCGACCGCGGGGCACGGCCAGGCCGTGCTGATCGAGGGGGAGCCTGGCATCGGCAAGTCCACGCTCGTCCGGGCAGCCTGTGCGGAGGCCGCGGAACTGGGGTGCCAGGTGTTCTGGGGCGCCGGTGACGAACTCGGCCAGGCGCTGCCACTGCTTCCCATCCTGGACGGGCTGCGGGTCCGTGAGCCATCGGACAATCCGCGGCAGGAAACCATCGTCGCGCTGCTGCGGGGTGAGGTCGCTTCCGGGCGGAGCGAGGATGTGCCGACCGCGCTCGCGGAGCAGTTGCTGGCTCTCGTCGACGAATTGTGCGCAGCCGTGCCGACGGTGCTGGTCGTGGACGATCTCCAGTGGGCCGATCATTCCAGTGTCACCTTCTGGGAGCGGCTATCCCGGTCCGCCCGGCACCTGCCCCTGCTGCTGGTGGGCATGATGCGGCCGGTGCCGCAACGGGAGGATTTGCTCGCCCTCCGGCATACCGCCGACCTGGCCGAGCGCTTCCACTTGGGCGGGCTTCCCGAGGGGTCCGTGACCGAACTGGTCGGAACCCTGGCCGGGGGCAAGCCCGACGATGACCTCATGAATCTCGCGGACGGCGCCGCAGGCAACCCGCTGTACCTCACCGAACTGGTGGACGCCCTGGCCCGCAGCTCTGGCCTGACCGTTTCCGACGCGGGCACCGCAGAGCTGACCAGCGGGCATGCGCCAAAGTCGCTGCCGGCCGCGATCGCGGACCGGCTGGGCTTCGTCCCTGCCCCGGTCCGGGAGGTCTTGCGGGCAGCGGCCCTGCTCGGCGTGGGGTTCGCGGTGTCCGACCTGGCCACCGTGCTCGGCCAGAGTGTGGTGGGCCTGATCCCGGCCGTCAACGAGGCCCGGGCGGCCGGCGTGCTGGCCGAGTCGGGCAGCACCCTCGGCTTCCGGCACCCGATGATCCGTGCTGCTCTTTACGAGGAGATCCCGGCCCCGATTCGCGCCGCCTGGCACCGTGAGGCCGGCCGGGCGCTGGCCCAGGCGGGCGCGCCGCCCGCCCGGGTGGCCCGGCAGTTGCTTCAGGCGGTCCGCTGGCCGGCGGACGCCACAGAACCGATGGATGAGTGGATCCTCCACTGGCTGGACACCGCGGCTCCGCTCCTGGTCGGCCAGGCTCCCCGGGCGGCCGCGGAACTGCTCGGCTGCGCGGTCGCGAGGACGCCGTCTGACCTGGCGCAGCACGACACTCTGGTGTGCTGGCTAGCGGAGGCCCTGTACCGCGTCGGCGATCCGGCCGAGGCGGAACGGGTGGCCCAGCGGGGTCTCGCGGCGATCAGCGACCCGGATCTCCTTGTGGACCTGCACTGGACCCTGGCGCAATGCCGGACCATGGGCGGCCGGTTCGAGGAGTCCCTCGCCACGCTGAACCAGGCTTTGGCGCTGCCCGGGATCTCCGGCCGCCACCGGGCCCGGCTGCTGGTGGCCATCGCCCGGACTCACCGGGAACTCGGCCAGATCGAGCTGGCCGACCAGGTGGCCAGAGCGGCCCTGGCCGAGGCGACCGCGGCCGACGACGACTGGGCGGTGGGCTGGGCCCTGCACGTGCTGACTTACGTAGCGGCGATGCGAGGGCGCATGATGGACGCGCTCCCCCTGTACGACCGGGCCCTGGCGGTCACCCAGACGGAGCCCGCGCTGACCGACCTGCGGCTGCTGCTGCAGATCAACAAAGCCGTCACGCTTGGCGACCTCGATCAGTACGACGGGGCATTCGCGGCGGCCCGCGAGGCCCAGCAGCTCGCCGACCGGGTCGGCATCATGGTCCGCCGGGCCCAGGCCCATTGCTCTCTTGGTGAGTTGCTGTTCCACACTGGCCGCTGGGACGACGCGCTGACCGAGGTAGGCGTGGTCCAGGAAGTCACCAAGGACCCCGGCGTGGCCTGCTGCGACCACGGGGTCGCCGCGGTTATCTCCATCCACCGGGGCGACATGAGCTCGGCCCGTCATCACCTGGCGTCCGCCGTCCCGCACGCGGAACGGATCGGTGGCCGGGTGGTCGGCACGCTGGCCCTCGCTCGCAGTGAGGCCTTCGAGCAGGAAGGCGCCCTGGCCGATGCCCTCGGCGTGCTGACCGGATTCACGGATGATGCCGAAGAGGTTGACGAAGTCGAGGATCTGCTGGCTGACGGCGTCCGGCTGGCCACCAAGGTCGGTGACACGGCCGCCGCGCAGGACCTGGCCGACCGGGCCGCGGCCCTGGCCAGTGACTCGCAGATCCCGCACCGGCAGGCCAACGCGCTCTGCTGCCGGGGTCTGGTCGATCGTGACCCCGCCCGGCTGCTCCGGGCCGCGGACCGCTACCACGACGCCCGGCGGCCGCTGCTGGGCGCGAAGGCACTGGAGGCCGCGGCCGAGGCGTTCGTCGACCAGGGCAAGCGGGATCCGGCCCGGGCCGCGTTCAGCCGCGCGGTCGACCTCTACGCGTCACTCGGCGCGACCAGGGATGTCGCCCGGCTGCAGGCCCGGTTCCGGGCCCACGGGATCCGCCGCGCCCCGCGGGTCAAGCACCGGCGGGCCCGCCGCGGCTGGGACAGCCTGACGCCCGCCGAGGCGAAGATCGCGGCGCTGGTCGCCGAGGGGATGACCAACCCGCAGATCGCCGCCCGGCTGTTCCTGTCGCACCGGACCGTGGCCACCCACGTCTCGCACATCCTGGGCAAGCTCGACGTCCGGTCCCGGATCGACATCGCCCGCGAGGCCACCGACCGCCGCGCCGCCGCCAGCTGAGCTCCGCCTCAGAACTCAGCCGGCGACGGCCCCTGCGGCTGAGCCCGCCAGCTCAGCCTCCTTGCGGGTCCCCGGTTCCCAGGGCCTCACCGCGGCCGGGCTGCGCTGAGGCCGGCTGAAAGGCCCCGCCCCATCCCGTCCTGGATCCGGCCCCAGGGGGGGACGACCGGATCCAGGACGAGGGCTCAGGGGGCGAGTGTGAAGTAGACCGCTTTGCCGGTGGCCGTCTCGCGGTAACCCCACTCGGTGGACAGGCTGTCCAGCAGCATCAGGCCCCGGCCGGCTTCGGCGTAGGGCAGGGCATGCACCGGCGCGGGGGCCGAGCGTGACCCGTCGTGGACTTCCACCCGCAACTGGGCGCCGGCCCAGCTGACCACCAGTTCGACCGGGTCGTCCTCATCCCCGGCGTGCCGGATGGCGTTGGTGACCAGTTCGCTGGCGAGCAGGGCCGCGGTGTAGCCGTCGACGGGCACGTCCCAGGCCCGGATGATCGCCCCGACGTGGCGGCGTGCTTGCGCCGCGGCGGCCGGGCCTGGGATCAGGGAGATTCGGTATGGGCGCTCTACCATCGCACGGACTGGCGCCATCATTGTCATCTGTTTCCTTGCCGGGCCTGCTCGGGCCAGTCCCAGAAGCGCAGGTAGCGCCGCCGGGCGTTGCGGACCAGCGTGAGGCCGCGCCTGGCGTCAGCGTCGGGCCGCTGGTCCGCCGGCACTAAGGCCGGTTCGGATCGCGACGCCTCGTGCACTTCCACCCGCAACTGGCCATCAACCCAGCTGATCATCAACTGAACCGCCTCATGCCCATCCGTGTTCTGCCTCATGGCGTCTTTGACCAGTTCGCTGGCGAGCAGTGCCGCGGCGTAGGCGTCGATGGGGATGTCCCATGCGTGAATGATCGCCCAGACGTGGCGGCGGGCTTCGACCGCTGCTTCGGGACCTGCGGGAAGGGAGATGCGATACGGGCGCGGGGCCGTCGCGCGGACGGGCGCCAACCTGTTCATCTATTTTCCTTGCCGAGCCTGGTCGGGTCGGGGGCCGGCATGTAACGCCGTTATGCATCACACGATGGCCGGCCGCGCCGAGCGAAACATCGGTCGGCTGACGGATGTCGCAAGCCGGTATAGGCCGGCCCCGGCCTTCCGCTGCCCACCGCGATTCGGCACGATGGTCGGATGACACACGAAGTCCGGGGCGTCGTCGCCCCAGCTAAGGGCGCCAAAGTTGAACTCACCACGATCCTGGTGCCCGATCCGGGGCCGGGTGAGGCCCTGGTCCGGGTGCAGGCGTGCGGCGTCTGCCACACCGACCTGCACTACCGGGAAGGCGGCATCGGGGACGACTACCCCTACCTGCTCGGGCACGAGGCGGCCGGCGTGGTTGAGGCGGTTGGCGACGGGGTCACCGCGATCGCGCCTGGCGACTTCGTCATCCTGAACTGGCGCGCGGTCTGCGGCGAGTGCCGCGCCTGCAAGCGGGGCAGGCCCTGGTACTGCTTCAATACGCACAACGCCATCCAGAAGATGACCCTCACCGACGGCACGGTCCTGTCCCCCGCGCTGGGGATCGGCGCGTTCGCGGACAAGACCCTGGTCGCGGCGGGCCAGTGCACCAAGGTCAACCCGGCCGCCCGGCCCGAGGTGGCGGGCCTGCTCGGCTGTGGCGTCATGGCGGGCCTCGGCGCCGCCATCAACACCGCCCCGGTCACCCGGGGCGACTCGGTCGCCGTCATCGGCTGCGGCGGCGTGGGTGACGCGGCGGTGCTCGGCGCGGTGCTCAACGAGGCGCGGACGATCATCGCGGTCGACATCGATCCGCGGAAGCTGGAGTGGGCCAGGCAGTTCGGTGCCACGCACGTGATCAACTCGCGGGAAACCGACCCGGTCGAGGGGATCCGTGCGCTCACCGGCGGAAACGGCGCGGATGTGGTGATCGAGGCCATCGGCCGCCCGGAAACCTACCAGCAGGCGTTCTACGCCCGGGACCTGGCCGGGATCGTGGTCCTGGTAGGCGTGCCCACCCCGGAGATGCGGATCGAACTGCCGCTGCTGGACGTGTTCGGCCGGGGCGGAGCACTCAAGTCGTCCTGGTACGGCGACTGCCTTCCGGAACGGGACTTCCCCGTACTCATCGACCTGTACCTGGAGGGCAGGCTTCCGCTGGAGAAGTTCGTTAGTGAAACGATTGCGCTGGACGCGATCGAGGACGCGTTCGCGAAGATGGAGCGCGGCGAGGTGCTGCGCAGCGTGGTGACCCTGCCGTGAGCCCGCGCATCGAGAAGGTCGTCACCTCGGGCATCTTCTCCCTGGACGGGCAGGACTTCGCGGTCGACAACAACGTGTGGCTGCTCGGCGACGACCACGAGGTCATCGTCATCGACGCCGCCCATGATCCGGAGGCCATCCTGGGCGCGGTCGGCGAGCGCAGGCTGTCCGCCATCGTCTGCACCCACGGGCACAACGACCACATCAGCGCGGCGCCGCAGGTCGCCGACGCGAAGGGCGCCCCGGTGCTGCTGCACCCGGCCGATCAGGTGCTGTGGCGGATGATCTACCCCGGCCAGCTGCCCGACGGCGACCTGGCCGATGAGGAGGTCATGGAGGTCGCGGCCACCCCGCTGCGGGTGCTGCACACCCCCGGCCACTCGCCGGGCAGCGTCTGCCTCTACGCGCCCGCGCTACGCGTCGTGTTCTCCGGGGACACCCTGTTCCACGGCGGCCCGGGCGCCACCGGCCGGTCGTACTCAGACCACGACGCGATCATCAGGTCCATCCAGGACCGGCTGATGACCCTGCCCGCGGAGACCGTCGTGCACACCGGGCACGGCGAGGACACCACGATCGGCGCCGAGTCCGGCTCGATCTCCCGGTGACGTATGGCCAGTGAGCCCGTCCGGATCGCCATGTGGTCCGGGCCGCGCACGGTGTCCACCGCGCTCATGCGGGCCTGGGAGAACCGCCCGGACACCGTGGTCGTGGACGAGCCGTTGTACGCCTTCTACCTGGACCGCACCGGGATCGCCCATCCAGACCGGGAGCAGGTCATCGCGAGCCAGCCCACCAGCTGGGAGGCGGTGATCAGCCAGCTGACGACCGCGTCCCTGCCCGCGGGCCGGACCGTGTTCTACGCCAAGCACATGACTCATCACCTGCTCCCGGAGGTGAACCGGGACGCGCTCGCGCCGCTGCGGCACGCCTTCCTCATCCGCGACCCGCGGGAGCTGCTGGCCTCCTACGCCCGGGTGCGCGCCACGCCCACCCTGGACGATCTCGGCATCTGGCAGCAGGCGGAAATCTTCGACCGGTTCGGCGGCCCGGTGATCGACGCCCGCGACCTGCTGGAAGATCCCGAGACCGTGCTGCGCGCGCTGTGCGCCGCGCTCCGGGTCCCGTTTACCACGGCCATGCTGTCCTGGCCCGCGGGTCCGCGGGACACCGACGGGGTCTGGTCCCCGCACTGGTACGAATCGGTGTGGCGCTCGACGGGGTTCGGCTCCTATCGTCCGCCGGAAAGGGCCCTCCCATCGCGGCTCGCCGCGCTAGCCGAGCAGTGCCAGCCGTTCTACGAGCGGCTGCGCGCGTCCCGTCTCACCGGGATCACACCGCCGGGCGGCCCCGCCCAGGACCCGCACCCCGACTCCGGAGCGCCGTAGTGCTGCAGACCTTCGACGACCGCAATCGTGACCTCATCGTCAACGTGGGCGGTGTGCTGTCGCACCGCGATCAGGCCGCGATCAGCCCGTTCGACTCCTCGGTCCAGGGTGGTGACGCCGTCTGGGAGGGACTGCGGCTCTACCAGGGCCGGATCTTCCGGCTCGGCGAGCATCTCGCCCGGCTGCGCCGCTCGGCGGCCGCGCTGGCCTTCACCAGGGTGCCGCCGGACGAGGAGATCACCGGGGAGATTCGCCGCACGCTGCGCGCGAATGCGATGACCGACGGCGTGCACATCCGGCTCACCCTGACCCGCGGCGTGAAGATCACCAGCGGCATGGATCCCCGGCTCAACCAGTCCGGGCCCACCCTGATCGTGCTGGCCGAGCACAAGGAGCCGGTATACGACCAGTCCGGGATCACCCTGATCACCTCCAGCGTGCGCCGCCCGCCACCGGATGTCCTGGATCCGAAGATCCACCACAACAACCTGCTCACCTCGATCCTGGCCAAGATCGAGGCGAACGTCGCCGGCGCGGACGACGCGGTCATGCTGGATAACCGCGGGTTCGTGGCCGAGACCAACGCGACGCACTTGTTCCTGGTCACTGCCGGGCACCTGGGCACGCCGTCCGCGGCCGCCTGCCCCGAGGGCATCACCCGGGCCGCCGTCCTCGAACTCGCCGCGCAGGCGGGTATCCCGCATACCGTCGGCGACTACAGCCTGACCCAGTTCTACGCGGCCGGCGAGGTGTTCGTGACCGGCACCATGGGCGGGCTCACCCCGGTCACCCGGCTGGACGGGCGCCCCATCGGATCGGGCGGGCCCGGGCCGGTGACCAAGCGGCTGACCGACCTGTTCGCCGACCTCACCGCCCGGACCGGGACGATGATCACCTGACGCATGCCGGGTCAGGACCGCTTCAGCTGGGCAGAATGTCCCCTATGACGACGGCGCCAGAAATCCCCTCCGCGATGCTGCCCGGCGAGGTCAGCATGCCCCTGCTCGGCTTCGGCACCTGGCGGCTGCGCGGCTCCGCCGGGTACGAGGCCGTCCTCACCGCGCTGCAGGTGGGCTACCGGCACCTCGACACGGCCACCATGTACGGCAACGAGGCTGAGGTGGGCCACGCACTGCGGGACAGCGGCCTGGACCGCGGCGAGGTATTCATCACGACCAAGCTTCCCCCGGGCAAGGCGGGCCAGGAACGCAAGACGTTGTGCGCCAGCCTGCGCGCCCTGGGCACCCGGTACGTCGATCTGTGGCTCGTGCACTGGCCACCGCCCGCCCGGGCCCTCGCGCCGGTGTGGCGGGAGTTCCTCGCCCTGCGCGACGAGGGCCTGGCCCGGGCGGTCGGGGTGAGCAATTACTCCATCGCGCAGATCGACACGCTGATCAAGGCCACCGGGGCGGCGCCTGCCGTCAACCAGATCCCGTGGAGTCCGGCCCAGTATGACGAGGCCGTACTGGAGGAAAGCCGTGAGCGGGGGGTGACCCTGGAGGGCTATAGCCCGCTCAAGGGCACCGACCTGGGCCACCCGGTGCTGACCGCGATCGCCGAGAAGCACCAGGTGACCCCGGCCCAGGTGGTGCTGCGCTGGCATCTCGAGCACGGCATCGCGGTCATCCCGAAGTCTGAGCGGCCGGAGCGGATCGTAGCCAACTTCGACGTGCTGAGTTTCTCGCTCGACCCCGATGAGGTGGCCCGCATCGACCGGCTGTCCCGCCGCTGAGGCCAGTTCCGCCCGGGGTCTGGTCCCCTCTGGGCCTGGGAATTGCCTGCGGATGCGCTGAATTGACCGCTTCCCCGGCCCGGCCAGTCCGGTCGGGCTGGCAGGATGGCGGGCGTGCACGCCACATCGCTTGGCCAGTTGTGGCACGAGGTGATCACTGCCGAGCCACTGCCGCCCCGTCTGCTGATCCTGGGCACCGCCGTGGCCGCGCTGATCCTGGTCGGGTGGCGGCGAGCCTGGCCGGTGTCCCGCACCGTGGTGACCATCGCCCACGAGGGCGGCCATGCGCTGGTCGCTCTGGCCGTGGGCCGGCGCCTCGACGGGGTCCGGGTGCACCGCAGCACCGCGGGCCTCACCGTGTCCGCGGGGAACTCCTCGGGTCCCGGCATCGTGGCCACCGCCGCGGCGGGCTACCTGGCCCCTCCGCTCCTGGGGCTGGGTGCGGCGGCCCTGCTGGCCACCGGGCATCTGGTGGCCGCGCTGCTGCTCAGCCTGATTCTGCTGGCTGCCCTGACCCTGATGGTCCGCAACGCCTACGGGATTGCGGCCACGGTCTCGGCGGCGGCGGCCGTGGCCCTGGTGACCTGGCGTGGTACGTCGCTGCTGCAGGCCGCGTTCGGGTACGCGATGGCATGGTTCCTGCTGGTCGGGGGGATCCGGCCGGTCCTGGAGCTGCAGCGCTCGCGCCGGCGGGGCCGGGCTTCCCGGTCGGACGCGGATCAGCTCGCGGCGCTCACCGGCGTTCCCGGCGGCGTCTGGGTCGCCCTGTTCGCCCTGGTGGCGGTGGGCGCCCTGGCCATCAGCGGGTTCTGGCTGGTGTACTGAACGCCATGACCGATGAACATCACCACGACCCGACGTTCTACCGCACGCCCCGGGACGCGGCGCAGGCCCCGCCGGAGAAACTCGCCTACGTCGCCACGTTCTCCCGCCCGGCCGACCAGCCCGACGCGATCGCGGTGCTGGACGTTGACCCCGACTCGGCCCGGTACGGGTCCGTGGTCGGCTTGACCGAACTGCCGCACCTCGGCGACGAACTCCACCACTTCGGGTGGAACGCCTGCTCCAGCGCGCTGCACCCGGGCGGCGGGCACGACCACGGCGGCCGCCGCTACCTGGTCGTCCCGGGCATCCGCTCGTCCCGGGTGCACATCCTGGACACCGAGCCGGACCCCAGCTCGCCCACGGTGACCAAGGTCCTCGAGGCGGACGAGGTCGGCAAGCGGGCCGGCTACTCCCGCCCGCACACCGTGCACTGCGGTCCCGGTGCCGTGTTCGTCTCCTGCCTGGGCGGATACGGCGAGGAGGGCCCGGGCGGGATCGCCCTGCTCGACCAGAACACGTTCGACGTCCTCGGGCCGTGGGAAGCCGACCGCGGCGACCAGTTCTTCGCCTACGACGTGTGGTGGCACGTCATGGCCGACGTGGCCATCACGTCGGAGTGGGGCACCCCCTCGATGATCGAGGATGGTGTCGTGCCCGAGCTGCTGCTCGGCCGGAAGTACGGCCACCGGCTGCACTTCTGGGACATGGGCACGCGCACGCTCACGCAGACCGTGGATCTCGGTGACGAGCATCAGATGGTGCTGGAACTGCGGCCCGCGCACGACCCGACCAAGAAGTACGGCTTCGTCGGCGTCGTGGTGAGCGTCGAGGACCTGTCCGCCTCGATCTGGATGTGGCACGAGGAGAACGGCCAGTGGGCCGCGACCAAGGTGATCACCATTCCGGCTGAGCCTGCCCCCGCCGAGCAGCTCCCGCCGCTGCTGCAGGGCTTCGGCGCTGTGCCGCCGCTGATCACGGACATCAACCTGTCGGTCGATGACCAGTTCCTGTATGTGTCGTGCTGGGGCACCGGCGAGCTGAAGCAGTACAACGTGAGCGACCCGCTGCACCCGGTGGAGACCGGGTCGGCGCGGATCGGCGGGATCGTCGGGCGCGCGGCGCACCCGGCCCGGCCGGACCAGCCGCTCAGCGGCGGCCCGCAGATGGTCGAGGTGAGCCGGGACGGGAACCGCGTCTACTTCACGAACTCGCTGTACGGCGCGTGGGATGACCAGTTCTACCCCGACGGGGTGGGTTCCTGGATGGCCAAGCTGGACGTCACCCCGGGCGGCGGGCTGACCTTCGACGAGCGGTTCTTCCCCGAAGGGGAGGCGTTCCGCGGCCGGCGCACTCATCAGGTCCGGCTGCAGGGCGGGGACGCGTCCAGCGACTCCTACTGCTTCCCCTCGGAGCCCTGACCGCACCTCCCGCCCGATGCGATCGCTGGCCGGCCCCCTACCAGCAATCCCAGTGCACGACGTCCTCGAACGGGCGCCGGTCGGGTCGCGCGATCGGCGCCAGCGGGCGGTCCGCCGGATAACCCAGCGCGATCAGGTACGCCAGGAACCGGTCCTCCGGCAAGCCCAGCAGCTGGCGGGCCAGATCCTGGTCGGCCACGGACGCGTGCCCGCTGCCGATGCCGAGGTCAGCCGCGGCGAGCATGATGTCCATGGTGGCCTGGCCGAGGTCGTACCGCAGGCCCTCGCGCCGGTGCTCATCCTCCAGCACCGGCGCGACCAGGCCGATGGTGGCCGCGGACGGGGCTACATGCCGGGCGCCCTGCCATACCCGGGCCAGTTCGGTCAGCTCAGCGCGCCCGGTGACGACCACAAAGTCCCATGGCTGCCAGTTCCGCGCCGACGGAGCCCGGCGGCCGGCCTCGAGGATCCGTTCCAGATCCTTCCGGCCGATGGGCTGGTCGGTGTAGCTCCGGACGTTCCTGCGCGCTCTGATCGCGTCCCATGTCTCCACAGCGCTTTTCTACCACCGGAGCCCTGTCCCCCAGCGGGCCCTGTCTCCGCCGGGTCGGCCAGCGGGGTGCGCGCCGTCCCGGGGCCCTCCTAGGCTGGCGCTGGCGCCGGGTGCAGGGGACGCCCCGGCCTCACCACGAGGGGGAATCATGGTTACTCGTGACACCGCCTGGCCGGCGGGCACGCCGTGCTGGATCGATCTCGCGGTCGACGACATCAGCCGGGCCAGCGCCTTCTACACGGGCATGTTCGGATGGTACGTCCAGCCCGGGCCGCCCGAGGCCGGCGGCTACGCCATGTGCCTGAAGGACGACCGGGCGGTGGCGGGCATCGGCCCGAAGCAGGGGCCGCCCGGGACGCCTGCCGCCTGGACCACATACCTCGCCTCAGATGACCTCGACGAGACGGTCAGCAAGATCCAGGCGGCCGGGGGCCTGACCCTCATGGAGCCGATGGACGTGATGGACGTCGGGCGGATGGCGGTGGCGGCCGACCCCGGGGGCGCGGTCTTCGGCATCTGGCAGGCCCAGGCGCACACCGGGGTGGGCCTGGCCAACGAGCCAGGATCGCTGTGCTGGAACGAGAACATCAGCCGCGCCTTCGACCAGAACCAGGCCTTCTACCAGGCCGTGTTCGGCTACGAGTACGGCGACCTGAGCGGGGACGGCTACCGCTACGCGACCCTGAAGGTGAACGGTACCGAAGTCGGCGGGATCGGCGAATCCGGCCGCAGCACGCCCGCCGACGTGCCCGCGCACTGGTCCACCTACTTCGGGGCCGCCGACACTGACGCGGCCGCGCAGGCCGCGAGCGCGGCAGGCGGCCGCGTGATCCAGCCGCCCCGGGATTCCCCGTACGGCCGGATCGCCGTGGTCGCCGACGACCAGGGCGCCACCTTCTCCCTGATCAGCCCGCCTCCCTGATCAACCCCGCCGCCTCCCCGATCAGCCCGCCGCCCGGCTGACCTCCGCCGGGCTGATCACCGGCGGGCCGCCAGGCACGGCGGCGTCACCCGACCGGGACCGGCGCCTCCTCCGACATCAGCTGGTCCGCGGTCCGGGCGGCGGTCTGCCGCGCCCACCGGCCGCTGGTGACCAGGCCCACGATCAGCACAACCAGCCCGCACCCGGTGATGATCCACCAGCCTACGTGGCTGGCGGTGGTGAAGCCGGTGCGCATCGGGCCGACCATGACCGAGGTCACCGCGGAGCCCGCCACCGCCACCCCCAGCGACTGACCCACCTGCCGGCTGGTGGACGCGATCGCCGACGCGACGCCCGCCTGCGCGCGCGGCATCCCGGACACCGCGGTGTTGGTGATCGGGGCGTTCACCATGCCGAAGCCGATCCCGAAGAGCACGTAGGCGGCGAGCAGCCAGCCGGCGGACTGCTGCGCGGCCAGGCCGGTCAGCATCAGGGCGCCCCCGGACATGCAGATCCCGGCGACGACCAGCGGGATCCGCGGGCCGCGGCTACTGATCATCCGGCCGGACAGCGGCGCGAAGATCACCGTGACCGCGGCCAGCGGGAGCGTGAGCAGCCCGGCGTGCAGGGCCGAGTAGCCGCGCACGTCCTGCAGGTAGAGCGTGTTGAGGAAGAGGAACCCGCCCAGCGCCGCGAACGCGCTGACCGCGATCACCGTCGCCCCGGAGAACGGCGCGCTGCGGAAGAACCGCAGATCCAGCAGCGGCTCGCGCCGCCGTGGCTCGTAGACGAGCAGGGTCGCGAGCGCCACCGCGAACAGGGCGAAGCATCCGATGATCTCCGGTGAACCCCAGCCGTGCTCCGGGCCCTCGATGATCCCGTAGATCAGCGAGGCCAGCGTCACGATCACCAGCACCTGGCCGACCGCATCCAGCCGCCGCGGATGCGGGGCCTTGGACTCCGGCACGAACAGCGCGGTGAGCACGATCGCCGCCACCCCGACCGGGATGTTCACCCAGAAGATTCCGCGCCAGCCCACCGAGGCGATCAGCAGCCCGCCCACCACCGGGCCGAGGGCCAGGCTGACCCCTATCGCCGCGCCCCAGACGCCGATGGCCCGGGCCCGCTCGGCCCGGTCGGTGAAGGTGTTCACGATGATCGACATCGCGACCGGATTGAGCATGGAGCCGCCGACCGCCTGGAGCATCCGGAACACCACCAGCCAGCCCAGGCTGGGCGCGAGACTGCACAGCAGCGAGCCGATGGTGAACGTGGCCAGTCCCGCCTGGAACGTGCGGCGCCGCCCGAACCGGTCCGCGGTGGAGCCGGAGAGCACCAGGAGGCTGGCCAGCACCAGCGTGTAGGCGTCCACCACCCATTGCAGCCCGGACACCGAGGCGTGCAGGTCCCGCTGGATGGACGGCAGCGCGACGTTCACGATGGTGTTGTCGAGCCCCACGATGACCAGGCTCATGCAGCAGATGACGAGGATCAGCAGTCGCCGGCGGCGGCTGGGCCCCCTCACGACTGGCTCTGTCACGACTGGCTCTGTCACGACTCCCTCGGGGTGAGCGGCTTCGTTACTTGCGAAAGTACAACTGTCTCTCAAGGATCCGAACGCGTGGTTCACTGTCCCTATGCCTGACGACGGACTTCCGGTGCTGGGCCTGGGCTCAGCCGCCGAGTGGGACGCATGGCTCAGCGAGCATCACGCCGGCTCGGCGGGCTTGTGGCTGAAGATCCCCAAGAAGGGTTCGGACGCCCCCGGGGTGTCCTACCGGGACGCGCTCAGCGTGGCCCTCTGCCACGGGTGGATCGACGGCCAGAAGGGCCGCCTGGACGACGATTACTGGCTGCAGCGCTTCACGCCGCGCCGGGCCGGCAGCAAGTGGTCCCGGATCAACCGGGACCAGGCGACCGCCCTGATCGAGGCCGGCCAGATGAGGCCGGCCGGGCTGCGGGAGGTCGAGCTGGCCCGGGCGGACGGCCGCTGGGCCGCCGCCTACGAATCGCAGTCCACCGCGGCCGTGCCGGAGGATCTCGCCCGCGCGCTCGCCGGCAACGACACGGCCCGCGCGTTCTTCGAGCGCCTGGACCGCGCGAACCGGTACGCGATCCTCTACCGCCTCGCCGACGCCAAGCGGCCGGAGACCCGGGCGCGGCGTCTCGCTACGTTTGTGGCAATGCTTAGCGAAGGTAAGAAAATCCATCCCTGACCGCGGACTGGGCCCGGCGGTCAGGGAGCTCGGATAGTCTTCGTCGTCAGTGCCCTCACGTTCGGGCCCACCGACCAGGCCCTCCGATTGGGCCCCGATTGGGCCTGCTGACCGGGCCGCCCACTGACCGGGCCGTCCGCCCACGGGGCCGCCCACCGACCGGGATGACCGTCATGCGAATGCCAGCCACCGCGGGCTCCGGCTCGCCCGCGGGAGCCGGGCCTGCTGACGGCCCGGCCGGGAGCAGCACCGAGACCGCTCCTGAAGCCCGGCGCCGTCCGGGCGCGGCGGCCGCCGCCACGCTGCGGCGGCACTGGCTGATCACGGTGCTCCTGGCCGCGGGCCTGGTCCTGCGCGGCCTGTCCATGGCCGCCTACCAGCCTGCGCTGCTTTACATCGACAGCCTGAAGTACCTGTTCGGCGCCTGGCCCGGTAACGACCCGCTCGGCTACAACCTGATCCTCAAGGTGCTGCTGATCGGCGGCAACCTCGACACGGTCACGACGCTCCAGCACCTCCTGGGCCTCGCCATGGCCGTGGTCTTGTACTTGCTGCTGGTCCGCCGCGGCGTACCGCGCTGGCTGTCCGCGCTGGCCGCCGCACCCGTCTTGCTCGACGCCTACCAGGTGCAGATCGAGCAGACCATCATGCCGGACGTCTGGTTCGAGGCCCTGATCGTCGCCGGGCTGGCACTGCTGCTCTGGCGGCCCGACCCAGGGCCCCGGCTCATCGCGGCAGGCGGGCTGGCCCTCGGCGCCAGTGCGCCCGTGGCCCAGGTGGGCCAGATCCTGATCCTGCCCGCGCTGATCTACCTGCTGATCGTGGTGCCGGGCTGGCGGCGCAAGCTGATCCAGGCGGTCCTGCTCTGCGCGGCGTTCGCCCTGCCGATCATCGGCTTCTCGCTGCGCGAGTACGTGGTCACCCACCAGTTCTCGCTCGCGCCCGCCGCGGGCAGCACTATCTACGGGCGGCTGGCGGAGAGCGCGGACTGCGCGACGCTGAAGCTGCCACCGTACGAGCGGGCGGTCTGCCCGCCGCGGGCGCTCGCGATCCGGCTCGGGCCGGACGGGCTGGTGCACAGCGCCACGTCTCCCGATCACACGTACGTAGCCCCGCCCGGACGCACCCACGGTGAGGTGATCGGAGACTTCGAGCACCGGGTCATCACCCAGCAGCCGCTGCGCGTGGTGGCGGGAGTCCTCAGCGACGCCGCCCGGCTGTTCGAGGTGCACCGGGTGACCAGCACCGGCGACACGCCCATCTCACGCTGGCAGTTCCAGACCAGCTACCCCACCTATGACGGCAGCATCTTCCTCAGCCGCGATCACACCATCATGCTGGGCCTGCACTTCGCCTCCAGCGGCGGCCCGGTCCAGGTCCGGCCGCTGCCCGCCGCCATGGGCGGCCGGGCCACGGTGGCCCGGCCGCTGGCCGGGTTCCTCCGGGGCTACCAGTTGCACGGCGGCTATACACCGGGTCCGTTGCTGGCTTTCGCCGCCCTGGCTGGCCTGGCCGGCGCCGTGATCGCCCTGGCGGGCGGGCTGGCTGCCGCCCGCGGGCGCAGCATCCTCTCATCCCGCCAGCGCGAGCTGGCCCTGGCCTGCCTGCTGGTTTTCGGCTCGGCCCTGGCCGTGCTGCTCGCTTCTGACTTGTTCGAGTTCTCCTGGCGTTATCAGCTGCCCGCTCTGGTCACCCTGCCGTCGGCGGGCGCGCTCGGCCTCGCCCTGCTGGGCAGCCTGCAGCGCCGCCGGGCCCCCGCGGGCCACCCTCAGGGCCGCAACGAAAACCCTCTGGCCGGCTCCCCCACCCCGGCCCGCTCCGCCACTCCGGCCGGGCCACGTCAAGCCGCCCCAGACCAGGCCGACCGAGACCAGGACGACACAGCTCAACCCGACACGGGCCGGGCCGAGACGGACCAGGCCGAAACAGGCCGGGCGAACCCTGGTCAGGTGGATCAGCCCGCCCCTTCGCACCAGCCGCTTCCCCGCCCCGCCGACTGATCCAGTCTGTGGACCGGACTGTGGACAGCCCGGTGGACAGCCGCCCGTCCCGGGGGATAACCAGGCCACCGATGTGGAAAAGCTGTTCATAACCACAAAATCGGTAACTTCATGACAGAAAACCCTTGCGCCACCCCGGGGTTAGCGGTAGAAATTCTGCACCACCAAGTATGGAGATCAGCTAGGTACCCGCACTCCATCGGACCGGGAAACCGGAACGTCTGGGCGGGCGCACGGAAAGCTGGGATACTGGCGTTCCAGGCTGATTTTCCTGCCCCGGTGGAGCGGCCGGATAGCACCCCGGTAGCCGAGTAATCGGTGGCCCTGTTAGATGGCCGCGGCGAGGCCCCTCCATCTCATACATGGAGGGGCCTCGCTTACGTATGCGGCCTTTCCGCGTATCCCCCTCATGGGCCTGGCCAGGCTCCGGACTGCCGGAAGCATTGCGTGCTGGACTCGGCGCTACAGACCCTGCGGCCGTCCGAGTCGTCCGTCTCCACTGGCTAGGCTGTCGGCCAGACTGTGGACCAGACTGTGGATAGCCCGGTGGACAGCCGCCTTTCCCGGGGGATAACACGCTCTTTCTTGTGGATTTCGCAGAGATTAAGAAAAATCTTGAAATTCCTGGCCAGAAGGCCTTGCGCCAGTTCCCCCGAGGAGAGTACAAATTCATTCACCGCAAGAGCGGAAGTCCTTCCGGGGGGAAACCCCCGGAACGCCGGGGAAACCCGGGCGACCGGAAGCCGGGTAACCGGCATTTCAGTTGCTGCTTCCAGGCTAGGCGGGTGGCCGCAGAGAGCCAGGAAGCCGGGTAACCGGCGACCCAGCGCGATGAGGCCAGGGTGGGGCCCCTCCGACTCATACTCGGAGGGGCCCCATTCGCATGCCCGCCCCCTATAGCCGACCGGCGTCCGCGCCAGTCACACCGGCTCCACCCGCCCACCTTTCACGTATCTAGTGCAGCCGAACCGGACAAAACGCCCTCCCTGGCGCACCACATACGTGACACGTCAGCGCTGGCCATGTCGATGTGACCCATGGTGCTGGTGGTGCGGATCGGCCGGGGATGAGCGCCACGCCGGCCAACGTCCGTGACGCGGGGGCAGGCGACCCAGCACGGCCGGACGGAAGCACCGTCCGGTCAGGCGGCGTCCGCGGCGTGGGCGCGAGCGGCGGCACCCCGATAGGCGGACCGGAAGCAGCATCCGGTCAGGCGGCGTGGGTGCCGTGGGCGCAGGCGGCGTGGGTGCCGTGGGCGCAGGCGTAACCGATACGGCGTACGGAAGAAAGCACACCCGCGCCGGCCGCGCCCGGCGGATCCAAGCGCAGTCCAGGGCCAGCCAGCGCCCACGGCACCCACGCCGCCCCATCCACCACGGTCACATGAGATCCCGACGGCGGAAAGCAACCAGCCCGGTCACAGCCAGGACTACGGCCACGCCCACCAGCGACGCCAGCGGCGCGACCATGACCGGCGCCCCGGGCAACTTCGGCACGTGGCTGAACGGGGAGATGTCCAGCACGCCCTGGGCCAGCCTGATCGACGGGCCGAGCAGGGTGATGAGCGCGACCAGGCCGAGCGCGGTCCACGCTGCCGCCACCGCGGTCCTGGGCACCAGGCCGAACAGGGCTGCCGCCAGGGCCCCCATCACCCAGGCGGCCGGGACCTGCGCCAGCCCCGCGCCGGCCAGCCGGGGCAACTGGGTGGCCAGGCCGCCGGAGGTCAGTCCGTCCCCCAGCGCCGTGGCCAGGCCACCCGCCAGGAGCAGCCCCGCGCTGCCGCAGGCGGCGACGAGCAGATGGCTGCCCGCCCAGCGGACCCGCCCCACCCGCGTGGCCAGCACCGGCTCGGCCCGCCGCTCGGTCTCCTCCCCATGCAGCCGGAGGACGGCCGCTACCGCGTACGCGGCCGAGGCCACGCCCAGCATCCCGACCACCGCCGCGAGATAGGCATCGACGAGACCGCTGTGCCCGCCGAGCCGGATGAATATCTGCCGGGCCTGAGGGCTGGTGTTCAGCACCGCGCCGATCCCGCTGGCCGCCGACCCGAGCACCGCGCCCGCCAGGACGAAGCCGATCGCCCACCCGAGCAGGGCGCCGCGCTGCAGCCGCCAGGCCAGCGCGAGCGGGCTGCGCAGCCACCCGGCCGCTTCCGGCCGGCCAGGCCGGACGGGCAGCAGGCCCGCGCCCAGGTCGCGGCGGGTGGCCAGCCGTGCAGCACCGCCGGCCACGACGGCGGCGGCCACCACGAACAGCGCGCCAACCATCCATCGGGGGCTCGCGTACACCTGCATCTGCTCGGCCCAGCCCAGCGGGGAGGCCCAGCGCAGCCAGGATGTCCCCGACGCCGCGTCCCCCACCGCGCGGAGCAGGAACGCCACCCCCAGCGCGCCGATGGCCATCCCGCGGGCCGTCCGGGCACTGACCGTCAGCTGGGCGCAGACTGCGGCGATGGCCGCGAACACGCACCCGGACAGCCCTACCGCTGCGCCCAGGGCCAGCGAGCCGGCCACCGGATAGCCCAGGATGACCTGGACCACAGCGATGAGCGGGACGAGCACCAGGCAACTGCCGAACGCCACCACCAGGGCTGCCGCCAGCGGCGCCTGGCGGCCGACCGCGGTGGCGCCCACCAGTTCCAGCCGGCCCTGTTCCTCGTCGTCGCGGGTGTGCCGGACCACGGTGAAGATCCCCATCAGTCCCGCGCCCCCAGCCGCGAACACCAGGACCTTCCAGGCGACCAGCGAACCCGCGCTGTCCCCGAACACCGGCCCGCTCAGCGCCAGGACCGAGGCGTCACCGCGGACGCTGGAGATAAGCGCCAGGCGTTCAGGCAGGCGGATGTAGAGGTGGCGGAAACTGTACCCCGTGCTGGCGATGCTGCCGGCGAACACGTACAGCCAGACCGGCAGGATGATGCGGTCGCGGCGCAGGGCGAGGGAGATCAGCGCGGCGGTCCCGGCCAGCCCGGCCGGGCCGTGGGCGGCCACCGGGCCGCCCGGCCGCTGGGTGCGGGCCGCCAGCGCGGTCACGACGGGTCCGAGTAGTGCCGCAGGAAGAGTTCCTCCAGCGTGGGCGGCTGGCTGGCCAGGCTGCGGACTCCCGCGGCGACCAGCCGCGCGAGCACCTCACTGAGCGCGTCGTTATCGACCTGGCAGCTGATCCCGTTCCCGCTGATGTCCAGGTCGTGGACCCCGCGGAGCCCGGCCAGCCCGTCCGGCGGCCGGGCCACCTCGGCGTGCACCGAGGTGCGCGAGAGGTGCCGCAGGTCGGCCAGGGCCCCGGAGTCCACCGTGCGGCCTTCCCGGATGATCGTCACCCGGTCACAGAGCGCCTCTACCTCGGACAGGATGTGGCTGGATAGCAGGACCGTCCGTCCCGCCTGCCGCTCTTCCTCCACGCACTCCCGGAACGCGGCCTCCATCAGCGGGTCCAGCCCCGAGGTCGGCTCATCCAGCATCAGCAGCTCAGCCCCGGATGAGAGCGCGGCGACCAGCGCGACTTTCTGCCGGTTCCCCTTGGAGTAGGCCCGGCTCTTCGTAGCCGGATCGAGCCCGAACTTCTCCAGCAGGGTCGCCTTGCGTTTCTCGTCAAGACCGCCGCGGAGCCGGCCGAGCAGGTCGATGACTTCCCCGCCGGACAGGTTGGGCCAGAGGGTGACGTCGCCAGGCACGTACGCGAGCCGCCGGTGCAGCGTGGTCGCTTCCCGCCACGGGTCGCCGCCGAACAGCCGGGCGGTCCCGCCACCAGCCCGGATCAGGCCCAGCAGGACCCGGATCGTGGTGGTCTTGCCTGCGCCATTGGGCCCCAGGAACCCGTGCACCTCCCCGGGCGCCACGGTGAGGTCGAGCCCGTCCAGCGCGCGTGCCCGGCCGAAGGACTTCCTCAGGCCGGTTACCTCGATCACCGCTGTCATACGCCGAGCCTAGCACTTGATTCACAAAATCATGAAAGTTATGTATCTAGTAAACTCATTGGGCAGGTCGACCAGGGAGAGGTGACAGCCAGTGCCGGAGGCGCGTGCGGCGCGGCAGTCGCGTCAGGCGCAGGATCCGCGCCAGGGGCGGCAGGTGCCTGAGGCGCAGGGGCCGCGCCAGCCGCAGGAGCCGGAGCTGCCCCAAGAGGCGCAGCAAGGCCAGGAGGCGCGAGACGGTGCCGCGGTGCGGCAATTCATCCAGCGCTTCGGCTCGCTGCTCGCCGACGCGGGCATGCCCCGGATGCCGGCCCGGATCTTCGCCGCCCTGCTGACCACGGATTCGGGCCGCCTGACTGCGGAAGACCTCGCTGGCCTGCTTCAGGTCAGCCCGGCGGCGGTGTCGGGCGGTGTCCGGTACCTGATCCAGGTGGGCCTGGTCAGCCGGGAGACCGAACCCGGCTCCCGGCGGCACGTGTACGTACTGCCGGACAACGTCTGGCACGAGGTCCTGAGGGTCCGGGACGGGATCATGGTGCGCTGGGCGGACGCGATGCGCGGGGGGGCCGAGGTGCTAGGAGCGGGCACGCCCGCCGGGGCGCGGCTGGCGGAGTCGGCGATGTACTTCGACTTCATCAGCAAGGAACTGCCGGCGGTCCTGGACCGCTGGGCGGACTACAAGGCGGCACACCAGGGCTGACCCGGTTTGCACCAGAGCTGACCTGGTTCCGGGCCGCCGGTCCGGACAGACGATCAATGTCGCTAGCCTGGGACCATGGCCGAAGAGAACTACGAAACTTCCTCCGATCCGGGCGACGGCACCGCCGAGTACACGTACGGCGGCGGCACGGGCGACTATGAGGTCGGCGGCGACAGCGCACCGGGCACGGACGGGCTCGAGGACACCGACTTCGAAGACGACGGCGTCCTGGACTCCTCCGACACGCTGGAGGACAGCGAGGATCCGTACGGGGACCCGCTGGACCCGGGTGTCGAGCCCGCCGACAAGTGGTCGGCCGGTGAGCGGTTCGGCGACACCCTGGCCGAGGAGCGCCAGGGTGAATCCCTGGATCAGCTGCTCGCCGAGGAGGATCCGGAGCCGGACCCGTACGCGGATCCCACCCCGGACAGCGAAAGCGACCTGCCCCGCGAGGGGCCGGAGCCTTACGACGAGCAGCAGCCGCGGGCCGGCCGCCTGGTAGCCGAGGACGAGGGGGCCCATGCCGATAGCGAGCCCGACCTGGTCGCCCAGGACGTGGGCATCGACGGAGGCGGCGCGGGCGCGGAAGAGGCGGCCGTCCACCTGACCGACGAGGACGAGGACGAGATTGCCGGCGGCCCGGAGGGCTGAGCCGGAGGCGACTATCGTCCGCAGTCCTGGGAGAATCCGGGCATGACGGAATCCCAGCCGGCGCCTTCCCTCCTGTCCGGGCGGACAGCGTGGGCGCGGAACCTCGAGACTCCGCTGCGCCAGTTCCTGCGCACGGAGACGGGCAGCGCGGCGATCCTGCTGGCCGGGACGGTAGCCGCGCTGATCTGGGCGAACGTCGCGGCCGGGTCGTATGAGTCGCTGTGGTCCACCCGGCTGTCGATAAACCTCGGCAGCGCGGACCTGTCCGACACCTTGCACGGCTGGGTGAACTCCGGCCTGATGACGTTCTTCTTCCTGGTGGTGGGCCTGGAGGCCCGGCGCGAGTTCGACATGGGCGAGCTGCGCGAGCGGCGGCGGCTGACGCTGCCGCTACTGATCGGCCTGGGCGGCATGATCGTCCCGATCGGCATCTACCTGGCGGCCAACGCCGGCGGCCCGGGAGCCCATGGCTGGGGCGCGGCCATGTCCACCGACACCGCGTTCGCGCTGGGGATGCTGGCCCTGGTCGGCTCCTGGCTGCCCGACCGGGTGCGCACTTACCTGCTCACCTTCTCCGTGGTGGATGATCTGGCCGGACTGGCCGTTATCGCGATTGTTTACAGCGCGAACCTGCAGCTGCCCGCCCTGTTCATAGGAGTGGGCATGCTGGTCGCGGTGGCTGGCGTCCGGGCCGCGGGCTTGCGGTTCGGCCCGGTCTACTTCCTCCTGGGGGCGGCGGCCTGGGTGGCCTTCTTCAAGTCCGGCGTGGACCCCGTGGTGGTGGGGCTGTTCATGGGCCTGCTCACCTATGCCCGCCCCGCGGCGCGCAGTGACCTGGAACGGGCCAGCGACCTGTTCCGGCTATTCCGGGAGCAGCCCACCCCCGAGCTGGCTCGTGAGGCCAGCGGCGGCGTCCGCCTGGCCATCTCCCCCAACGAGCGGCTCCAGCAGCTGTACCATCCCTGGTCGAGCTACCTCATCGTGCCGCTGTTCGCCCTGGCCAACGCCGGTATCGTGATCAACACAGGGCTGCTCTCCCGGGCCTTCACCTCCCCTGTCACGCTGGGCATCCTGATCGCGTACGTGGTCGGCAAGCCGGTGGGCACGACCGGGGCCGCCTGGCTCGTCACCAAGCTCAGCCGGGGACGGATCCGGCCGCCCGTGGGCTGGGCCGGTGTCGTGGGCGCGGGCACGATCGCCGGGATCGGCTTCACCGTCGCCCTGCTGATCGCCTCACTGGCCTTCCACGGCCCCCTGCTGGCCGAGGCGAAACTGGGCATCCTGTCCGCCGCGTTCTGCGCGTCCGCGATCACCTGGACGGTGTTCCGGGCCACCCGGCTGCTGCCCAAGCGGCTGAAGATACGGGCCCTGCTCGGGACGTCCACGCTCATCACCGACCTGGCCGTCCCCGTCGACCCGGACCGCGATCACATCCGGGGGCCAGAGCGGGCACCGGTCACCATGGTGGAGTACGGCGACTTCGAGTGCCCGTACTGCGGCCAGGCCGAGCCGATCGTCCGGGAACTGCTGGCCGACTTCGGCGACGTCCGGTATGTGTTCCGGCACCTGCCGCTGAACGACGTCCACCCGCACGCCCAATTGGCCGCGGAAGGCGCGGAGGCCGCCGACCGGCAGGGGAGGTTCTGGGAGATGCACGACATGCTGATGGAGCATCAGGGCGCGCTCACCGGCAAGGACCTGACCCACTACGCGGGCGACCTCGGCCTCGACATCGCACGGTTCACCGACGATCTGCGCAAGCATGCGGGCGCGGCCCGGGTGGCCGAGGACGTCGACTCCGCGGACCTGTCGTCGGTGTCCGGGACGCCCACGTTCTTCATCAACGGCAAACGCCACTACGGCGCCTATGACATCGACACGCTGTCGGAGGCGGTCCGCTCCGCCCGGGCGCGGGCTCTGATCACGACCTGAGGAGGCTGGCCCGGTGGGCATGGTCAATACGGTGGGCCTCGTGCTGCATCCCGGACGGGACTGCAATTCGGCCATGTTCGAGCTGCTTGCCTGGGCCAGCAAGCGCAAGGTGACGGTGCTGGCGCTGGAGGAGGAGGCCAGCCGGGTGCCCGGCCCGGTCGAGGCGGTCACCTCTTCGGACCTGGCGGGCCGCTCCGACCTCATGGTCAGCCTGGGCGGCGACGGCACCATGCTGCGTGCGATGCGCATGTCGTGCGGCCCGAGGCCGCCGGTACTCGGCGTCAACGTGGGCAAGCTGGGGTTCCTGGCCGAGATCGACCCGCCGGAGATGGCCGAGGCCCTGGGCGCCATCGATGAGCAGCGGTTCACCGTGGAGCCCCGCTCCGCGGTCCGGGCCGAGTTCACCGGCCAGCAGACGACCGCGTTCAACGACGTGGACCTGGCCCGTATCCCCGGCCGCGGGTCCTCCATCCTGGTCGAGCTCACGGTGGAGTCGCATCCGTTCGTGCGCTACGCGGCGGACGCGGTGATCGTGGCCACGCCTACCGGCTCCACCGCCTATAACTTCTCGGCCGGCGGCCCGCTCGTCTCTCCCATGGCCGAGGGCCTGCTGGTCACCCCGGTGGCACCGCACTCGGCCTTCAACCGGGCACTGTTCCTATCCAGCAGCGAGAAAGTGCTGCTCACAGTGCTGCCCGGGAGCGGCGAGCCAGCCCTGGAGGCGGACGGAGTCCTGGTCGGGCGCCTGCAGCCGGGCGACACGGTCGAAGTCGGCACCGTCCCCGCCGCGGCTAACGTGGTCCGGCTCGGCCGGACCACGTTTTACCAGCGCGCACAGCGCAAGCTCCGGCTGACCGGCTCGGCCGAGGCCGACTGACGGGGGCGGCAGGCGGTAGCGTGGAAGACAGAGATCGTCTCTGGTGGGATGGATGACCAGCCATTCGTGGTTGGTAACGGGTAGCGGTCAGACTGACACCCTGGAAGGGCAGTGAGCGTGGTGCGAGATCCGGGAGACCTCTACGAGGTGAGCCCTGGCGCGCCGGTGCTGGACGGGGCAGTGATGCTGCACTACCTCGACGGGTTCATCGACGCCGGGGCGGCGGGCAAACTGCTGTCCGCCCATTTGCTGGGCACGCTGGAACACGAGGAGGTCGCCCGGTTCGACGTGGACCGGCTGATCGACTACCGGTCCCGGCGGCCGCCAATGATCTTCTCCCGGGACCGCTGGGAGTCCTACGAAGCCCCCGAGCTGGCCATGCACCTGCTCAAGGACACCGCCGGGAGCCAGTTCCTGCTGCTCACCGGCCCGGAGCCGGACCACGAGTGGGAGGGCTTCACGCAGGCGGTGCGGGACGTGGCCGCCCGGATGGGAGTCCGGCTGGTGGTCGGCTTCCACGGCATCCCGATGGGTGCGCCGCATACCCGTCCGCTGGGCGTGACCGCCCACGCGACCACGTCCGGCCTGACCACGGGCTACCCGCCACTGGTGGACCGGCTTCAGGTTCCGGGGAGCGTCGCGGCGCTGCTCGAGATGCGACTGGGTGAGGAAGAGCGCGCCGCGGTCGGGTTCGCGGTGCACGTTCCGCACTACCTGGCCCAGGCGGCGTATCCGACGGCCGCGATCACGCTGCTCGACTCGGTGTCCCGCGCGACCGGCCTGCAGTTGCCTGACGAGGCACTGCGCGACGCGGCCCAGGAGACCGACGAGGAGATCCGGCGGCAGGTCGAGGGCTCCGAAGAGATCACGGAAGTCGTGCAGGCCCTGGAGCGGCAGTACGACGCGTTCGCCGAGGGCGCCGAGCGCGGCTCGCTGGTGGACGGGTCGGAGCAGCTGCCCTCCGCCGATGAGATCGGCGCCCAGTTTGAGCAGTTCCTGGCGGAGCAGCAGGGCCGGGCCGACTCCCCGGACTCCTGACCCTGCTGCCGCCGCGCCGGGACAGCCAGTAGTGCGGTCCGGCTAAGCCACTTCGCTGAGCTTGCCGGTGGCCACGTCGAAGACGAAGCCGCGGACCGAGTCCTTGTGCGGGATGAACGGGCTGGCCTTGATCCGGTTAATCGACTGGCGGACGTCCTCGTCCAGGTCGGGGAAGGCCTCCGCCGCCCATTCGGGCTTGATGCCGGTGTCCTGCTGGATGCTCGCCTTGAAGGCGTCGTCGGTGAAGGTCAGCATCCCGCAGTCGGTGTGGTGGATGAGGATGATCTCCTGGGTGCCGAGCAGCCGCTGGCTGATCGTGAGCGAGCGGATCTCGTCGTCGGTGATCACCCCGCCCGCGTTGCGGATCACGTGCGCCTCGCCCTCCTGGAGGCCGAGGATGGCGTAGACGTTGAGCCTCGCATCCATGCAGGCCACCACGGCGACGTGCTTGGACGGCGGAAGCGGCAGTGGCCCGGCGAAACCCTCCGCGTAGCGGTCGTTGTTAGCCAGCAGGTCGTCGGTAACGGTCATGGCGCCAGTCCTCTCTGATTGGTATGCCCCTGATCCGGACGGCATTTCGTGATCAAGGGGGCCATGCTCATCTTCTCTACTCCCCCGGTGCCGACCGTACTGAACAGGCGAATCTCCGACCCGGGCCGGCCCGGCTCCAGCCGGGGCAGCCCTTCCCCTGAGCCCGGAATACAGGCACTTGAAGCCCGGACCCTGGAAACACGGGGCCCTCGGAACGCGGGCCTCCGGAATGCGGGCCCCCGGAACCCAGACCTCTAGACACGGGCCCCGGAAACACCGGCCCCGGAAACACCGGGGGCGTGAAGCGCAGAGTCCTGAATCAGGACTCCTATAGCATTTAATTCCGATTGAGATAGTAACCTACGGGTCCCGCCCGTACCCAGATCCCCATCCGGTCCCGGGGCGCCCACGCAGCCGCGGCGGCATGTCCGACACGGCCCGTCAGCGGGTACACACACTCCGGCTTCGCCATCACTAGACTGATCCGCGAGGAAACGGGGACGACAGCCATGAGCCGATCGAGTGCACGCGAATGCCTGGCGCCGGGGACCGTGGTCGCCCCCGGCGAGGTGCTGGTCGCCACGGAGATCGGCGACCCCTCGCATGGGCAGCTGAGCTGCCCGGCCGCGCCACTGGTGGGCGGACTGCTGTACCGCCGGGGCGTGCGCGTCCGGTACGCGCCGGTGCCGCAGTCAGGTGACGCGTCCCAGGCCGATGACGGCGCGGCCCTGTTCGTCACCACCGCCCTGCACGCCGACGGCACGGCCACCGCGATCGGCGCCGCGGCCAGCAGCGTGGATGGTGTGGCCATGGCGGCGGCCCGCAGCGCCGTCGAGGAATGGGCGGCGGTGGGCGGGACCCGGCGCCTGCTCAGCGCCGTGAGCCCGTGGTGCCCGGGGGCGCGGCGGGCCCTGGAGGCCACCCGGCAGGCCCTGGCCCGGGGCCCGGTGTACGTGTGCGGGCAGCTGATGGCGAGTCCGCAGACCGGTTTGGACCTGGAGAAGAACGGTGCGGTCTTCGCCCGTTCCCTCGACGACGTGCCCGATGGCGCCTTGGTGCTGATCCCGGCGCACGGCGTCGCCCCGGGGGTCCGCACCGAGGCGGCCGAGCGCGGCCTGGAGGTGATCGATGCGACGTGCCCGCTGGTGGCCGGGGTACAGGCCGAAGCCCGCCGGTTCGCCGAGCGTGGCGATCAGGTGGTGCTCATCGGCCAGTCCGGCCTCGCGGTGCTGCCCGCGATCCTGGGCGAGGCCCCCGATCACGCCATCCTGGCTGAGACCCGGGTCGGGGCGGGCGCGGTCCAGGTCGCGGACCCGCGGCGGGTCTCCTACGTGCTGGTGCCGGGCGTCCCGGTCGAGGACACCCCGATCGCGACCGCGGCCCTGCGCTCCCGGTTCCCGGCCCTGCGCGGCCCTGATCCGGGCGGGTTCTGCTACGCAGCGTCCGACCGGGCCGAGACCGTCCGGACCGTGGCCTCGTCCAGTGACCTGGTCCTGGTCCTGGGAACCGAAGACGACCCGGACACGCGGCACCTGACCGCCCTGGCCCGGTCCAACCGGGCCAAGGCCAACGTGATCGCGGACGTCACCGAGATCATCCCGTCCTGGCTGGCCGGCACCTCGGCCATCGGGCTGGCCGAATCCACCGCCGCCGCCCCCGGGCTGGCCGCGCGGGTCACCGAGGCGCTGTCCGGGCTCGGCCCGCTCAGCGTGACCAGGCGGCTGGTCAGCACCGAGGTCACCGGCCGGGCCGAGACCACGAGCCCGCCGCCCGCCGGATAGCCACGCCCGGGGCTGCGCACCGGCGGCCGATCTGACATTGTGGCTGTCATGCTCTTCCCCACCTCCCTGGTCGGCAGTTACCCGCAGCCAGACTGGCTCATCGACCGTGCGCGGCTGCGGGGCCGGTTCCCACCCCGGGTCCGGGCCACCGAGCTGTGGCGGGTCGCCCCGGAATACCTGGAGCAGGCCCAGTCCGACGCGACCGAACTGGCCATCCGGGCCCAGGAACGGGCCGGGCTGGACATCCTGACCGACGGGGAGATCCGCCGGGAAAGCTACTCCAACCGGTTCGCGACCGCCCTCGACGGGGTGGACATCGATAATCCCGGCACCGCGCTGGACCGTAGTGGCGAGCCCAACCTGGTGCCCCGGGTGACCGGCCCGATCCGCCGCCGTCACCCGGTCGAGGTGGAGGACGTCAGGTTCCTGCACGCCAGCACTTCCCGGACCATCAAGATCACAGTGCCGGGCCCGTTCACCATGGCCCAGCAGGCCCAGAACGACTACTACAGCAGCACCGAGGATCTCGCCCTGGGCTACGCCGAGGCGGTCAACGAGGAGGTCGCGGACCTGTTCGCGGCGGGTGCGGACATCGTTCAGCTCGACGAGCCCTACCTGCAGGCACGTCCGGACGAGGCCCGCAAGTACGGTGTGCGGGCGATCAACCGCGCCCTGGACGGCATGACCGGAACGACCGCCGTGCACCTGTGCTTCGGTTACGCCGCGATCATCCATGACCGGCCGTCGGGCTATTCGTTCTTGCCGGAACTGGCCGAGTGCGTCTGCGATCAGGTCTCGGTAGAGACCGCGCAGTCCGGGCTGGACTGCTCGATACTCCGGAGCCTGGACGGCAAGACAATCATCCTGGGCGTGCTCGACCTTGGTGACGAGACGGTGGAGAACCCGGCCGAGATCGTCGCCCGGGCCCGCCGGGCGCTGAAGTACGTGCCTCCGGAGCGGATCGTGCTGGCCCCGGACTGCGGCATGAAATATCTGCGCCGGGACGCGGCGTTCGGCAAGCTCGTCGCGCTGCGGACGGCGGCTGCCCTGCTCCGCGCTGACGCCAGCGTCTCCACCACCCCCTGAGCCCGCCGCCTGACCAGGTGGCGGCGGTCGCCATGCCCGCTGTCACCTGATCGTGGCGAGCCTGGGATAGCGCTGCCTTCTCGAGCCGGCCCTTGGCCGGCCGGCCTGGTCTACAGCCAGCCGATGATCGTCCCGAGAATGCCGCCGGAGGAACTCCCGCCGGCCGACGGGGTCGTATCCGTCGGCGTGGGTGTCGGCGTTGGCGTCGTCGGCGTGGAACTCGGGGTCGGCGCGGCGCTCGTGGACGGAGGAGAGGTGTGCCTGGACTTCGAGGGGTTCGCCGAGGACGGGTGGCTGCCCGGGCTGGAGGACTTCCCGGAGTTCCCGGCGCCCGGCGTGTAGGACCCGGTGCCGCTCGCCGCCGCAGCGCCGTGCTTGCCGTGAGCCTTCTTGTGCCGCGATGTCGAGGGCTTCGGCGTGTTCACCGCGGGCGCCGCGTCGGCAGACGGGACGGACGGGGCCAGCGCGGAACTGACCGGGGGCGACGCGTGATGCAGTGAGTTCGCTGCGAGCATGGCCCCGCCTCCGAACATCACGAACACCGCGACCAGTACCCCGGCAGCCGGCACAAACGCGGCCGGCCCGCGCCTGGACGCCAGCGGGTCCAGCGGCACCGGGAAGCCGGACCGGGTGAACGGCTCGGCGCGGTCCGCGATCTCGGCCCGCTCCTGGGCCGCATCGGGCGAGGTATCCGCGAGCAGGCTGAGCGCCTCGTGCTGCAGGCTCTCCGGAAGGACGGGATCCGGCAGCGCGCTCAGCATCGCTACCGGGTTCACATGCCGCCGCTCGTGCTCGCCGCAGATCTCACAGGTGCCGATGTGCCGGCGAACCTGCCTGCGCAAATTGGGGGTGAGGTCCCCGTTCCACTCCCCCAGGATCGCGGACAGATCCGGGCAGGATCCCAGGCGGGAGCGGGCCACCACGTGCGCGCCCAATGCAGTCTCGAACCGGGTCCGGGCCCGGCTGGTGAGCGTGTGCACCTGATTGCGCGGCACCCCCAGCGCATCCGCCAGGTCCGCGCCGTAGAACTCGTGCCGCAGGTGGAGCTCGACGATTTCCTGGTCCCCCGGCTCCAGCTCGGCCAGCGCGGACGACACCATCTCACGCTGCCGGGCCTGCTCCAGAGCCGGGCCGAGGTCGGCGGTCGCCTCACCGGCGCCGAACTCGTCGCCGGTCAGCGGGACGGAGGCGCCATCCCCGTGCAGCCGGCGCCGGCACTCGTTCCGGGCCACCGCGTACAGCCAGGGCCGCAGCCGGCTCGGGTCACGCAGCAGCGGCAGCTTTACCTCGGCCACCACGAAGGTGTCGCGGACCGCCCCGGCCGCGTCGGCCGGCTCACTCAGCAGCGACCGGCAATATCCGTACAGCGACGGAGCGAACTGATCGTAGGCCGCCGCCAGGGCGGCCGGATCGCCCGCCACGACCGCCGCCACCAATTCCCCGTCACGCATGCGATCAACGCTATGGCCTCGCGGGAGTTTTCGGATTGAGTCCGGCCGAATCGGCGAGAACCAGACGCCCGGCTTTCCGGTATCGCCGCCCAGCTCTCCGGGCGGCCCCGCCGGGCAGGCCCGGACCGGCAGGCGCGCGGCGGCCAACCACGCCGCTGACTAGCCGAGCAGCTGATAGGTGACCGGGACACTGAGGCCACCCGGGCTCACGGTCAGCAGCGCGGTGGAGAACAGGGCGGCACCCGCGGCCGTGACCGTGATCTGAACGCTCTGCCCGGCGGCCAGCGACCCGGAGGCCTGGCTGACGGTGAGGTCCTGGAGCAGGGGCACGGGCACGGCGACGTGGTAGGCGGAGACCGGCCCGCCGCGCGCGGTGAGGGTCAGCGTCCCGGTCCACAGGCCGCTGACGGACAGCTTGAGGCTGAGGCTCGCGGGCGACACGGTCAAGGTGCCCGTGGCCACCGCGGATACCCCGGGCGACGGCGCCGCAGAGGTGACCGGGACGATGGGCGACCCGGCCGGAGCCGGGCTGGCACCATCGCTGGCGGTGCGCAGCACCTGCGCCCCGGGGGAGGTGACTCCCTCTCCGGCGCCGCCCCCGCCGGACGAGGGCGCCCCGGATCGGCCCGTTGCGGGCGGCGCAGCGGTAGTGGGCAGCGCGTGGCCGGTGCCAGGCGGCCCGGCCGGTGCTGGATGGTGCAGCAGTCCGCCACTGACGATGACCCCGCCGACGATCGCGGCGCCGCCGGCCGCGGCGCCACCCCGCACGAAGGCGGAGTGCGCCGCGTGATGCAACCGGATCGGCGACGGTGGATCGAGCGGCCGGGGGAATCCCCCGGGCCCGAGGGTGCCTGCCCGTTGCCCGACCGCCAGCCGCTGGGCCAGGGCGCCGGGCGAGCCGTCCGCGATCAGGCCGAGCACCTGATGGCGCAGGGCGGCTGGCAGCGCAGCCACCGGCAGCACGCTCAGCAAGGCCACCGGGCTGAGCTCACGGCGCTGCCGGTCGCCGCAGACGTCGCAGCGCCGGATATGCCGTCCGACCCGCTTACGCAGCAGTACGGTGAGCCGCCCGTCCCAGCCCTCCAGGATCCCGGCCAGTTCGGGGCAGGCTTCCCGGCCGGAGCGGGCGACCAGCAGCACGCCGAGCGCCGATTCGTAATGAGCCCGGGCCCGCGAGGCCATGGCGTGCGCCTGGTTGCGCGGGACGCCGAGCGCATCGGCCAGGTCCGCACCGGTCAGCTCGTGCCCCAGGTTCAGCTCGATGATCTCTCGCTCGCTGGGGGTGAGGCCGCCCAGCGCCGACCACACGACTTCGCGGAGTTCCGCCTGTTCCAGATCTGCTCCGAGATCGTTCGTCTCGTCGGTCACCCCCGCCGCCTCATCGAGTGGGGCGGCGCTGACCGCGGCGCGGAGCCGCCGGTGGCACTCATTGCGGGCCACCGCGTACAGCCAGGGCCGGAGCCGATCCTGGTCGCGGAGCGCGGAAAGCTTCGCCGAGGCGATGATGAACGTGTCCTGGACGGCGTCAGCCGCGTCCGCGGGCTCGGTGAGCAGGGACTGGCAGTAGGCGTAGAGGCCCGGTGCGTAGCGATCGTAGGCCGTGGCGAGCCCCGCTGGGTCACCCGCGACGATGGCGGCCACAATCTCGCGGTCGAGCATGGCATCACGTTAGAACCCATCAGGGCAGATCCGGGCGGATTCCGAGGTATCGGGATAACCGCCTGGACGCGTGCTGGTTACGGTGCGCTCCGGGCGGACGGCATGATCCAGGCTGGGCCACGACCGGCCGGGTCAGGCCGGCCCGGGCCCGGCCGCTGTGCGGGCCCGTGACGCGGCACCCGGAGCGTGGTCCGCCGGCCGGCTGGCCGCCGGCCGGACTGCTGGCGGAGGGCTGCCGTCCAGGTCCGACCACGCGCCAGGTTGACGTCGCCGCATCGGAGGACATGATGGGCCGGCCGGGCGTGCCCGGGCCACGCCAGGAACCCGCGGACTTGCCGGGGACTAACAACAGGATGCTGGCCATCACCGCGATGAGCACGCTGAGGGCGATCCCCGATCCTCTGGTCACTGAGTCCATGCCGCGTCCCCTCCCTCGAGCCGGCCCAGATCCGCGCCGGCACAGTTAGGAGTCCTTGTCTCGCCCGGCGCCAACACTTTTCCGCGTTTTTTTCGCCGCTATGACGTTCGGTGCCGGAGTAGCCGCGGATGGGAGGACTCGCCGGGCCAGTCACGAGGATGACCCAGCGGACCGGGCCGGCCGCAACCGCGAGAGGGGACGGGCGGCGGCCAGGTACGGGGGCCGGCCAGGTACGGGGCCGGCCAGGTACGGCACGACACCGGCAGGCAGGCACGACACCGGCAGGCAGGCACGGCCACCGCCAGGCACGCGCGGCAGGTACGCACGGCCGCGGCCAGGCACGGCCGCGGGAGGGCGCCCATTTGTTTCTGCTTCCTGCTAATCGCGAGGCCACTGCACCACAGCACAGACCCGGCCGCCGTGGTCGGAACAAATACCCTGGTGGGGTTCTGCGCATCCCCTTTTGCCGGTATTCATTAATACCTCCCGGGGGTTTCGCAGATACCCCCGGCGGGTTTAATCTCCAGCCCGGACCATTGCGGCCATCCCGTCGTTGTCGCAGTTCAGGCGGCTCTTGATGGGCTTCGCGCGCTCTCCTCCTTGCGGCCGGAATAGCCCGGCCTTTACGATTCTCCTATCGCGGCCAGGCGCACCACAAATGCTCTAACGATCGCCTGCAGCGAGCACATCTAAGGCGAATTGAGTACGAGGCTAAGGAGAGCCAGCCGTGAGTGAGGCAGCCGTTACCCAGCGCGGTACCCGCGCGCCGGGCGACGACCATGCCTTCGCCCCGGCGGGCTGGCCCGCGCCTGACGCCCGGCGGCGGCTGCAGCTGGCCCTGGGCGCCCTGTGGCTGCTGGACGCGATCCTGCAATACCAGCCGGTCATGTTCACCCGGGCCTTCAGCCAGATGCTCGCGGCCGCGGCGGAGGGCAACCCAGCCTTCGTGAGCCGGCCGATCCTCTGGGACGCCCATCTGGTCGGGCAGCATCCGGTGGCGCTGAACACGACCTTCGCCACCATCCAGCTCCTGCTGGCCCTCGGCATTGCCTGGCGGCCCACGGTCCGGCCCGCGCTGGGGGCGTCGGTCGTCTGGGCCGTCGCCGTGTGGTGGCTCGGTGAAGGGCTGGGCGGGGTGCTCACCGGCACGGCCAGCCCGGTCAGCGGCGCCCCGGGCCCAGTGATCCTCTACGCGCTGCTGGCGGTCCTGCTGTGGCCGCGCGACCGGGGCCGGAGGGCGCCGGGCTCCGCCGGTCCGGCGGTCCCGTTCGTCGCGGCCCGGGCCGTGGGCGCCCCGGCCGCCCGGGCACTCTGGCTCGTTCTGTGGGCCAGCCTGGCCTATTTCGCGCTGCTCCCCGCGAACCGCGCCCCGCAGGCGCTGCACGCCATGCTGACCGGGGTGACCGAGGGCGAACCGGCCTGGCTGGCCTCGATCAGCGCGCATGGCGCGGCGTTCCTGGCCCACCACGGGCTGGCCGCCTCGCTCGTGCTGGCCGTCCTCCTGGCCCTGATCGCCATCGGGGTGTGCCTGCCGCCGTCAGCGGCCCGGCCCACTCTCGCCGTGGCGGCGGTGCTGGCCGCCGCGATCTGGGTGGCAGGCCAGGACCTCGGCGGCATTCTCACGGGCAGCGGGACCGACCCCGGTTCAGGCCCGTTGCTGATATTGCTGGTCCTCGCCTACTGGCCCGTGCGAACTGCTGGGGCGCGAACCGATGGGCCACAGGCCGACCAAACACAGGCCAATGAAGCACAGGCCAATGAAGCACAGGCCAGCCGCGGACCGGCCGCTGGGAGGGCCGTGACGTGACAGGACCTTTCTGGCTCGCGGGCGTCCTGGCCGCGCTCATGATCGCCACCGCCGCGTACTGCGCCACCCGCCTGATCATCGCGCGAGTACACCGGCGGCCAGACGAGCGCGACGTCGACCTGGTGCACACGGTGATGGGCGTGGCCATGGCGGGCATGCTGGTGAGCTGGCTCAACCCGCTCCCGAATCCGGTCTGGGCGGTGATGTTCAGCGCTGGCACCGCCTGGTTCGGCTGGCGAGCCTGGCACGACCGCCGTTCCCGCGCCGTGCGGGACGCCGCCGCCACCCGGCCCACGGGCCGCGCATCGCAGCCTCACCACGTCCCTCACCTGGTGATGTGCGGCGCCATGGTCTACATGCTCCTAGCCGTTGGAGCAGTCACCTCGGCCACCCACCCCGGCACGATCATGGGCAGCCCGGCCACGGTCGGCCGCTTCCCGCTCCTGGCCCTCATCCTCGCGGTCTTCATGGTGGCCTACGTGATGTGGCAAGCCGATCGCCTCCCCGCGCTCGCCCGGGTCAACTCGGCCCGCCCAGCACCGGCCCCCGCTCTTGCGCTGGCCTCCGTGCCGTCGGCCGGTGGCCAGGCCATGCAGGCGTACGAGGCGACCCTGGACCCCCCCTCCGGCCAGCGGCGTTGGGGCATGTTGTCCCGGCGTTTGGTGGGCCGGGACAATATGCCCCCGCCGCTGGCCCACCGGCTGATGTCCCCCCGCCTGGCCGCCTGCTGCCAGATCGCCATGGCCGTAACCATGGGCTACATGCTGATCCTCATGCTCTAAGCAGCCGGGGCGGCGTTAGGGCATGTTCTCCCGGCGTTTAGTTGGCCGGGAGAACATGCCCTCGCCGGACCGGCCCTCGGCGCTCAGGTGCCGGCACCTGCGTCCCGGTAACGATCCAAGGCAGCCAGCCGGGCCGCCTTATGATCCACGATCGGCCCCGGGTACTCCCGCCCGATCCGGCAGCCGGCCTGTTCCTGGACCTCCGAGGGCATCCGCCACGGCCCAGCCAGGTACTCATCCGGGACCCGGGCCAGCTCCGGCACGTACCGGCGCACGTACCGGCCGCCCGGGTCGAACCGCTCCTGCTGGAGGGACGGGTTGTAGATGCGCCGGAACGCCGGCTGCGGGTCCACTCCCACGGAGGCGATCCACTGCCAGTTGCCGTTGTTGCTGGCCTGGTCGCCGTCCAGGAGCAGCCGCATGAACCAGTCCTCGCCACGGCGCCAGTCGATGCCCAGGTCCTTGGTCAGGAACGAGCCCACCATGAGCCGGACCCGGTTGTGCATCCAGCCTTCCCGGCGCAGTTGCCGCATGCCCGCGTCCACCAGCGGGAACCCCGTCCTGCCCTCGGTCCACGCGGTGAACTCCCCATCGCTGCCCGCCCAGGCCAGCGTGCCGCGGTAGCGGGGCTGGAATTCGTGCCGGGCGTTCTCCGGGTGGTGCACCAGGACGTGCTGGTAGAAATCACGCCAGCACAGCTGCCGGCGGAAGGCTTCACCGCCGGTAGCCCCGCCGTCCCTCCCGGCCGGGAGCTGGTCTTCCACCGCGCGCGGCGACAGGCAGCCGAACCGCAGGTAGGCAGACAGCCGGGACGAGCCGTCCGCACCGGCCTGGTCGCGGCCGGAGTCGTAGTCCCGCACCGCGCCGTCCAGGAACTGCGCCAGGCGGGTCAGCCCGGCACTTTCCCCGCCCGGGGCCGGCTCCGCCACCTCCTGCTCCAGGCCGAGACTGGCCAGGGACGGCACCCGTCCGGGGCGGGTCTTCGCGGGCAGGTCGATCCGTTTGGGCGGGTCCAGGACCGGCCGCCGGCTGACGCGCTCCCAGGTGCGGTAGAACGGCGTGAACACGGTGTAGGGGCGGCCCTGCCCGGTCTGGATGGCGCGTACGTCGTCGACCACGCTGACCCCGGGATGCGCGTGCCCGGTGACCCCGGCCTTCTCCAGGGCGGCCCGCACCCGCCGGCCGCGGGTGGCCTCGTACGGGCCCGGGTCGCGGCTCAGATGGATCTCGCTAGCGCCGGTTTCGCCGGCTAGCCCGGGGAGTTCCCGCTCCGGCGGCCCGTGCCGGATGACCAGCCGCGCGCCGCGTTCCGCAAGCTGGCTATCCAGGTCGGTCAGGCACTCCAGCAGGAACGCGGTACGCGGCCCGGACGCGTGGCGCCCATGCAGCAGCCGGTCGTCCAGGCAGAACACCGGCACGACCTGCTCGTGCGCGGCCAGCGCCGCGCGTAGCGCCGGATGGTCGTGCACGCGGAGGTCCCGGCGGAACCAGACAAGAGCCACCATGGACGCTGAGAATAAGGGGTGCCGCGGACAAGCAGGTGATGAGCTGCGACGACGCGCGAGTCAGCGGGCCCAGGGGGCCGGGATCAGGCGGGCCGGAGGCGTCGACCCAGCAGCTCAGCCGACCCAGGGGTCATCCCGCCGCGGGCAGATCCAGGTCCACCACGATCGGGGCATGGTCGGACGGCCCCTTGCCCTTGCGGGCCTCCCGGTCCACGTAGGCGTCCTTGACCGCCGCGGCGACCGGCCCGCTGGCCAGGACCAGGTCGATGCGCATGCCCATGCCTTTGTGGAACATGCCGGCCCGGTAGTCCCAGTAGGTGAAGGGCTCGCCCTTGAGGGCCCGGGCGGGGACGTCGGTGAGCCCGAGGTCCAGCAGAGCGGCCAGGGCGGCCCGTTCCTCCGGGGTGACGTGGGTGGAGCCGATGAACGCGGCCGGATCCCACACGTCGTCGTCGCGGGGAGCAATGTTGAAGTCCCCGCACACGGCGAGCCGCGTTCCGCCACCGTCCACGCCCCGGCCATCCGCTCCCGGACCGCCCGCGCCCGGACCGTCCGGGCTGAGTTCGGCGGCGAGCGCCTCGCGCAGGGCCGCCAGCCAGGACAGCTTGTAGGCCAGGTGCGGGCTGTCCAGCGCCCGGCCGTTCGGCACGTACACCGACCACACCCGGACGCCGGCGCAGGTAGCCGAGATGGCCCGGGCCTCCGGGTCGGGGAAGCCCGGCTCGCCGGGAAAGCCCCGCCGGACATCGTCCAGCCCGGCCCGGGACAAGATGGCCACCCCGTTCCACCGGCCGGTCCCGTGCAACGCGGCCTCGTAGCCGAGTTCCGCGACCTCTTTGACCGGGAAGCCGTCGTCGGAAGCCTTGGTCTCCTGCAGGCAGAGCACGTCCGGCCGGGTCTCCTCCAGCCAGCCGAGCAGCCGGGGCAGCCTGGCCTGCACCGAGTTGACGTTCCAGGTGGCCAGCCGCATGGTTTCCTCTCCCGGCCCGTCAGGCGTTGGCGTGCAGCGCCGCGTTGAGCGCGATGCCGTGCCCGGCGCGCTCGGTGACCCGGACCGCGCCGGTCTGCGAGTCACGCAGCCACAGCAGCCCCGGGCGGCCGGACAGGTCCCGGGCCTTGACCACCTGCCCGTCCGGCAGCCGGACCTTGGTCCCCGCCGTGACATACAGCCCGGCCTCCACCACGCAGTCGTCGCCCAGCGAGATGCCGATGCCGGCGTTCGCGCCGATCAGGCAGCGCTCGCCGACCGAGATCGTTTCCTTGCCGCCGCCGGACAGGGTGCCCATGATCGACGCGCCGCCGCCCACGTCCGAGCCGTCGCCGACCACCACACCGGCCGAGATCCGGCCTTCCACCATGGACGTGCCGAGGGTGCCCGCGTTGTAGTTGACGAAGCCCTCGTGCATGACCGTGGTCCCCTCGGCCAGATACGCGCCCAGCCGGACCCGGTCCGCGTCCGCGATCCGCACCCCGGCCGGCAGCACGTAGTCCACCATCCGGGGGAACTTGTCCACGCCGTACACGGCGACCGGGCCGCGCCGGCGCAGCCGCAGCCGGGTGGCCTCGAAGTCCGCGACCGGGCACGGCCCGTGGCTGGTCCACACCACGTTGGCCAGCACCCCGAAGATGCCGTCCATATTGCAGCCGTGCGGGCGGATCAGGCGGCCGGACAGCAGGTGCAGCCGCAGGTACGCGTCGTGCGCGTCGGCCGGGGGGGCGGCCAGGGCGCCGATCGTGGTGCGGACCGCGACCACCTCGACGCCCCGGGCCTCGTCCAGGCCGAGCAGCCCGGCCACGTCGGGGCCAAGCGCCTCGGCCGCCTCCGCCGCGGACAGCCGCGTGGAGCCGCTGGCCTCCGTCGCCGGGACCAGTTCCGGCGCCGGGAACCAGGTGTCGAGGACGACGCCGCCAGCCAGCGTGGCCAGGCCGACGCCGCTCGCACCGCGCAGCGAAGAATTAGTGTCGGACACGGCCACATGCTAGCCGCCGCCTACCCTCTCCCGGGTCTCCCCCGGCGGGGTGCCACGAGGTGGGTGAAACACCCATGTACACCCATGTGCAGCAATCCTCCACCCATGCGGGGGGGGAGCCGGCCGTGGCGGTTTTCGTTAGGGGAGAGATTGGTGCGACTGATGGGGCACGAGGGACCGGCGGGCGGGCACCGCGGGCGGGCAGAGGGGCGTCAGTCGCCGAGCTCGGCGCGGCGGCGGGTCACGAACTCCTCCAGCTCGGCCCGGATCCCGTCATCCAGCGGCGGCGGCTGATACTCCGCCAACGTCTTCGCGGAGATCTCCCCGGCCCGGGCGGTGGCATCCTTGGCGCCGAGGCGCACCCACCGCTCATAGTTCGCGGTCGAGGACAGCAGCGGCCGGTAGAAGCATTCCCGGAACCGCTCCATGGTGTGCTGCGCCCCGAGGAAGTGGCCGCCGTGCCCGACCTCCTCGTGCGCCCCGAAAGCCAGGGACGCCTCGTCGATCTCCAGCGGGGTGAACTCCACCCGCAGCATGCGCAGCAACTCCACGTCAATGATGAACTTCTCGTAGCAGCTGACCAGCCCGCCTTCGAGCCATCCGGCGGCGTGCATGACGAAGTTGGTGCCGGCCAGGAAGGTCGGCAGCAGCGTCATCAGCGCCTCGTAGGCCGCCTGCGCGTCCGCGGTCTGGCTGGAATTGAGCCCGCCGCCGGTGCGGAATGGCAGCCCGTAGTGCCGGGCTAGCTGGCCGGTGCAGAACAGGCCGATGGCCGACTCCGGGGTGCCGAAGCTGGGCGAGCCGGACTGCATGTCGATGTTGGACAGGAACGAGCCGAACACGACCGGGCAGCCCGGCCGGATCAGCTGGGCCAGCGCGATGCCGGACAGCGCCTCGGCCAGCTGCTGCACCAGCGCGGCCGGGATCGAGACCGGCGACATCGCACCCATCAGCAGGAACGGGGTCAGCACCACCGGCTGGTTCGCGGCGCAGTACTCGAACTGGGCGTCCAGCATCCGGTCGTCCCAGCGCAGCGGCGAGTTGCAGTTGATCAGCGAGATAGTGGCCGGCGTGGCCTCGATCGACGCCCGGCCCTGGTCCGCGCCCGCACCGCCGCCGAACAGGATCTCGGTCATCTTGATGGTGTCGGCCGCGTTCGGCCCGGACACCACGTTGCCCATGTAGATCTTGTCGGTCACCGTCTGCAGCGCGTAGATCATGTCGAGGTGCCGGGAGTCGAGCGGCGTGTCGTTCGGCTCGCAGATCACGCCGCCGGCCGTGTCCAGTTCGGGGAAGGTCTGGGCCAGCATGCTCAGCCGGCGGAAGTCGTCCATGGTGGCGTCGCGGCGGACGTTGCCCTCGCGGATGAACGGGCAGCCGTAGACGCCGCCGAACACCATCTGGTCCCCGCCGATGTGCACGGTGTTGGCCGGGTTGCGGGCCTGGATATCGAACTCGCGCGGCGCCTTGGCCACCTGCTCCAGGACGAAGTCCGGATCGAGGAAGACGACCTCGTCCTCGACCTTCTGGCCGGCCCGGCGGAACAGCTCCAGCGCCTCGGGCTTGGCGAACTGGACGCCGATCTCGGAGACGATGCGCCGCCACCCCTTGTCCAGCACGCCGATGGCGTCCGGGGAGAGGATCTCGTAGCGCGGCATCGTGTTGCGGAACATTGCCACCTCCGGCCCGTCTTGACCCTCCCTGGCACCGCTACGTAATATCACATAGTAGAACAGAGTTCCGTAATCTGGAACTCCTTGGACAGTGATCTCATGGGTGTGCAAGCCATGGGTTTTCAAGCAGAGCGCAGCAGGCAACCGCCGGGCACGCGGGAGGCAGCAGTGGCCACTCCCACTGGCACGCAGGCGGTGGACCGGGCCGTCCGGCTGGTCACCGAGGTCGTGCACGCCGCCGACTCGGTGACGTTCACCGAGCTGGCCACGGCTACCGGGCTGGCCAAGAGCACCACGTCGCGGCTGCTGGTCGCGCTGGAGCGCGGCGGGCTGGTGCGCCGCGACGACGACGGCCGGTTCCGCCCGGGTGACGTGTTCGTCCGGTACGCCTGGCGGGGCGGCGCCGAAGCCGGCCTGATCGAGGTGGCCCGGCCGTTCCTGGACCGGCTCGGCGCGCAGACCGGCGAGACCGTGAACCTGGGCGTGGCCCGCGACCACCTGGTCGAGCAGATCGCCCAGGTGGACAGCAAATACCTGATCGGCGGGACCAACTGGGTCGGCCGCCCGGTCCCGCTGCACTGCGCCGCGCTGGGCAAGGTGCTGCTGGCCTACGGCGCGGCGGCGCTGCCACCCGGCCGGCTGGAGGCCCGCACCTCCCGGACCCTGACCAGCCGCGCCGCGCTCGAGGAGAACCTGCGCCAGGTCCGCCGGTGCGGCTACGCGGTCACCGACGAGGAACTCGAGCCGGGGCTGGTCGCGGTGGCCGCCCCCGTCTTCCGGGACGGCGCGATGGTGGTGAGCGCCCTGTCGGTGTCCGCGCCGGCCAGCCGTCTGAGTCCGCCGAGGATCCTCGAGGTGGCGGGGCAGTGCGTGACCCAGGCCCTCGCCTTGTCCGCGGTTCTCGGCCACGTCCTGCCGCCCGAGTCTGAGCATGAGTCCCAGCCCGGGCCAGAGCCCGGACCCGGGCCAGAGCCCGGGGCCCCCGGGCCGCAATCCCCCGCCACGCGCTAGAGAGAAGGTGCCTCGTGACGCAGGAGGAGCTGCTTCGCCAGCTTTATGACTTCACCCTGGTCGGCAACGCGCCCGAAGTGCTCAGCCTGACCAACGCCGGCCTGGAGATGGGCCTGGGCCCGGAAACGCTGCTCTACGAGGCCCTCATTCCCTCCCTGGAGGAGGTCGGCGCCCGGTTCGAGCGCGGTGACTTCTTCGTCCCGGAGATGCTCATCGCGGGCAAGGCCATGGCCGGGGCGCTGGAGATCCTGCGCCCGCTGCTGGCCGAGACCGGCGCCGAGTCGATCGGCACGATCGTGATGGGCACGGTCAAGGGCGACGTGCACGACATCGGCAAGAACCTGGTCAACATCATGTTCGAGGGAGCCGGGTTCCAGGTCATCGACCTCGGTGTCCAGGTCGCGCCGGAGAAGTTCATCGCCGCCATCCAGGAGCACAAGCCCGACATCGTGGGCTTCTCCGCGTTCCTGACCACGACCATGCCGATGTTCAAGGCGAACATCAACGCGCTGCAGAAGGCCGGGCTGCGCGACCAGGTCATCGTGATGGTGGGCGGCGCGCCGGTCACCCAGGAGTACGCGGACGTGGTAGGCGCGGATGGCTACGCGGCCGACGCGTCAGCCGCGGTGGTCCGGGCCAAGGAACTGCTGCAGAAGCGCCGCGCGATGACACCGGCCTAGGGAGCAACGTCCATGGAAACCGTCCTCCGGTCCGCTTCGCGCGAGGTCGTGATCGGCCCGCAGCAGCCGTTCTGCATCATCGGCGAGCGGATCAACCCGACCGGCCGCAAGATCTTCCAAGAACAGCTCCGCCGCGGTGACCTGTCCCGGATCGGGATCGACGTGGCCCAGCAGGTGGCCGGCGGGGCCATGGTCCTCGACGTGAACATGGGCGCGCCGCTGGCCGACGAGGCCGAGCTGATGGTGGCGGCGGTGAAGCTCATCCAGGGCGCCTGCGACCTGCCGCTGTGCATCGACTCGTCGATCATCGAGGTGCTCGACGCGGGCCTGGCCGCCTACCAGGGCAAGGCGCTGGTGAACTCGGTGACCGCCGAGGACGAGCGGCTGGAGGCCATCCTGCCGCTGGTCAAGAAGTACGGCGCGGCGGTCATCGCGCTCCCCAACGACGAGGAGGAGATCCCCGAGGACCCGCGCAAGCGCCTGGACCTGGCCCGCAAGATCATCGACGTGGCGACCGGCCGGTTCGGCATCCCGGTCGAGGACATCGTGATCGACCCGCTGGCGATGCCGGTCGGCGCGGACACTTCCCTGGTCGTCAAGACCATGGAGACCATCGCGCTGCTGCGCGAGGAGTTCGGGGTGAACACCACGCTCGGCGCGTCCAACGTCTCGTTCGGCATGCCGGACCGGCACGCGATCGGCGCGGCCTTCCTGCCCATGGCCATCACCAGCGGGCTGACCAGCGCGATCCTGGACGCCCGCGCGCCGCAGATCGTCCGCGCCGTGCAGGCCGCCGACCTACTGCTGGACCGGGACCCGTGGGGCGCGTCGTGGATCGCCGCGCACCGGGCCCAGCAGGCCGCGCAGGCGCAGGCCCCGCAGGCCACGACGTGACGACGGTGCCGCCCGGCACGGCCGCTGCCGGAGACAGCACGCAGCGCCCAATTCGCCGCAACGACAACCACCACGGCGCGCTCCCCCGCGAGGGCGACGTCACCGAGGGCGCCGCGGCCGCCGGCGGCCCGGTCCGCGTCGACCTGCGGTTCGAGCCCAGCGGCCGCCAGGTGCGGGTGCCCGCCGGGGTGAGCGTGTTCGACGCCGCGAGCTGGAACGGCATCGCCATCGACTCCACCTGCGGCGGCCACGGCACCTGCAAGAAGTGCAAGGTGCGGATGCTGGACGGGGCGTCGGCGCCGTCGGCGCTGGACATCCGCGCGTTCGCCCCCGGCGAACTGCGCGACGGCTGGCGGCTGGCCTGCCGGGTGCTGGCCGACGGCGACGCGCGGATCGACGTCCCCCCGCTGGCCACCCGGCCCAAGGCGGCCACCGTCGGGGTCGGCCGCCAGGTCATCCTGAGGCCCGCGGTGCAGAAGCGCTACCTGGAGCTGGACGAGCCGTCCCTGGCCGACCAGCGCAGCGACATCGAGCGGATCCTGGACGGCGTGGACGACCTGGAACTGCGCCCGGACCTGCACGCCGTGCGGGTGGCCGGGCGGGCGCTGCGCGCCGCGGACTTCAAGGTCACCGCCGTGATCGTCGATGAGGTGCTGATCGACGTGCAACCCGGGGACACCTCGGCGCGGCTGTTCGGCATCGCGTTCGACCTCGGTACCACCACGGTGGTGGCCACCCTGCTCGACCTGTCCACCGGCACCCCGGTCGCGGTGGCCTCGGCGCTGAACCAGCAGCAGCCGTTCGGCGCCGACGTGATCACCCGGATCAGCGCCACCATGATGGACCCGGACACGCTGGCCCGGCTGACCACCCTGGCCCAGCAGACCCTGGCCGAACTGGCCGCCGAGGTCTGCGCGGCGGGCGGGATTGACCCGGCCGAGGTCTACGAGGTGGCGCTGGCCGGCAACGCCACCATGACGCACATCGTGCTCGGAATCGACCCGGAACCGCTGGGCGTGGCCCCGTTCATCCTGGCCACCCGGCTGCTGCCCGAGGTGCTCGCCGCCGAACTGGGCCTGCCCGCCCATCCCCGGGCCCGGGCGGTGATTTTCCCGCCGTTCGGCGCGTACGTGGGCGGCGACATCACCGCCGGGCTGCTCGCCTCGGGGATGGACCGGGACGCGCGGACCCGGCTGTTCATCGACATCGGCACGAACTGCGAGATCGTGCTGGGCAACCGGGACTGGCTGCTGGCCACCGCCGCGCCCGCGGGGCCGGCCTTCGAGGGGGCGGCGATCCGGTGCGGGATGCGCGCCGCGGACGGGGCCATCGAGGTGGTCACGATGACCCCGGACGGGTTGGAGCTCAAGGTCATCGGGGACGCTGAGCCGGCCGGCCTGTGCGGTTCGGGCCTGGTGGACGCGGTCACCGGGCTGGTCCGGCTCGGGCTGCTGGACTCCTCCGGGCGGCTGGTCAGCGAGGAGCGGGCCGCGGAGCTGGCCCCGGGGCTGGCGGACCGGCTGACCCAGCTCGGCGCGGAGCGGGTGTTCGTGCTGCACTGGCTGGGCGAGCCCGGCAACGTGTCCCGGTCGGTCTACCTGTCCCAGCGGGACGTCCGTGAGCTGCAGTTCGCCAAGGCGGCCATCGCCACCGGGTGGCGGATCCTGCTGGAGGAGGCCGGGCTGGAACCAGGCGACATCCAGCAGGTGCTGCTGGCTGGGTCGTTCGGCAGCTACCTGTCCCCCGCCAACGCCATCCGGCTCGGCCTGGTGCCCGACATCCCGGTGCTTCGCGTGGTCAGCGCGGGGAACGTGGCCGGCGAGGGCGCCAAGATGGCCCTGCTCAGCGTGCGGGAGCGGGCCGGCGGGCTGGCCCTGCTGGAGGAGGTGAGGTATGTCGAGCTGTCCGACCGGGCCGACTTCAACGACCGCTTCGTCGACCAGCTGGCCTTCCCCAGCTGAGCCGCCCGAGTCGCAGGCACCACTGGCGGTGGTCATCGCCTGCGGCGCGCTGGGTGCCCCCATCCGGGAGATCACTGCCCGCCGGGGCTGGCCGGTGGAGCTGCACTGCCTGCCCGCCCTGCTGCACAACCGGCCTGCCGCGATCGCCCCCGAGGTCGAGCGGCTGGCCGTGGCGGCGCAGGCCCGCGGCCTGCCGGTGGCGATCGGCTACGCGGACTGCGGCACCTACGGGGCCCTGGATGAGCTGTCCGGCCGCCTGGGGCTACGCCGGCTGCCCGGGCTGCACTGCTACGACCTGCTGGCCGGCCCGGACCGGGTGGCGTCGTTGTTCGAGGCCGAGCCCGGCACCTACGTGCTGACGGATTTCCTGGTCCGCAGCTTCCGCCGGACCGTGCTCGCCGGGCTCGGCCTGGACCGCTACCCGGAACTGTGGGCGGACTACTTCGGCCACTACCGGCGGGTGGTGTGGCTGGCCCAGTCCCGCGACGCGGCCCTGGACGCCGAGGCGGAGGCCGTGGCGGCCCAGTTCGGCCTGCCGCTCACCGTGATCGAGACCGGCACGGCCCGCCTGGAACACGAACTCGAACTCCTCCTGGCCCACTCCCCCGCACCGGCCGGCTCCGCCCAGGCCGGCTTCCCCGCACCGGCCGGCTCCCTCCTGGTGGACTCCCCCCAGGCCGGCTTCCCCGC
>DASQRM010000261.1:0-16157 GCA_035642895.1 Streptosporangiaceae bacterium | reverse complement strand
GCCTGAAGCTCATCGAAACCGAAGGCATCGGCGCGGTAAGCCTGCGGCGCGTCGCACGGGAAGCCGGAGTCAGCCCGGGAGCGCCCTACCACCACTTCGCCGACCGGGCGGCGCTGCTGTCCGCCTTGGCGGCCCAGGGATACGTGGCGCTGGCCGGCGACTTCGCCGTCGTAAGGGCTGCCGCCGACTCGCCCGTGCGGGAGCTGACCGCGCTGATCGATACCTACGTGTCCTTCGCGCTGCGGCAGCCTGCGTACTTCCGTCTCATGGTCCGCCCCGAATTGCACGAGCCGGACAAGAATCCTGAGACCAAGGCCGCCATGCACGCCGCGGAGCGGCAACTTCAGGACGCGGTCCAGGACTGCGTGGCCGCTGGGGTAATTCCGGCCGAGCGGGCCGAGGCCCTTGAACTCACCGCCTGGAGCATCGGCCACGGCCTAGCGTCGCTCTTGCTCGACGGCCTGCTCGACGATCCCAGCGACGATCCCAGCGCCCTGACCGTCCAGGTCACCGCGCTGCTGGAATCTTTCCTCCGCCGGGACTTATCCCGGAAGCCAACCATCCGGAACCGGCCTACGGTCACGGTCATGAACATGCTGACCGGCGAAGACGTCCCCACCGCAGCCTCCGACAGCTGCAGCCGCCACCCCCACTCCGCATAGGCCGGCAGGCGCCGCTTCAGGGTGCGGCAGGACGCCCGGCGCCAGCTGCCCGGCCGCGATCCGCTGCTCCGCCGCCGCCTTCAGCGCCTCGAGCTCCGCCTCGTCGTGTGCCGACCGAGATGCTCGATCTGGCGCGACCCGCGCCGCGAGGACCCACGATCTGGACCGCGGTCGCACCCGACGTGGTCCTCACAGTCCGCATGTACGGCACCAGGCCACTGTACGGGCCGCGCCTAGCGCGCAAATTCAGCTTCAATAAACCGAAAACCTGCAGGTCAGAAACCCGTGATACCGGACACGGTCAAATCGTGGCCCAAGTCAGGTGATAGGCGTGAAAGGCGCAGCAGATCGTCGATAAGCGTCGCCACCTGCTCGCTGGCCTCGACGATTCGGCCGGCGTGGTCCCGGCCTTCCTCATCGATCGTGGACAGGGAGACGCGGGCCGGGAAGGTGGAGGCGTCGCGGCGGCACCCGGCCAGTTGCCTCCCCGCGCCCAACGGCCGGGGCTGGGGATCAGCCTCATCCCCGGCCCGGTGGCCGAGATGGGCGTCCCGCATCGCATCCGGGACCAGCATCTCCATCGGCTGGCCGACAAGCCGGGCCACGGACGACGCCCCGCTCTGCTACTACGTGCGCGACAACGGGGCCGGCTTCGACTTCGCCTACGTCGGGAAGCTGTTCCAGCCGTTCCAGCGGCTGCACGACGCCAGCGAGTTCCCCGGCACCGGCATCGGCCTGGCCAGCGTCCAGCGCATCATCGACCGCCACGGCGGCCGGACCTGGGCCGAAGGAGCCGTCGGCCGCGGCGCCACGATCTACTTCACCCTCGATGTGAAGAACAGCTGATGAAGGACAAGGCACGAGCACGTGAGATCGGCATCGGCACGTCCCGGACCAGCTGACGTTCGAAGCGCGCCGGTGCTTCCCGGCGGTATCCGGTGCCGGCGCTCCGCCCGCGAGTAGTATCGGAACGCGGTTGGATCGTGCCCCCATGCGACCTGGGCGGGGCGTCGGCCGGGGGGATGGATCGTGTCGTTAATGACCTGAGTCCGGCGTGGCTACAGTTTCTGTCGTCACGGGCTCCCGGCCGTGGCGTGCGGCCGGGATTGTCAGGAAACGTGCGTGTTGCCAACTGTGAGCGGATTACCTGTGAGAATGTCAGCCGCCAGGTCGCAAGTGCCGTCGGCGGATTCGGGCCAGCCGGCCCGGTGGACGCGTCCCGAGCCGGTGACGGCGGCCATCGTGATCCTGACCGCGCTCGCCGTCGCGCTCCGGCTCTACCAGCTGAGCCGTCCCGACTACCTGATCGGCGTGACCGAGTACGACGACGGAACGGACTTCGGCAGCGCGATCCTGCTGATCCACGGCGACCTGCCGTACCGCGACTTCATCATGGTCCAGCCGCCCGGCATCACGCTCCTGATGGCGCCGGTCGCGCTGGTGACCAAGGGCCTGGGTACCGCCTGGGGGATGGGCGTGGCCCGGATCCTCACCGCGCTGGCTGGCGCGGCCGCGGTGACCATGGGCGGCCTGCTGGTCCGCCACCGGGGCCTGCTCGCCGTGATCGTGACCGGCGGGATCCTCGCCGTCTACCCGCCCGCGGTGCAGGCGGCACACACCGTGCTGCTGGAGCCCTGGGTGGTGCTGTTCTGCCTGGCCGGGCTGCTGGCCGTGTTCGACGGCGACCGGCTGGCCAGTACCCGCCGGCTGGTCTGGGGCGGGGTCGCGTTCGGCTTCGCGGGCGCCATCAAGGTCTGGGCCATCCTGCCCGTCCTGGTCATCCTGGTGCTGATCCTGGCCGGCCGCCAGCCCCGGCGGGCGGCGGCCTACGCGGCCGGGGTGGTGGCGGGTTTCGCCGTCCCGGTAGTGCCGTTTGCCGCGCTGGCGCCCGCGACCTTCTACCGCAGCGTCGTCGTGGCCCAGCTGGTCCGGGTCGACAGTGTCCGGATCCCGCTCGGCTACCGGCTGCACCAGATGACCGGCCTGACCGATATCACCGGGCTCACCTCCACGCTGGTGCTGGGGCTGATCTCGCTGCTCATCGTGGCCCTGGTCGTAGCGTGCTGCGTGGCCGCCTCGCGGCTCACCGGGGAGCGGCCGCCGCTGCTGGAGCAGTTCGCGCTGGCGGCCTGCGCGCTGACCATCGTCGCGTTCTTGTGGCCCGCCGACTTCTACTACCACTACGCCGGCTTCCTGGCGCCGTTCCTGGCCCTGGCCATCGCGCTGCCGGCCGCCCGTTTCGTGGATGCCCTCCGCGCGGGCCGCGGCGGCCTCGCCGCCACCGGGCCGACGGCCGGTGCCGCAGCTACCGGGGCGGCCAGCCGGCCGGCTGGCCGGCTCGCCGTCCGCTACGCGACGCCGGTGGCCATCGTGGCTGTCCTCGTCATGACCGTGGCCCAGTTCGGCTTCGAGAGCAGCCTGCAGCCCCCGCTCGCCCCGACCACTCCGGGACTCACCTCGGATGTGATCTCCGCGGCCAGCAATGTCATTCCCCCCGGTGCCTGCGTCCTGACTGACCAGGCGTCCTACACCATCGCCGCGAACCGGTTCGTGTCCCAGCGGCCTGGGTGCGTGCCCATGGCCGACGGCGTGGGCAGCGACTATTCACTGTCCCGGGGACGCAGCGCCGCCACCGGCGCCCAGCACGTCGCCGCGGTGCGCGCGCTGTGGCTGTCGGCGCTGCGCGGCGCCCAGTACGTCTGGCTGTCGCCGCTGTCCTTCAAGCGCATCCCCTGGGCCGCCCGGGACGTCTCGGTCTACTTCGACCGCAACTTCGTGCCCGTGCCGCACGGCCCGTTCGGCCTGTACGTGCGTAAGGGTCAGCCCGCGGCGTAGGACCGCAGCACCAGTCCCGTCCTGGGCTTGGGGGCGAACGAGGTGGACTTGCGGGGCAGCCGTTCCCCGCCGGCCGCGACCGCGTACACGTCCGCGGCCCGCAGCGGATTGCCGATGACCGCCGTACCGCCCGGGGCGGGGGCGGCGTCGGCCTGCGCGATGGCCCGGTCCGCGTCGTGGTGCACCACCCGCACGCCCTGCTCGTCGTCCGGGATGCCCCACAACGCCGCGAGCAGGAACTCCTGCAGCACCGCGGTGGACAGCTGGCGCCAGGCCGCCGATCGCCCCGCGGGCATGGCCGCCTCGAGCTGCACCGGGTCCGGGTCGGTGAGCAGATGGACCTGGCCCTGCCCGGCCACCAGAAATGCCGGACCGGCCTGGCCCGCCGCCGCCAGCGCGTCCAGCGCCGCGGGCAGCTCAGCGGTGCCGCCGGGGATGGACCGCACCGAGAACCCGGCCTTGGCCCGTTCCACCGCCTCGCCCGGGGGCAGCCCGGGCAGCACCCGGTGGATGGCCCCGATCTCGGGCGGGAACGCGTCGCCGTCTACCAGCAGCGCGAGCCCGTAGTCCCAGGGACCTGGCCCGTCACCTGCGCCCCGCCGGTTGGCCTGGATCTCCAGATACGACGCGTAGCGGTGGTTCCCGTCTGCGATCAGGGCCTGCCGCGGCGCGAGATCGGCGGCGATCGCCGCGAGCGCGGCCGGATCGGTGACCGCCCACAGGGTGTGCCGGATGCCGTCGCCGGTGCCGGTGCTCAGCACCGGCGTCCCGTCCGCCGCGACCTGGCCGGCCACCCGGGTGGCCGCGCTGTCCTGGCCGCCCTCATACAGCAGGAAGATCGGCTCCAGGTTGGCCTGGGTGGCCTCCATCAGCTGCCGGCGGCCACTGACCACGCCGGGCATGACATCCTCGTGCGGCAGCACGACGCGGGCGCCGGGCGGGGCCAGCCGCACCGCGCCGATCAGGCCGCGCTGCAGCACCCGGTCCTGTCCTCCCGGGGCCGCGACCAGCCGCTGCTCATACACGTACAGGGCGGGCTGGTCCCCGGTGACCAGGATGCCGTCGCGCTGCCAGTCAGCCAGCAGCCGGGCGGCGTCGTGGTACTCCTCGCCCGGCCGTCCCGGGTCCTGGCGGGGGAGGATCAGCCGGACCACGTTGTGCGGATCGGCATCCCGCAATTGCTGGGCGGTGTCCTGAGCGATGACGTCGTACGGTGGAGAGGTGACCTCCGCGAGTCCGCTCACCCGTTCCGGGGCATAACGGACTCCACGGAACGGCGCGAGCTCGAGCCCGGCTGGTCCCGGCGCCTGTTCCCCGCCGGACGGAAGGATCTGCACATATGACAGAAGGACCATGGAGCGGCCAGGATTCCCGTCCGGCGGAAAATCCGGGGCCGGACGACGCCACTCCCGGCGTTCCGGCCCCGCATGGTGATCCGCAAGGTGATGTGTACACCTGGTACCAGCGGGGGCTGGAACTGCTCGGCCGGGGCAGCCCCGCAGCGGCGGCCCAGCTCCTGGAGCGGGCCGCTGAGGCCGAGCCGGGCTCCCGCAGCGTCCTGGAGGCGCTCGGCCGCGCCCAGTTCGACACCCGCCGCTACGACGAGGCCGCCGCGACCTTCCGGCGGATCGTCGAGGCCAGTCCCAGCGACGACTACGCGCATTTCGGGCTGGGCCTGGCACTGGCCCGGGGCGGGAACCCGCGCGCCGCGGCCGAGCACCTGGCGCTGGCCGCCGCGATGCGCCCCGAGTTGCGGCACTACACCGAGGCGCTGCAGGGCGTGCGGGCCACCCTCCGGGCCCGGGCCCAGGCGGCCGGGGAACCGCCCGGCGCCCCCGCCTGACCCCCCCGCGAAGGAACCGCCGGGCCGGGGCGACGGGGCCGCGGTGGTTGTCGTTAGTGCTAATTTGAGGGACTTTCCCGCATGACACCACGAACCGGGGACAGGCATGCCTGCTGAGGCCGCTGAGCGCGATCGTGAGACCGGATTGGCCCGCTTCCTGCGTGGCTGCCCGGATCCGCTCTGCCAGGCCTACGACGTGGCCCTGCTGGACCTGGACGGGGTGGTCTACCTGGGGGACGCCGCGGTGCCCGGCGCGCCGCAGGCGCTGGATAAGGCGGCGGATGCGGGCATGCGGCTGGCGTTCGTGACCAACAACTCCTCCCGGACCCCGTCGGCGATCGCCGCCCAGGTCGCCAGCTTCGGCGTCCGGGCCGGCGCCGCCGACGTGGTGACGTCGGCCCAGGCTGCCGCCACCCTGCTGGCCGGACGGCTGGCCCCCGGCTCGGCCGTGCTGGTGGTGGGCGGCAACGGGCTGCGCGCCGCGGTCCGCGACCGGGGCTTCCGGCCGGTGACGACGGCCCTGGACCGGCCCGCGGCGGTCGTCCAGGGGTTCGCCCCGTCGATCAGCTACTCGCTGCTGTGCGAGGGCGCGCTGGCCGTCGCGGCCGGCGCCTGGTACGTGGCCTCGAACGCGGACGCGACCATGCCGACCGGGCGCGGGCGGCAGCCCGGCAACGGCGCGCTCTGCCAGGTGATCGTGGCGTCGACCGGGCAGCAGCCGGTGGTCGCGGGCAAGCCCGAACCGCCGCTGCACGCCGAGGCGGTGGCGCGGACCGGGGCCCGGCACCCGCTGGTGATCGGGGACCGGCTGGACACCGACATCGAGGGCGGGGTCCGGGCCGGCGCGGCCAGCCTGCTGGTGTTCACCGGCGTCAGCCGCCCGGAGGATGCCGTGCTGGCCGGGCCGCAGCAGCGCCCCACGTACCTGGCCGCCGATCTGGCCGGCCTGCTTGCGCCGCACCCTCCCATCGCCGCCGCGGACGGCGCCTTCCGCTGCGGCGGGTGGGTGGCGCGCCGCCCGGACGGGGAGTCCCCGCTGGTCATGAAGGGCTCAGGGGACGCCATCGACGGGCTGCGTGCGCTCTGCGCCGCGGCCTGGTCTGCCGATCACGTCACCCCGGAGATGATCCGGCCCGCCCTGGCTGCGCTGCCAGGCTGACTCCCGGCATCCACCCAGAGGGGGATACGGGCCGGCCGCACGGGCGATGTGCCGGGGCCACCGCACCCGGGAGACTGTCCATGCGCGGAAGGGCACCGGGCCCGGGGGGCGCAGAGAGGACAATTCAATGATCGAGGCCCAGAGCCTCACGAAACGCTACGGGGACAAGGTCGCGGTGGACGACCTGTCATTCAGCGTGGAGCCAGGCAAGATCACCGGCTTCCTCGGCCCGAACGGGGCGGGCAAGACCACCACCATGCGGCTCATTCTCGGGCTCGACCGCCCGACCAAGGGAACCGTGACCGTGCACGGCAAGGACTTCCGCGCGCTGGCCCAGCCGATGCGGGAGGTGGGCGCGCTGCTGGACGCCAAGGCGGTGCACGGCGGCCGCAGTGCCTACAACCACTTGCTCTGCCTGGCCCAGACCAACAACCTGCCCGCGCGCCGCGTCAAGGAAGTGCTCGACCTGGTCGGCCTCGGCGACGTGGCCAGGAAGCGGTCGAAGGGCTTCTCCCTCGGCATGGGCCAGCGCCTCGGCATCGCCGGCGCGCTGCTCGGCGACCCGGCCATCCTCATGTTCGACGAGCCGGTCAACGGGCTGGACCCCGAGGGCATCTTGTGGATCAGGAACCTGATGAAGACGCTCGCCGCGGAGGGCCGCACCGTCTTCGTGTCCAGCCATCTCATGTCCGAGATGGAGAACACCGCGGATCATCTCCTGGTCATCGGCCGGGGACGGCTTATCGCGGACTGCACGGTGGCCGAGTTCATCGCGCGTAACTCGGTGCAGACGGTCCGGGTCCGCACCCCGCAGGGCGACGTCCTGCGCAGCGCGGTGACGATGGCCGGCGGCCACGTCGCCGACACCCCGGACGGCGCGTTCGTGGTCCAGGGCCTGGCCCCGGACCAGATCGGCGACCTGGCCTTCGAGCGCGGCATCCGGCTGCACGAGCTGGCCCAGGCGCACGCCTCGCTGGAGCAGGCGTTCATGGAGCTGACCGCGTCCAGTGTGGAGTTCCACGCCAGTACCGACATCGCCCAGGAGCCAGTGACCACGGGAGAGGCGGTCTGACATGGCCACGACCACACAGCTGCCGGGCAGTTCCGCGCCGGCCCTGCGGTCCGCTCCGTCCGGCCGGGCCGGGTTCGGCGGGGCGCTCCGCTCGGAGTTCACCAAGATCCGCTCCGTCCGGTCCACCTACTGGACGCTCATCGCCCTGGTCGTGGTCACGATCGGGATTGGCGCGCTGGCCTGCGTCGGCGCGGTCTCCCGCGGGAGCGGGATCCACGGGCCGGGCTTCGACGCGACCCAGCGCAGCCTGGCCGGGCTGATCCTCGGCCAGCTGATCATCGTGGTGCTCGGCGCGCTGACGGTGACCTCGGAGTACTCGACCGGGATGATCCGCACCTCGCTGACCGTGCAGCCGCGGCGGGGCACCGTGCTCGCGGCCAAGGGCGTGGTCTTCACCCTGGTCAGCCTGGTCACCGGGCTGGTCGCGTCCTTCGTGTCCTTCTTCATCGGCCAGGCCATCCTGTCCTCCAAGGACCTGGGTGTCAGCCTGGGGGACCCGAACGTGCTGCGTGCGGTGATCGGCGGCGGCCTGTTCCTGGCTGTCTGCGGGATGCTCGCGTTCGGCCTGGGCACGCTGCTGCGGCACACCGCCGGGGCGATCACGGCGTCCATCGGGCTGCTGTTCGTGCTGTTCGTTCTGATCAACTTCCTGCCATCCAGCTGGCAGAACCACGTGGACAAGTGGATCCCGTTCAACGCGGGCAGCCAGATCTGGTCCACGATCCCCGTGCACGGCAATCCGCCGATGTTCTCGCCGTGGACCGGGTTCGCGGTGTTCGCCGGCTACGCGGTGATCGCCATCATCGCGGGGGCGGTGGCCTTCCAGAAGCGGGACGCGTAGGCCACCACGCGGGACGCGTAGGACCGCGCGTTCCCTGAACACCCGCCTGGCGGCCCGGGGCCGCCAGGCGGGTGTTCCTTTATTACGGGACCGGCGGCCTGGCGGACCTGGTTCGACTCGGGCTGGCAGTGCGGGCACCAGAACGTGATCCGCCCCTCAGGATCGCCGGCCGGGCCTGCTCCCTCGTCCCGGAGGATGACAGTCCCGCACCGGCGGCAGCGGCGCCCGGCCCGCCCGTACACCCAGTTCTCCTGGCCGCGCATCTGCATCCCGGTGGTGATGTGCCCGATCCGGTCCTTGTTGGCGTCCAGCAGCCTGCGGGCCAGGTCCACAGTCGCGGGCAGGTCCCTGATCTCGCCGACCGGGCGCCACGGGTGGATGCCCCGCAGGAACAGCAGTTCGCACTTGTACACGTTGCCCACGCCGGCCAGGTTGCGCTGGTCCAGAAACGCCTCGCCAGCCGGGCGCTGCGGGCCGGTCATCAGGCGGCGGACCGCCTCGCCGGCGTCCCAGTCCGGGCCGAGCAGATCCGGGCCGAGGTGGCCGACCACGCCGGCTTCCTTCGCGGTGGGCAGCACCTCGACCACCCCGAGCAGGTAGCCGGCCGCCTGCCACGTGTCGTTGGCGAGCACCAGCCTGATCTGGTGGGACTGCGGCACCCGGCCGGTCACCGGGCGGACCTGCCAGCGGCCCTCCATCTTCAGGTGGGTGTGCACGGTCACGCCGCCCTCCACCCGGGTGAGCAGGTGCTTGCCCCGGGACAGCGACTCCGTCACCTGGCGCCCGGTCAGGTCGGTGGTGGCGTAGCGGGGAACCCGGAAATCACTGCGGGTGAGCACCCGCCCGGCCAGCGCCTCGCGGAGCCGCTTCGCGGCGTGCCAGACCGTGTCCCCTTCTGGCACCGCTCAGCCCAGCTTGCGGTGGGCGAGGGTGATGGGTGCCTGCACCGCCCCAGTATGCCCGCGCCCCGTGAACCGCCGGCCCAGTCAAGGTGGCGAGTCTGGCCCGGGCCGGGATCAGCGGGCCCGGGGCGCGGCGCCGGTCACAGGAGTTTGCGGAGGCGCAGTATGTCGGTGAGGCTGGCGTCGACCTTGACCTTGCCGGTAAGCCAGGAGCGGACAAAGCGCTTCGGGTCGCCGGAGACCGCCAGCAGTTCGTCGCTCGAGGCCGAGAACCGGACCTGGGCCGGCGGGTCACCCGGGCTGGCCTCGGTGACCGGGCTCGCGCCGTCCGGGCCGAGCTTGGTGACGAAGGTGACGCCGAGGTCGGTGACCGTGCAGCTGAGGGTGCGGTCGGCCAGGATCGCGGCCCGTTTCTGCGGGTCGACCTCTGACAGACGTCCCGCCAGCGCCTCCAGCGCCGTCCGGCATTCCTCAGCAGTCGCCATGTCGCCTCCTTCCCGCAGAGTGTCCATTGTGCAACTCCCGGCCCGCTGATGACGCCATGGGCGTGGCGGCAGCCGTTGGTGGCGCGCCCGGGAGCTTCCGGACGGTAGCGTTCGTCGGAGAACCGCCCCGCAGCCCGCAACCCTGCCGAGGAGCGCGACGTGACGCAGAACGATCCGGTGGTGCCCGGCGCGGACGCCCCCGGAAGTACCCCCGGGAGCGCCATGGTCACCGGTGACGCCCGGGTTGATCAGGCGCTGCGCCAGCTCGGTGAACTGGATGACCTGCCCCTGACCGAACACGCGGCGGTCTTCGAGCACATTCACGGTGAGCTGACCGGGGCGCTGGGTACGCTTGATTCAGGAAACGACCAGTTTTCGCAGGCCCCGATCGCGCCCTCCCAGAACCGGCCCGCCAAGATCCCGCCCGCAGTGGCTGCTCATGGAACTCCCGCGACACCGGACAGCTGAACGGCGAGGCAGCCACTGCATGAGTACCCGGAGACGTCTCGACGCGGAACTGGTGCGCCGCGGGCTGGCCCGGTCCCGCGAGCACGCCGCCGAGCTGGTCACCGCCGGGCGGGTGGTGGTGGCAGGCCAGTCGGCAGGCAAGACCGCGACCCAGGTCACTGCCGATGACCCGATCGCGGTCCAGGACGCCGGTACCGGCCCGGACTACGCGTCCCGGGGCGGGCGCAAACTCGCGGGCGCGCTGGCCGCCTTTGCCGGATTGCCTGTGGCCGGGCGTCGCTGCCTGGACGCGGGCGCGTCCACCGGGGGCTTCACCGACGTGCTGCTGCGCGCCGGGGCGGCCTCAGTGGTGGCGGTGGATGTGGGCTACGGCCAGCTCGCCTGGGCGCTGCGCAGCGACGACCGGGTCACCGTGCTCGACCGGGTGAACGTGCGGCACCTGGAGCCCGCGCAGGTAGCCCCGCCGCCATCCCTGGTCACCGCGGACCTCTCGTTCATCTCGCTCAGCCTGGTGCTGCCGGCCCTGATCCGCTGCGCGGCGCCGGACGCTGACTTCGTGCTCTTGGTGAAGCCGCAGTTCGAGGTGGGCAAGGGACACGTCGGCGCGGGCGGGGTGGTGCGGGACCCTGGTTTGCGGGCCGCGGCCGTGTCCGCGGTGGCCACGGCGGCCGCGGATAATGGCCTGGGCGTGGCCGGGGTCACCGCCAGCCCGCTGCCCGGCCCCGCCGGGAACGTGGAGTACTTCCTCTGGCTGCGCCGCGGTGCACCGCCGCTGGAGCCGGACAGACTCGCGCAGGTCATCGCGGAAGGACCGCAGTGAATCCCCACCGGACGATGCTCGTCACGGCGCACACGGGCCGGACCGCGGCGGTGACCACCGCCCGGCTCGTGGTCGAGATGCTGATTTCCGCCGGCATCACGGTGCGGGTCGTGGACACCGAGGCCGCCGAGCTGCAGTGCCCCGGTGCCGAAATGGTCCCGGCCACCCCCGAGGCCGCCCGCGGCGCCGAGATGGTCCTCGTCCTCGGCGGGGACGGGACGCTGCTGCGGGTGGCCGAGATGACCCGGCCGGCCGGGGTGCCGCTGCTGGGAGTGAATCTCGGGCACGTCGGCTTCCTCGCCGAGGCCGAATACGACGACCTGCCCAACGCGATCGACCGGATGATCAACCGCCAGTACACCGTGGAGCAGCGGATGACGGTGGACGTGACGGTGCGGCAGAACGGTACCGTCATCGCCCGGACCTGGGCGCTGAACGAGGCCAGCGTGGAGAAGGTCGCCCGGGAGCGGATGATCGAGGTGATCACCGAGATTGACGGCCGGCCGCTGTCCCGGTGGGGATGCGACGGGGTGGTCTGCGCCACGCCGACCGGCTCCACGGCCTACGCGTTCTCCGCAGGCGGCCCGGTCGTATGGCCAGAGGTCGAGGCGTTGCTCATGGTGCCGATCAGCGCCCACGCCCTGTTCGCTGGTCCGCTGGTCATCTCGCCCAGTTCCCTGCTCGCGATCGAGGTCCTCGGCGGGCCTGCCGTCGGCCAGTCCTTCGCGGGCGTGCTGTGGTGCGACGGGCGGCGCCGGGTGGATCTGCCCGCCGGCGCACGGATCGAGGTCCGGCGCGGCGCCGCGCCGGTGCTGCTGGCCCGGCTGCGCAGCGAGGACGACACCGCGGTGGGCGGCGCGCCGTTCACCGACCGGCTGGTCGCGAAGTTTGGCCTGCCGGTCGCCGGCTGGCGGGGGCGCCCGTCCGCCGCCCGCCACATCGAACAGGAGCCACGCGCTCATGCTTGAGGAAGTCCGCATTAACGCGCTCGGCGTGATCGAGGACGCCGTGCTGGAGCTGTCGCCCGGGTTCACGGTGGTCACCGGGGAGACCGGGGCAGGCAAGACGATGGTCGTCACCGGCCTGGGCCTCATGTTCGGCGGGCGGGCCGACCCGGCCCGGGTCCGGCCCGGGTCCGACCGGGCCACGGTCGAGGGCCGGCTGCGCATCGATCCCGCGGGGCGGGTGGCCGGGCAGGTGACCGAGGCGGGCGGCGAACTCGACGACGACGGGGCGACCCTGATCGTCAGCCGCTCGGTGTCCGCGGAGGGGCGGTCGCGTGCCTATGCCGGCGGCCACTCCGTGCCGGTGTCGCTGCTCACCTACCTGGCCGACGACCTGGTCGCGGTGCACGGGCAGGCCGACCAGCAGCAGCTGCTGCGGCCGGGCCGCCAGCGGGAGTCGCTGGACCGTTTCGCCGGGCCCGCCCTGGCCGCGGTGGCCGCGGACTATCACCGGGCCTACCTACGGCACCGCGAAGTCCGGGGTGAGCTGGAGGAGCTGACCGGACGGGCCCGGGAGCGCGCCCAGGAAGCCGAGGACCTGCGCCGCGGCGCGGCCGAGATCGAGCGGCTGGAGCCCGTGGCGGGGGAGGACGTAGAGCTGAGGGCCGAGGAGGAGCGGCTGGCCAACGCGGACGGGCTGCACACCGCGGCCAGTGCCGCGCACGACGCGCTGCTCGGCGACCCGTCCAGCGGGTCCTACGACCTGCCCGACGCGTCCAGCCTGCTGGCCACCGCCACCCAGGCGCTCGAGGCCGTCGCCGGCCACGACCCGGTGCTGGCCGGGCTGGCGGGCCGGCTGTCCGAGGCGGCCTACCTGATCTCCGACATCGGCGCGGAACTCGCCTCGTACGTGGAGTCGGTGGAGGCGGACCCGGCCCGGCTGGCCGCGGTGCAGCAGCGGCGCGCCGACCTGACCCGGCTGATCCGCAGCTACGGCGCAGGCGCCAGCGCCGCCGACGGCGACGGCGGGGACCTGGCCGCCGTATTGGACTGGGCCAGGCAGGCGGCCAGCCGGCTGGGCGAGCTGGACGGCGACGACGACCGGATCGCCGGCCTGGCCGCGGAAGCGGAGCGGCTCGGCGCGACCGTCGCCGAATTGGCGGGCCAGCTCACCACGCTGCGCCGCGAGGCGGCCGCGCGCTTCGCCACCGAGGTGACCGGCGAATTGGCCGCCCTGGCCATGCCGTACGCCTCCCTGACGGTCGCGGTCACGCCGCAGGAGGACTTCGGCCCGCACGGCGCGGACGAGGTGGAGATCCGGCTGGCCGCGCACCCCGGGGCACCGGCGCTGCCGCTGGCCAAGGGCGCCTCCGGCGGCGAGCTGTCCCGGGTCATGCTCGCGATCGAGGTGGTGTTCGCCGGGGCGGATCCCGTTCCGACCTTCGTGTTCGACGAGGTCGACGCCGGGGTGGGCGGGAAGGCCGCGGTGGAGATCGGCCGGCGGCTGGCCCGGCTGGCCCGGCTGGCCCAGGTCATCGTGGTCACCCACCTGCCCCAGGTCGCCGCGTTCGCGGACACCCACCTGGTGGTGGAGAAGGCCGACGACGGCAGCGTGACCCGCAGCGGGGTGACCCGGCTCGACGACGCCGGGCGGGTCACGGAGCTGTCCCGGATGCTGGCCGGCCTCGAGGACTCCGAGTTCGGCCGCGCGCACGCGGGCGAACTGCTCACCGCCGCCGCGGCAGAACGGGCGGCGGCCGCGGAGCCCCGGCCCAGCTGAACGGGCCCGGCCGAGCGGGCCCAGCTGAACGGGGGCTGTACGGGAGCTGAGGGTTCTGGGTGTGGCCAGCGACCAGGGGAGTTCCCTGATGCGGCGTGTGGCGTCACCCGGTCGGCTGGTCTGGCAGGATGGACTGCGATGTTGGCCCCGTTCCTGAAACTCCCGAAAAGGCACCGGAGCAGGCCAGAGGACCTGCCGGGTGTGATTGGGGCTGCCCGGCTGGACCGCAGGACCAAGAACCTCACCAAGCGCCTGCGGATAGGCGAGGTCGCCATTATCGACCACGCGGACCTGGACCGGCTGGGTGCCGAAGCGCTGCTCCGGCAGCAGGTCGGGGCGGTGGTGAACGTGGCGCCCAGCATCTCCGGCCGGTACCCGAACCTCGGCCCCCAGCTGCTGATCGAGGCGGGGGTGCCGCTGCTCGACGACGTCGGCCCGGACGTTTTCACCAAGGTCAGCGAGGGCACGCTGGTCCGGCTGCAGGGTGACACGCTGTACACCGGCGACGAGGTCGTGGCCAAAGGCCGGATCCAGACGGCCGAGACGGTGGCCGAGGCGATGACCGCCGCCAAGGACGGCATCGCGGCCCAGCTCCAGGACTTCGCGACCAACACGCTGGAGTACATCAAGGGCGAGGGCGAGGGTGCGCTGCTGATCGACGGCATCGCGGCCCCGGAACTACGGACCAAGATCGAAGGGCGGCACGTGCTGGTGGTGGTGCGCGGCAACCAGTTCCGCGAGGACCTCGCGGTGCTGCGGCCATACATCCGTGAGTTCAAGCCCGTCATGATGGGGGTGGACGGCGGGGCCGACGCGCTGCTCGAGGCCGGCTACCTGCCTGACGTGATCGTCGGCGACATGGACTCGGTCACCGACGAGGGATTGCACTGCGGGGCGGAACTGGTGGTACACGCCTACCCCCGCGACGGGCGGGCCCCCGGCCATGCGCGGGTCGAGCGGCTCGGGCTGCCCTCGGTGGTCTGCGCCGCCGGCGGCACCAGCGAGGACGTCGCCCTGCTGATGGCCGACGCCAAGGGCGCCAGCCTCATCGTCGCCGTGGGCACCCACAACACCCTGGACGAGTTCCTGGACAAGGGCCGCGCCGGGTATGCGAGCACCTGGCTGACCAGGCTCCGGGTCGGCAGCAAGCTGGTGGACGCCAAGGGAGTGAGCCGGCTCTACCGGCAGCGCATCTCCGGCTGGGCCCTGATGCTCCTGGTCCTGGCCGCGGGCGTCACCATCCTGGTGGTCATGCTCGCCTCGCCCGCGGGGCGGATCTTCTTCACGTACCTCGGCGCCCAGTGGGACGTCGTGAAGTACTGGCTCAGCGGATTGTTTTAGGCCAGCATCCCATGATCGATTTCCGGTATCACCTGGTGTCTATCGTCGCGGTCTTCCTCGCGCTCGCGATCGGGATCGTGGTCGGGTCCACCGCCCTGAAGCCGGCCGTGCTCACCGGGCTGCAGAAGACCGCCAGCGCGGAGAAGGGGCGGATCGACGCGCTGTTCGCCAAGAACGCCCAGCTGAATAACCAGCTCAAGGCGGCCGAGTCCTACGCGCAGTCGGGCGAGCACCTGGCGCTGGGCGGCCTGCTGGACGGGCAGCGCGTGGTCCTGGTCACCGCGCCCGGCTTCCCGGGCAGCGTCGTCACGGGGGTCTCGTCCGCGCTGACCCTGGCCGGGGCGACCGTCAGCGGCGAGGTGCAGCTGCAGAGCCAGTTCTTCACCGCCGGCACCCAGTCAGACCTGGACACGCTGAACCGGCAGCAGACACCGGCCGGGGTCACCCTGCGCAACGGCACGCAGCAGGCCCAGGCCGCGGAGCTGATCGCCAGCGCGATCCTGACCAAGAACGGCCCCACCCAGCCCCCCGCCGGAGTGGCCGACGCCACCGGCAAAGCGATCCTCAACGGCTACGCAGCTGGAGGTTTCCTGAGTATCAGCGGGAACCCGGCGGTTCGTGCCACCCTGGCTGTCGTGATAATCCCGGCCGCCCCGCCCGCGACCAGCAGCTCCAGCAGCGAGAGCCAGACTCTCGTGACCGTGGCGCAGCAGCTGAACCTGGCCGGCCAGGCCACGGTCGTGGCCGGACAGCTCAGCGGCTCCGGGGCGGGCAGCGCCATCGACGTGATGCGGTCAGGTGGGCTGTCTGACCACTTCAGCAGCGTGGACAATGCGGACACGGTGATCGGCCAGATCGTGACGGCGCAGGCCCTCTATGAGCAGATGACGGCGGGCAAATCGGGCAGCTACGGCGCACTGACCAGCGCAAGCGCGGCTGGCCCGAGCCCGGCGCCCACCCCCTCGCCGTCCACGACGGCGACCGCGACCGCGAAGCAATCCGGGG
>DASQRM010000260.1:0-2877 GCA_035642895.1 Streptosporangiaceae bacterium | reverse complement strand
TGCCTGGCCAGGTGCTGGCGGCCCACCGCTTCCAGCGGCGCCATCAGCTTGGGGTTGACCGCGAAGCCCACCGCCCTGGCCTCCATGGCCAGGTAGATGGCGTCGCGCAGGGCCCGGGCGGTCAGCGGGGCTTTCCTGAAGACGGCCCGCAGCCGCCCCGGGATCTCCGCGTCGGGTCGCGGGTGGATCCACGGCGGCGTGCGCTGGAACACCGACAGGTGCGCGGCCTGCCTGGCTACCTCGGGCACGAACTGGATTGCCGACGCCCCGGTCCCGATCACCGCGACCCGCTTGCCGGTCAGCTCGCAGGAGCGGTCCCACCGGGCCGAATGGAACGCCGTGCCGCCGAACCCCCCGGCCCCCGGAATATCTGGATACAACGGCAGGTGCAGCGCGCCCGCGGCCGACACGACCGCCCGCGCCCGGTAGCTGCGCAGCTCGCCGTCCTGGACCGTCTCCACGTTCCACCGCCGGGCGCGGTCGTCCCAGTCCATCCGCTCGACCGCTGAGCCGTACCTGATGTGCTCGTCGACCCGGTACTTCCGGGCGCAGTTCCGCAGGTAGTCCCAGATCTCCTGCTGCGGCGCGAACAGGCGGCTCCAGTCCGGGTTCAGCTCGAAGGAGTAGGAGTACAGCGGCGACGGCACGTCACACGCGCACCCCGGGTACCGGTTGTCGCGCCACGTCCCACCGAGATCAGGAGCCTTGTCCAGGATCACGAAGTCGTGGTAACCCGCCTTCTTCAGCGCGATTCCCATCCCGATGCCGCCGAACCCGGCCCCCACGATCACGATCCCTGGCATGTCAGGACAATAACCCAGCCGCCGCCCCCTCTGCCAGCTCCCAGCCTGCCCTCAGCCTGCCCCTAAGTCACACCACCACCAGTCATCTCTTTATTCGAATCACGCATTCAATTAGCGAATAAACTGGTGATCATGAACGATATACGCTATCATGTTCGAAGAACAATCATTCTTCCGAACGGATGGTGGTTCATGCCCGCGTCACCGGTTCCCGCGGCCCCCGGGTGGGACGACGATCCCGCCTGGATGGACCGCGACCCGGAACGGGAATGCTGGCTGGACCGGGCCCGCGAGCACGACGAGCCGCCCGAGCCGGAAGAGTTCGAGGACTATGCCCCGCTCACCGAGGAGGAGCTCGCCGAGATCAGCGAAGCTGCCGCTGATGAGCTGCTGGCGGTCGAGGCAGCCACCACGGGACGGCGGGGCCCGGGCCAGCCCGGCTCGGCGCGGGTCTTCCCTGGCGAGTCGTCCAGCCCGGCGGCCGCGTTCGGCCCAGGGATGATCTTCGACCTGCTGCCCGGCTGCGCGCAGCTGGCGGTCGCTGCCGACGCCGCCGCGGAAGACGATGGGTTCACCGGGATCTCCGAGGCCGAGCTGGTCGGCCTCATGTGCGCGTGGGACCGGGTCGAGGCGCATGCGGTCGCGCGCAAGCTGGCCGCAATAGCCGAGCTGGCCCGCCGCAACCCCAAGCCCGAGGACCAGGAGTTCATCGCGGACGAGGTTGCCCACGCGCTGGCCGAGTCCCGCGGCCGGGCCGAGGTCCTGATCGACCTGGCCCAGACCCTCGGAACCCGGCTGCCCGGCACCCGGGCCGGGCTGGACGACGGGACTATCACCCGGTACAAGGCCGAGATCATCGCCCGCGCCACCGCCCTCCTTGAGGACGCTGAGGCTCGCACCGCCGAGGACAAGGTCCTGGACCGGGCCGCCCGCCTGACCCCCGGCGGCCTGCGCGCCGCCATCGCCAGCGCCGTGATGGAAGTCGCCCCGGAGAAAGCCAAGGAACGCCGCGAGGCCGCAACCAGAGACGCCCGGGTGCAGCGGTGGATCGAGGACTCCGGTAACGCCGCCTTGATGGGCTGCGAGCTGCCCCCTGATGACGTGCTGGCCGCGGACCAGCGGATCACGGCTCTGGCCAAGGAACTGCGCAAGGCTGGGCTGGAGGGCGACATGGACCAGCTCCGCGCCCGCGCTTACCTGGACCTGCTCCTGGGCAAGGACTCCCGCCCTGGCGTCTCCCGGCCCGGCGCGGCTCCCGCCGGACAGGTTGCCCTCACCGTTCCGCTGGCGACCCTGGCCGACCTCGCGGACCGGCCCGGCGAGCTGTCGGGGCTGGGCCCGGTCGACCCTTGGCTGGCTCGCGACCTAGCCCACGCTGCCGCCCGAAACCCTAAGACCACCTGGTGCCTGACCGTGACCGACGACCAGGGGCACGCCGTCGCCCACGGCTGTGCCCGCCCCGAACCCAAGAATCACAGAAAGCGCGCGGGGCCCGGACCACCGGGGTCCTCCTTCACCCCGGCCAGCCGGGACGGCCCACCCGGCGGGTACGGCACCTGGCGGCTGCGCACTCCCGGCGGCGGGCCGGACCTGATCATCACCCTGGAATCCCTGACCACTGACCCCTGCGACCAGCGGCACCAAGCCGAGGGCCACGACGCCGGAGTCAAGCTAAGGCATCTGTCCCAGGTCCGGTACGCCACCTGCACCAGCCCCGTCTGCCGCCGCCCCGCCGCCCAGTGCGACCACGAGCACAACACCCCGTATGAAGCAGGCGGCCGCACCTGCCTCTGTAACACCGGCCCGAAGTGCCGTCACGACCACCGCCTCAAGCAGCACCCCAGATGGAGAGTGGACCAGCTTCGCGACGGCACGTTCCGCTGGACCACCCCGTCCGGCCGGACCTACACCACCGAGCCCACCCGCTACCCCATCTGAACGCGATAGGCGAGCGTCATCCCTCCAGCAGTCCCAGCTCGCGTGACCGCATGACGGCCTGGCTCCGTGAGCTGGCCCCTAGTTTCCGGTAGATCGACATTGCCTGCGAACTAATGGTGTGGCGGGAGAGGAACAT
>DASQRM010000259.1:0-7120 GCA_035642895.1 Streptosporangiaceae bacterium | reverse complement strand
CGCGGGCGGCCGTCACCCGCAGGCCAGCGCCGCGCAACTCCTCGGCGATGGTCGGAGTCGGGGCAGCGGTCACGGCGCCAAACTTACCCGCCTAAACACGAATCCCTCAAGACAACTAACTGTCCAAGTTTGAGACCGCCCGCGCCGTGCTGATGGTCTGGGCGATGCGCTACTGACCTGGCCGCTCGGCGACGAAAGTCCCATGACCGCTTGAGCCGATGACGAGTCCCTCACGCTTCAGGATCCGCAAGGCTTTGACGACCGTCGCGGTCGCCACGCCGTGCTCCTGCGACAGCTGCATGATCGTCGGCAGCCGCGAACCCGGGGCGCGTTCCCCCGACTCGATCTGCGCCCGGAGCAGCCCGGCGAGCTGCTGGCTCAGCGGCAGAGGCGCATCACGCTGCAACGACATGCGCCTAGATCTAGTTCACCTCACCTAGCAAGATCAAGACGCGACTAGCCATGACTGGATGCAGCTAGCTATACTTAGCTTCATGAGCGAAGACATCCAGGCGAGCCAGTCCCAGAGTCATCTCGGTGCCCACTCCGACCCGGCTCTGGATCCGTTGGTGGCACATCCGGCGCGGGTGTACAACGTGTGGCTGGGCGGGAAGGACCACTACGCGGCCGACCGCGACGCTGCACTGCGGGTCGCGGGTCACCGGCCGCAGGTGGTGGCCGGGGCCCGGGCGAACCGCAAGTTCCTGGGCCGGGTGGTCCGGTATCTGGCCGGAAAGCAGGGCATTTGCCAGTTCCTCGACATCGGCACCGGGTTACCCGCCCCGGACAACACCCACGAGGTAGCCCAGGCCCTCGACCCGGCCGCCCGGATCGTCTACGCCGACAACGACCCGCTCGTCCTGGCCCACGCCCGGGCCCTGCTGGGCAGCACGCCGGGTGGCGCCTGCGACTATGTCGACGCCGACCTGCACGATCCGGCCGCCCTGCTGGCCGGGGCGGCCCGGACCCTGGACTTCACCCGTCCCGCCGCGATCCTGCTCCTGGCCGTGCTGCACTTCCTGCCCGACGCCGACGACCCGGCGGGCATCCTCGCCACGCTGGCGGGCGGGTTAGCTCCCGGCAGCTTCGTGGCCATCAGCCACCTGACCAGCGATTTCGCTCCCGCCGCCGTCACTTCCGGCGTCGCGGCCTACAACGAGGCCGTACCCGGCGGGATCACGGCCCGATCCCACACCCAGGTCAGCGCCCTGCTCGGTGACCTGTCCTTGGTGCCGCCGGGCGTGGTGCCGGTCAGCGAGTGGCGCCCGGATCCAGGCCTCATCCGCCAGCCCGCCGACCTGTACGCCGCCCTGGCCACCACCCGCCCCAGCGCTTACCGGTGCGGATCGGACCCCCGCCCCGGAGTCCGATCCGCACCGCAGACGGCACCTCCCGGCTCCGGCCCGGCTCGGCACGCAGTCCCGCCAGCGAACCCGGGCCAGGAGGACTCGGACGAGGTCATGCAGCGGATGCTGATCCTCACCGGGCTGCTGACCGCCGCGGGGCTCACCGCGGCCCTCAACGTAACCCGCGAGACCCCCGACATCACGGCCCGGCTGCCCCAGCCCGGCGGCCGCGACATCACGATCATCATTGATGATGACGGCTACATCGAGCTCCGTTTCCGGGTCAGTCCCGGTACCACCCCGAGCCAGGTCACGACGACCCTGACCCGGGCGATCAGCGCCATCACCGGCTAACTCCGAGGCCTGGCCACGGTTTCCGAGGCCGGCCAGGTCCGCCTCCTACCGCGCCCGGACGGTGGCCAGGTAGGTGTGCGGTGCCGGGGAACTGTTCGGGACGAACAGTCCCATGATGTGGTTGCGCCACACGGTGTTGCCGGTGACGGCGCTGCACGGGCACAGTCCGCTCCCGCCCACGTTGGCCTGATGCCAGCGCGCCCGGCCGAAGGACCGGCCCCGCACCGGGACGAACACCAGCGCCGGGGAATGGCCGTTGCTAATCGAGACGAGGTTGAACCCGCCCCGGACGGCGGTGATCCCATCGAAATGGGTAAACGCGGTGGGCCGGTTGTTGTTGACGTAGAAAGCCGGCCGGCCGAAGGCGCCGGTCCGCTCGTTGTAGTTGATCAGGAATGCGCGCTGGAGACCACGGGCTGAGGACCCGCCGGCCAGCGTGTAGCGCGGGCTCCCTGGGCCGCCGTCCTGCCAGATGCCGTACAGCGAGGTCTTCGTGGACAGGCTGCCGTGCATCTGGATCAGGGTCCACTGGCGCTTGGTGATGTTGTAGATGAACGCGTTGCCCGAGACCAGGCCCCCGTGCACCATCGGCTTCAGGTCGTAGTTGCCCACCACCAGGTTGCCCATCGTGCTGTGCGCGATGGTGTCCATCACGAAGCACCGGGGCCGGGATCGCGGGCAGGCCCGGACGTGCCCGGTGACGTGCCTGCCGTTCGCGGGCACGTCGATGGACCTCCAGGAGCCGCCCCGGCCGCTGAGCGGCCCGAGGTAGATCAGGCCCTGGTCGTGCACGCCCTGGCGCGACGCGGACGAGACGTAGCTGCCCACCGCCCGGACGTCCCCGCGCGGGATCGCCCGGGGGTTGAACAGGTGCGTGTTGGGACCGTAGAAGGTGGCCGAGGTGACCTGGCGGAAAGGCGGCCGCAGCACCGAGACCGTGGCTCCCGCCGCCCTCGCCAGGCGGCCGCGGAACAGGAACGGGACCTGCGAGCCGCTACTGGTGGTCACCGAGCCGGTCAGCACCACACCGCGGCCCCCCGAGCCCCGGACGCCGGTGACCGTGTCCCCGGACCTCAGGATCGAGGTGATCCTGGTGTGACCGGCGCTCCGCGAATGGCCGGCCCGGCCCGGGCTCGCCAGGGCGGGCGCCGCAGCCATCATGACCAGCACTGCCGCGGTCCCGCCTGAAAGGACCGGAATAGCACACGCCATCTTCATATGTGCCCCCTGTGATTATTCTGGCCGGAAGGAAATGCGCCCCCCTGCTGGGTCAACGTAGCGGATCAATTAGCCGGCAGAAAGCCAAGGGCCGCATTTTCCCGACTGTGTCACTATGCGACGAGGCGGGCAGGCAGGTAATTGCCGAAACCGAAAAGCGTTCAATTCCAGTATTTCGGTTAATCGGGCGGACCGGCCGGCTCACCACCATCCCCATCGGGCTACCGCCGCGCCCCCGGCCAGCGGGATGATGCGGTCAGGCAGATTCCGGAGGCGCGGTAGCGGGAGTCTCCGCGCGCTGGGCGGGTCGTTCACGGCTGAGGGGGCTTCCATGATCGAGCAGGCGTACGACCGGGATTCGGTCCGCCAGTACGTGGCCGCCGTCCGCGGCGTCGTGGGCTCTGACCAGCTGGGGGAGGCAACAGCGGCCGCCGCGCAGGTGATCCCCGGAGCAGGCGACCCGCAGGCCAAGGTACGCGCTGTGCTCCCGGGCCCGGGTACCGCAGACGTCTCGTCGGGCGGGGCGGAGGGCCAGATGGTGCCCTACCTGTCGCGCGAGCCGGCGGTCAGCCTGGTGCAGAGCGCCGTGTCCGGTGCCCTCCGGGAGCAGGGCGTGGTTGACCGGACGCCCCTGGACCGGAGTCTGTGGTCGACCATCACGCACACCGCCGAGGCGCTCCTGCACCCCGGGACCTTCTCACCGGCCGACCCGGACTGGGTCATCAAGATTGCCAGATCGATGCTGAGTCACCTGGCCAGGGGCAATCACCCTTTCAATCCCCGGCCCGCCGAGCACGCGATCAGCGACTCGGCGCGGCTGGTGGTGGTCGGAGATTGGGGAACCGGGCTGCCCAGAGCCCGGGCCGTAGCCTCATATATGGCCGAGGAGGTCGCTGACGCCCTGGCCTGCGGGCGGGAGGCGCACGTCATCCATCTCGGCGATGTGTACTATTCCGGGCTGCCCAGCGAAATCCGCCAGCATGTGCTGGCCTGCTGGCCGGTGACGCCGGAGCAGGCCCGGGCCGGGGTGACGTCGTGGTCGCTGAACGGCAATCACGATATGTACAGCGGTGGCTTCGGCTACTTCGAGACGCTTCTGGGCGACCCGCGGTTCGCCGGCCAGCACTCGGCCGACGGCGCGCCGACCAGTTTCTTCCGGCTCGCCGCGCCATCGTGGGACTTCGTGGGCCTGGACACGTCCTGGGATACGGACGTCATGTCCAAAGGCGCTTCCGGAGTGCTCGAAGACCCGCAAGCGGGTTTCGTTGCGGAAATAGCCCGGGGGACGCCGGGGCGCAAGCTGGTGCTGCTGAGCCACCACCAGCTGATGTCCGCATACGAGCCGGCCGACCTCGGCCCGGTGCTGCCCGCCAAGCTCGGCCCGGTCCTGGACAGCGGGCGGGTGGCCGCGTGGTGGTGGGGGCACGAGCACCGCTGCATGGGCTTCGAGGCCGCCCACGGCGTGCGGTTCCCGCGCTGCCTGGGACACGGCGGCGTTCCCGTCCTCCAGACGTACGCGGCCGGCGACCCGGTCAAACGGCCGGGGGCGTGGGAAGCGGCAGGCTTCCTGGAGGACACCGATGGTGACTGCTGGGCCCGTTTCGGGTTCGCCGTGCTGGACCTGGACGGCAGCCAGATGCAGGTCCGCTACCGGGATGACCGGGGCGCCGAGATCAGGCGGGAGGTCATTGAGTGACGCGGCCCCGCTGAGAGGGTCGCGCGCTGTGTTCAGGCGTCGCGCTCGATGGGGCAGCTCATGCAGCGCGGCCCGCCCCGGCCCCGGCCCAGCTCGCTGCCAGGTACCGGCACCACCTCGACGCCGTTCCCCTCCAGGTACGTGTTCGTGGTGACGTTGCGGTCGTAGGCGACGACCACGCCGGGCTCGATGGCCAGCACGTTGCAGCCGTCGTCCCACTGCTCACGCTGCGCCGCCGCCGGGTCCTGGCTGGCGGTCAGCACCTTGATGCCGGGCAGGCCGAGCGCAGCCGCGATCGCGGTGTGCATGTCCTCCGGCGGATGGTCGGTGACCTTGAGCTCGCGGGCGCTGGCCCCCGGCTCCACCGTGTACGACGGCAGCATGCCCAGATTCATGTACTTGGTGAACACGCCGTAGTCGCACATGGTCATCACGGTGTCCAGGTGCATGAACGCCCGCGCTTTCGGCATGTCGATGGCGACCAGGCAGCGAGCCGCCCCGGCCGAGAACAGCCGGTGCGCGATCAGTTCGACCGCCTGCGGGGTGGTCCGCTCGCTCATCCCGGCCAGCACCGCGCCGTTGCCGATGACCAGGATGTCGCCGCCTTCGATGGTGGCCGGGGCCGCGTCCGCGCCGTGGTACCAGACCTCGAAGCCGCCGCCCGAGAACATCGGGTGCCAGCGGTAGATGGCCTCGTCGTTGACGGTCTCGCGCATCCGGGCCGGCATGGCCATGGCGTTCACCGAGACCCCGCCGTAGATCCAGGACGACGTGTCCCGCTGGTAGAGGAGGTTGGGCAGCGGCGCGAGCACGAAGCTGCCGGCCTCCAGGGAATGGAACGCGATGCTCTTCGGCTCCGGGGTCAGCTCCAGGATCTCCTGCTTGGTGATCCCGCCGGTCAGGGCCTGAGCCAGCACCGGGGACGGGAGTCCTTCCACCGCGGCCCGCAGCGCCGCGCAGGCCAGCGGCCCGTTCAGCCGGGAGTCGAAGACCCGGTCCATGATGTAGTTGCGGGCCTGGGAGATCTCCAGCGTCTGGGTCAGCAGGTCCCCGTAGTAGTGCACGGCCACGCCCCGGGCCAGCAGGGCTTCCGCGAACTCGTCGTGCTCCGCCTGGGCCCGCTCGGCCCACAGCACTCCGTCGAACAGAAGCTCGCTGGCGTTATCCGGAGTGAGCCGCTTGAGCTCAAGTTCGGGGCGGTGCAGCACGACCTGGCGGAGCCGGCCGACCTCCGAGTCAACGTGGAACATGAGCTCTCCGTTCGGCGTGGGCGGTGCTGGTGTGGCCATCATGTCCGGCTAGGCTCCCCGCGTGGACCTAGACCTTGACCTTTCCCAGGATCCGGCGGCACTGACCGCGGCCCTGGTAGACATACCCTCGGTCAGCGGTGATGAGGAACGCCTGGCCAAGATGATCGACGCCGCGCTGCGCCGCATCCCGCACCTGGAGCTGTTCCGGGACGGCAACGCCATGGTCGCCCGGACCATGCTGGGCCGGCCGGAGCGGGTGGTGCTGGCCGGGCACATCGACACCGTGCCGATCGCCGATAACCTCCCGGCCCGCCTCGATGGCGATCTGCTGTACGGGTGCGGCGGCTGCGACATGAAGTCTGGCGTCGCGGTCCAGCTCCGCCTGGCGGCCTCCCTGCCCGAGCCGAACCGCGACGTGACGTACGTGTTCTATGACGGCGAGGAAGTCGAAGCCGAACGCAACGGCCTGCTCCGGCTGTCCCGCAATTCCCCGGACCTGCTGGACGGCGACCTGGCCGTGCTGCTGGAGCCGACCAGCGCGATCATCGAGGGCGGCTGCCAGGGAACCATGCGGGCCGAGGTCCGCGCGACCGGCGAGCGCGCCCACAGCGCCAGGTCCTGGAATGGCACTAACGCCATCCACCAGGCGGGACCCATCCTGGACGTGCTGCGCAATTACGTGGCCCGGCAACCAGAGGTCGAGGGCCTCAGGTACCACGAAGGGCTGAACGCCGTCTATATCAGCGGGGGAGTGGCGGGCAACGTCATCCCGGACGAGTGCGTGGTCACCGTGAACCACCGCTTCGCCCCGGACCGTGCCGTGGAGCAGGCCCAGGACTACGTGCGGGAGATCTTCCGGGGCTGGGACGTGGAGTTCACCGACTGGGCCGCCGGGGCCCGCCCGGGGCTGGGCGACCCCGCCGCCGCCACCCTGCTCGCGGCGGTGGGCGGCACCCCGCGGGCCAAGTTCGGCTGGACCGACGTGGCCCGCTTCGCCGAGCTCGGCATGCCCGCACTCAACTACGGCCCCGGCGACCCGGAAGTAGCCCACTCCCGCGCCGAACACGTCCCCATCTCCCAAATCACCGAAGTAGAAACCAACCTCCGCACCTGGCTAACCACCTGACCCCAGTTCCTGGCTAACTCCCCCGACGCCCAGCCCAGCCTCCCAAGCCAAGCCAGACCCCACCTGGTCGCGCACCACAGACAAACGGCCAGTGAAGCGGGGCACCAGCCAACGCGCCGGGGCCGGTCCC